>CALYPL010000050.1 GCA_945273835.1 uncultured Dysgonomonas sp. | reverse complement strand
GTTGTGATAAGCTTTCAAATTTGTATCTTTAGTGGATGAAATACAGTAGAGGTTGATTTAAAATGCTATATTTCAGAAGATAACACAACACATTAGGATTCTCAAAAATGATGTATTTCTCATAAATAGTCCCGAATAAAATCGGGATTTTTTATTCTAAATGCTGATTGTCCGTATAATATTGCCTGTATTGATTTGATCGTTGCCTCGTAATAAATTATTATTGAAAGTGCGATAGTTATTTTTCAGGCGACTATTAAAAAGGTGGTTCAAAAAATCAAGTCATTGATTAAATCCTTACCTTAGCTTCTTGGATAAATCTTAAAGATTAGCAGGATGAGGAAGACTTTGATTTTCATAATGAGTGCGGTTGTTGTAGTGTGCCTTGTTTTATTGATCAGGAGTAATCTGAAAGTTAATTCTTTCTCAAGGCACGATATGATTCTTCAACAGGCTGAGGAGCTTGGACGTCTTGAATTGGTACGCTACAATATTCAGGATGTGTTGGAATATAAAAAGATGCGGCAATGGCTTCCGAATTCTAAGACTGTGCTTGTGGTTTCGGGCGAGGTTGTTTCGTGTATTGATCTGACTTTAATCCGTCCCGAAGATGTAACTGTTATAGGCGATTCAGTCAGTCTGCGTTTGCCTCTTCCTGAGATATGCCACGTGAGTATTGATCATTCCCGCTCACGGGTCTACGATGTACAGTTCGGGTTGTGGGATACACCTAAACTGGTGGACGAGGCGTATAAGGAAGCTGAAAGTAGCATACGCCGTGAAGCCACTAATCTGGGTTTATCTGAAAAGAGCCGCGATAGTGCCGTGAAATTGATGACTACTTTCCTGAAGACTTTAGGCTTCAGAAAGGTTTCTATCCGATTTGTTGAAATGCCTTTGGGTTAACTGCTTTTCGGTTCGGGTAATAAGATACTATTCTTTCTTTTTCAGTATCAGAGTGTCAATATATCTTACGTATGACATTGACCGACAAATCTACTTTATTTTTTATCGCTTCTTTGAATGCTAAAAAGTGAGGTGTTTGGTTGTGAATTTCTATGGCTTCGCGCGAGTTCCAGACTTCGATAAAAACATATACCAACGGATTTGATACATCTTGGTGAAGCTCATAAGAGATATTGCCTTCTTCGGTTCGGGTACCGTCTACAACCGACGTCAAAGCCTTTTCAACTTCGTCACGATACTTTTCTTCTTTAATGGTCAGAACCGCTACAATTTTCAATACATTCATATCATCCATACTGTCTTTTATTTCAACATTATTATCGATTATCTCTTCTACAATTTCGGGCGATGTTTTTTGCTTCGAGCAAGAAACCGTGGTCAAAGTCAGAACAAGAAACGTTGCAAACAGAATAGTCAGTGTAAAGCTTTTCATTATAATCAGACAATTCTAAAAATTGATTATTAGATACAAATATAATTTTTTCTTTTTATAAATAAATCAACGGTATACTGTTTAAAAATTATATTGCAATTAATAAAAAAAAATCCACATAATTTCTCCACGTATAATATCGCTTGTTGCATTACGACAAGTTAATTCAGTCGATGATCTTTATTTGCCGATAGCCCACAGAATCAGAGCCAAAAGCCCGCCAAGCAACGCGCTGAAAAACATAAAACCTCCGATATAGACTTTTTTGGACGATCGGCGTGTTTCGCTGTTCTTACCTGACATATACCATAATATTAAGCTTGTAACAAACAGTACAATACTAATATAAAGAATGATGCTGTAAGATTTCATATTATACTATATCTAAATTTTTTGTATAACAAATCAAAGGGTTGAGAAGTTTCAGGCAATAAAAATAACACGAAGTTTACAAGACTCGGATCATAAATAATTTTACTTATCTTTATTGACTTTAAAATTAAAAAATCATGCTTGACTTTCTAATAGAATATGGATATTGGGGTCTGTTTATAGCCAGTTTTTTAGCTGCAACAATACTTCCGTTCAGTTCCGACATCGTATTTGTGGGATTACTTTATGCCGGTTCTGCGCCCGTGCCTTGCCTCATTCTTGCCACTTTAGGCAATTGGCTGGGAGGAATGACAAACTATTGGCTCGGAAATCTGGGTAAACTTAAATGGATTGAAAAGTATCTGAAGATAAAACCCGAAAAAATCTATAAGATGCAGCAACGGCTTCAAGGTCGAGGAACAGCCCTTATATCACTCTTTACTTGGCTGCCCGGCATAGGCGACCTTATGGCTGTCGCACTCGGATATATGCGTGCCAATAAAGTAACAGTCGCTGTATTTATGCTGATCGGAAAAGGATTGCGCTATGTGGTTGAATTGATACTTTTGCACTACGGTATGAATTGGTTCGATATGAGCTAACCCCCAAATTTTATTGATCATTGAAAGTATAGATATTATTTTTTTGCAAATTTTTGTAAATTCGCAGCCTGATTGAATTTATAAGAAAAAAACCCTTATCATAAACAAATGAGATGAAAGATTACCCCGTTTTATTGAAACTTGGCGCTGTAATAGCTTTATTAACAATATTATTTGTATCCTGTAAAGACAAGAAAGATGAATTTACGGTAACCGTTCAGGTGCCCGAAAAATACAATGGTAAAACCGTATACTTCTACGACCCCATGAAGGCTGATAATCAGGCTCTTGATTCTATGAATATTGAAAACAACAGTTTCTCAATAACAGGACCTTCTCCCTCAAAACCATTCGTCCGCATAGCAAAATTCAGCGACGACATTTTGCCTGCCCTCTTTGTCTGTGAAAAGGGTAATATACAAATTGTTTACGACTCAATAACACACCGACCTATTGTTAATGGAAGTCCACTAAACGACACATATCAGGAATATAATAATACATTATACAAAAAACTCATTGAATTGCAACAATTGTATAACGGACGTAATTTGCTCGAATATCAAAGCGACTTAACACCTGAACAAAAAGAAAATCAGCACAATGCGGAGAACAAGGCCAAAGCTGCAATTGAGGAACTTGCCTATAACTTTATAAAAACAAATAAAGCAAACCCTCTTGGGCAAATAGCTTTCTATACCGAATCGATTTACATCAATCCGCAAAAACAACTTGAGTTGTCAAATAATTTCGATGACGATTTCAGAAATACACAACAATACAAACTAAAAGAACAAAATCTGAAAGCTCAGATTTCAACAGCCGTTGGATCGAAATACGTCAATGTCAGCGGAAAAAATGTACAAGACAATACTGTCAGCCTATCAGACTATGTCGGTAAAAAGAAATATGTTATTATCGATTTTTGGGCATCATGGAGTACTCCTTGCGAAACCACAATACCACATCTCGAATCACTCTATAATGAATTTCACTCAAAAGGACTCGAAATCGTCAGTATCTCGCTCGACACTGACAGCCAAAGCTGGCTAAAAGCATCAAAAGCCTTACACATAAAATGGCCTCAGCTCACAAATCTAAAAGGATATGACGATCCCATAGCCAAAGCCTACGGAATAATCGACATACCCGAATTGCTGATCATAGACCACAACGGAACAATAATAGCACGAGGCATCCGTGGCGGCGAATTGCAAGATAAAATAGACGAACTTATGGACTATAAAATCCCTCCAAGCCCTATCGGATAAACACTGTTTCAAAACAAAACACGAATCTCCAAATCAAGTACTTTCGGCTGATGAAATACAATAAGTTATCGTTTGAATCCAACTAATACGGTGTGTCATAAGCTTTGATATTTCATCTCATTCAATGCTGACAAATTACACCATAATCATTTGAAAAAGTGGACAAGCCCCTAATTAATCTTGTCCGCTTTTTTATTTAATCGTCCAAACGACTTACTGATTAAAACTATTCAATTTTTTAAAATATCGGATGTTGTTTTATCTTGATCTAAAAT
>CALYPL010000049.1 GCA_945273835.1 uncultured Dysgonomonas sp. | reverse complement strand
CCAGCGGGATCACTTGTCGAACAGAACTTAACAGACAGTTCGACGCCAAAACAAGACAAAATCCTCTAAATGACTAATTTAGGGGATTTTTTTATTTCCTCACTTTGACAACAGGCGACAGACTAAGGTAACGATATGACAGTTATTCGGTAACCAATTCGGTACCCGAATTTAAACATTTCAAAATGGCACCGATTAAAGTCTAACTATTTCATTTGTCGCATATTGACAGTGTAATGTCTTCGGTCTTTCAGGTACTTATCTGATTATCTGCCTTGTATTTAAAATAGTGAAACTGTTTGTAAAGCTGATTCTATCTATTGTCTCCTTTATAATCCTTATCTCTCTATTATTATTAACATTTTAAATATCAAGATTATGTATTACACGGAACCCAACAGAAAACAAGAGTTTACAGCTAAATACGAGCATCAAGAAAAGATATATCAAATGTTTGTAACTACTCTAAAAGCTATTATACCTGTAATAGAACAATACAACGGTAAAGTTGTAAATGTCAAATTAATAAAATCAGCGAAAGAGGTTATCAAAAATATGTATATAAATCTATCAAATAATAAAATAAGCTTTAGTGTAGACAGTCTTACGAAGATATATAAAAATACAAATTGAATATTCAGTGATATATATACAATTATGATTTTGCTATTTCAGTAAATGAAAACAAGCGACTGAATAGCACCGAAACCATTAAAACCATAAATGAAGAAATAGAATATTTAACAAGTGAGATTATTGCAATCCTTAACGATAATCATTTAACTATGACAAGGAAATCGAAAAATATAACAAGTTGAAACAAGCAGTAAAAAAATACGAAGAGATATTTTCTCATAGACTTAGAAGAAATATAAGAATAGATTATTAACACCACTAAATCCAATTATTATGACAAAATTATACTCCCTATTTGGTGGAACAGCAACAGACACAGAAGTAAAAGCAGTAGAAGTAAATCAAACTCTTCGAATGGAAGGTTACAGTTATGACCGTTATGTAGTTTATAAAATTACACACGATAAATATGGCTATCATTACCACCTAATGAATTTACGTACCCTCGATATACACCAAAGTGAAATCATCCGACCATTGAGCCAAAAATTTGGTATTGGTATGTATTACGATGAAAACAATATCGAATTTATGTCCGAAGAAGAAGTGAGCAAACTCTTAGCCAAAGCGCAAGCTAAACAAGCGGATGAAATGGGAAAACAAAGAATCGAAGAAAATCGCAGGGAAGCAGTAAAAAACGTTGGTCGCGAATGGTTAAATGAAAACCTACCCGAAGACACCCAAGCCTTGATTATCGCTTGCTTGAAACAAGACGAGAGTGGCAGTCAGATTGACTACTATGCCTAACGAACTACCCGAACCGTTATTTTGGGATTCTCTAAACACAAAAGAGACCTTTTCTCAGAAATGCGGAAATACGCATCAAATTTTGAAGAAACTGCCTATCTATCCGAATACAATGAAAGCTATGAAAATAGAGAAAAATAATCAATGGGCAAGGGCTTCTATTTAGGAGAAAGCTATTATCAGGGTTGGATAATCAAGAAAGAACCCATTTTGACAAAGAACAGGCAATCAAGCAATTTGCCTATATCGCAGGATGTCCCGATGGAGTTTTCATTCAAAAAGCATCTACTGCTTCATATAACAGAACTTCTATCGGGAACATTATACACAAATTGAGATTATAAATTATTTGGAAAAAGCAATCGCTTTGTTCGGAGAAACTAAAGAAATCAAAGACTTACTCAAAGCAATGGGAGGAAAATTCAATCCTCGATTGGTATATAAAGTCGATAAACGTGCAGGGTGGATATTTTCCAAAACCAAGAGAGAAGAACTTGAAACAGTATTAAAACTTAAATCAGAATAACCATGAAAGCAACATCACATTTCAAAAATACAATGTAAAATTATTTGGAACAACGTGCCCAAACTGATGCTTTATTTGAGTGGGCATATACCACCAAAGAGAATAAGAATATTGACGACAGTATTACATACATTCTAAACACGGTACAGAAAAGCGGTTGCAAAGGATTCCATGATGATGAGATATTTGGTATGGCAGTTCATTATTACGATGAAGATAATATCGAAGTCGGCAAGCCTATCAATGCCCGAATAACCGTCAATCACATTGTAGAATTGACCGAAGAAGAAAAAGAGCAGGCTCGCAAAGATGCGATTGAAAAAGTACACAATGAAGCCTATAACAAAATGAGACAACCGACCAAGAAAGCTAAGAAAATAGCATTGACAATACAGCCAAGTTTATTTGATTAATAATTAAATGATTACCCAATGAAACCAAAAAATAAATTCCAACGACAAATTGTAGAAGCTAGCAAAAATTACCCAAGCTAACTAAAGAACGAATAGAATGGAGTAAAAACGATGTGATCGACCATCTTGGCAGAAGAAACGACAAAGGCAAAATTACTTGTACTAAATGTACCCATTCGTGGCAAGGAGTAGGTCCATTAGTTGATACCCTTACAGACTGTGAGTGTCCCAACTGCGAAACCAAGCTAAAGGTAAAAACCACAAATAAACGAGTATCAGAAGCAATTATTATATGACTATAATAACCACTTGTGAGGGCTATCAAGTGATACGCTCCATAATAGTCAGATGTACGGCAAAGATAGGTAAACTCCCCAAATACGCTCATTCTGAAGTCATGCAACGCTGGCTTGAACCCAATGGAAAGCATTGCACCTTTGCGAAACTTCGCCAAACAATGGGAACCATGTATTATGATTCATGGATAGAACATACCTCTTTGGAACTCCACCAAGAGAATGATGTGTATGATAGGATTTTTAAAGATGTTATTTCCCCAATCTACTGCTATCTATTTTATTGTAGTTTTTACTTTTATAACTTCCGAATTTCCAATTTAAGGTAACGCTGAAAGTGCTTTTCTCTATATCTTTACTCCAACGGTATTGATTACTGTAATCAATAATCATAGGTTTAGGACGTTGATGGCATATAATATTATTATAAGAAAAGATCAACGAACCATTTTTCAAGAAAGTCCATTTAGTATTTGCTGATAAGTCCCAGATATCTCCAAGTCTGTAAACCCCTTGACGAGATTTTGCCTGATAGAAGCCTGTTAGTTGAAACAGTAAGTCTGATGTAATTTTGAGGGTATTATCTAATACTGCAATTCCGCTGAAACTTACATTGTTGAAAGAAGAGTTATAGAAATTGTCCTCTTTTTCATGCGATCTCATCCCTTGCAAGGTTATTTGAGTAGTAAATTGCTCTCCAATTTTTATAGGTGCGACAAAGGTTATTCCTGATCTAATTAGATAATCGAAGTTTTCGTATCTGTAAATTATTTCAGCTTTATCATTAGACATATGTGGAAGTTGAGTGAAATATTTAGGTACATATTGAGAAAATAGCACAAAAGTATATTTGCGATTAAGTATATAAACCAATTGACCTTTATATATATTACTAGGTTTTAGTTCCGGGTTTCCCTCTATACGAGTATAAGAATTAAGAAATGTTACTTGTGGATTTACAGCCCAAAATGAAGGAAAGCGTTTGGTATGAGTAAATCCAAGTTGAAACATATTTTTAGAATCCGGATTGTATGTTAAAGTAAGGTTAGGATATACAGTAAAGTTGTCCCATAAATTGGTCTTATTCCCATTTTTATCATAGTCTGATTTGAAATATTCAAACTTCATAGAACCTGATAAGCTGATTTTTTTACTGAATGTATAGTATAAATCGATAAATGGAGTTAAATTATATTCGTCTTGTTGGCCATTAATATATTTACTCTTGTCTTCTGTCATTTCATCATTCGCGCCTGTAAAAAAATTAACTTTTGTGTTTGATTTAGTATAGCCTGTATTTATCCCATATGTTAATTTTATAGCAGCTAGTTTTGCTTCATGATTTGCAAATAAAGAATATGAATTGATATTTTGTCGAGATTTGTTCAGACTATAATTTGCAGGTAAATTCTCCATAAAATCGTTGTAATGAGAATTTGTAGGATTATTGTATCTTTTATATTCACCTCCGACTGAGAACTTTTTATTTTTATATTCTATGTATGTGTCGAATAACTGGTTCTTATCTCTAACATAGTTCAAGCTCGAAATAGAGTCAGGCTGATTATCCATTTTGTAAATGTTATCACCCCAATTATTACTATTATTTTTATTGCTATCATAATATATTGAAAATATTATTTTTGAGTCTGTTTTCATCGTATATTCACCCCCTAATCGGGTATTAAAATTTAGAAAATTACTCTTCTTTCGAGTTTCCTCATTTATATGTCCCAAAGTTCCTTTTAAGTTATGGTCTGCAAAAGAGACAGTTTTTCCCCAATTATTTCCACTATAAAATTGAGACATTAAATCTATTCTGATTTTCTTTTTAGTATAAGTCATGTTGAGCAATTGTTTGCTTGAAGCATAGAATGATTGATTAAAGATGCCCCCAACATCACCAACAAGAGGGAATTCTCTACTAACATCCGAATCAAGTATTATATTTATCAAAGCTCCTTTTACATTGTATTTTGCCGGTGGGCTATACATTACTTCTATACTTTTGACTTTAGATGCAGAAATACCATCTAACATATTCTTAACTTGTTCGATAGTCATTGAGGTTCTTTGCCCGTTAAGTATAATGGTTAATTCATCACTACCAGCTAAAGAGAAACCATTATTGGTTTTGATCACAGCTGGGACTTCTTTTAAAAGATCTGAAACATTGCTAACAATCTTATTTTTAGAAATATGATTGGCATTATATATAATATTGTTGCCATCGATCCTTACTTTAGGTTGTTCTCCGATCACGGCAACTTCGTTTAAGAGATATTTTTTTTCAGTTAAAAGAATAATATAAGTATGATCTATATCGGGTATTACATTTATAGTATCTGCATAATATAACATGTGCTGAGCAACGATTTTCCATTGATTCTGATTCATGGCAGGACTTTTATTTAGTTTAAAATATCCTGTACTATCTGTCGTTTGAACTTCTAATGTCTTATTATTTTCATCTATTAATAAGATAGTTGCAAATTCGATTGGATTGTGTTGTTGATCAAGAACTGTACCAGTTTGATTTTGGGAGAAAGCAACTGGATATGAAAACAAAAATATTAATATACAAGTACCCAAAAGTGCAAAGCGTTTATGTTCTATCATATCGATTTTTTAGGTTACGATCACAAGTATCCAGAATATAAATGAAGCACGCTATATCCTGTTGTGTCTTTATTTTGTAAAGTACTTAT
>CALYPL010000048.1 GCA_945273835.1 uncultured Dysgonomonas sp. | reverse complement strand
GTTATTGGCTTTATTCGAAGCTTTTTATTCCTACAATCGGACGATTAATATCGAAAGACAGAAGTGCCTATAAATATTTACCAAAGTCAATAGAGGCATTTGTACAAGGAAAAGAAATGGTAAAAGTGCTTACTGATAATGGTTTCCGTGACGCTAAATGCAAGACTTATTCATTTGGCATTTGCTCAATGTACTTGGGTACCAAATAATATTTTTTTCTTAAGGTCGAAGACTCATACATCGGAACAGGACATTTTATTCAGACAATAGACAATAATTAAGAAAATCTACTCTTAGAGGATTTGGAAAACTTTGCTTGTGCAGGACGCAGAAGATACATTTGCATTTTCTTCATGCCCCAACTCATCACATAATCTATTACCTCATCTTGTTTTCCATATAACCAATTGTCAGTTGAGGCGTGAAAATCTGTGAGAATCCGAACGGCATTGTACCCGATTGTCTCATCCAAAGAAAGAGCCTATTCATGCAACTCCTGTTTTCTGTTATCATCATCAATAACAAGTTAAAGAACAACGTTGATGCGATCTAAACCTGCCTTTTCATAAAATATTTCAGTCAAAAAGTCTGTTTATCATTCATGATGATATGGCTCATTATTGAGGATAGTCATCGCTCTATACAGCTGTTCTAAAAATATAAGCCTAACCATCTGATGCGAAAAAGTCATTCGTGACAACGTCAGTTTCTCATTGGCTTTATCATAAACATCTTGAGAAAAACCGTACGGACCACCGATTATAAACACCAAACGTTTCGGAACAACATGTGTTTTCCGCTCAATATATTCTGCAAATTTTACAGAAGAATATTCTTTACCTTTTTCATCAAGAAGCACCACATAATCACCCGATTGAAGATTTTTAATGATTAATTCGCCCTCCTTATCTTTTTGTTTGGACTCTGATAAATTCTTCGTGTTTTTAATATCGGGGATGACCGACATCTCAAAAGGAATATAATGTTCGAGGCGTTTCTGATATTCAGCAATGCCATCCATAAAATAGCCGGCATCCGTTTTACCGATAACAAGAAGTACGATTTTCATAATCACAGTCAGTTCGTTCACAAAGGTAATATTTTTCCAATCCGAAAACTAATCAGTATATTTGCAAATTAAAGATTTAATAACTTAAATTATGAGAACAATACCCGAATCAGAATTGATAATCAATGATGATGGCAGCGTTTTTCATCTACATATACGTCCCGAACAACTTTCAGATAAAATTATAATGATGGGTGATCCTGACAGGGTTACCTTAACCGCAAAATATTTCGACTCAATTGAATGTGAAATCCAAAGCCGTGAATTTCATACCATAACAGGTAACTATCAAGGAAAACGTATCACAGCATTATCTCATGGTATAGGACCTGATAATATCGACATCGTGATGACAGAGTTAGATGCTCTTGCGAATGTCGATTTCAATACTCGGCAAGTAAAAGAAGAGTTTAAGCAGTTGACGTTGGTTAGGGTAGGGACATCAGGAGCTTTGCAACCCAATTGCCCACTTGGCTCATATGTCGTTTCCGCTAAGTCAATAGGCTTTGACGGAGTCTTGAATTATTACGATGGGCGCAATGAGATAACATTACATGAATTTGAAGAAGCATTCAGGAAACATGTGAATTGGAATCCGCTACACTGTTCACCCTATGCGGTAAAAGCCAGCGAAGAATTGATAGATCGTATCGGTTTCGATATGTTGAAGGGAGTGACTATTTCGGCGATTGGATTTTATGGTCCGCAAGGGCGATATGTTCGTCTGCCATTGGCTAATCCTGACTTGAACAGCAGAATTGAAAGTTTTGAATACGATGGCGATAAAATAACGAATTATGAGATGGAGAGTGCTCCACTTGCGGGTCTTAGCCGTCTGATGGGACATAAAGCCATGACGGTATGCACAATTATCGCTAATCGTCTGGCGGGAGATGCTGATGCCGACTATAAAGGCTCAATTGAAGATCTTATTAAAACTGTATTAGACCGTATCTGATGAGGAAAAAAATAAAAAAAGTATTTAAGATTGTGTGTATAATAGTAGTAATTTTAGTATGTTCAGTTACCGCACTCATTTTGTTTGCTAACTGGAAAATTCCACATGATACAAAACAGTACGTTTATTCAGATGTTAATCAAATTCCACATCAAAAGGCAGCATTGGTATTAGGTGCAGCTAAAAATATCGGAAGCCGCCAAAACCTTTATTTTACCTATCGCATGGCGGCTGCAAAGGAGTTGTATGACGCAGGCAAGGTAGATGCTTTTATCTTAAGTGGCGACAATAGCACAAAGACATATAATGAACCCGAAGATATGCGACAGTCTTTAATTGAGTTAGGTGTACCCGACAGTATAATCTATCTTGACTATGCTGGATTGCGTACACTCGATTCAGTGGTGCGATCAAAACTGATATTCGGTCAAGATTCAATAATTATTGTTTCGCAAAAATTCCATAACGAACGCGCTATATTTTTAGCCCAATATTATGGCATGACGGCTTATGCATATAACGCAAAGGATTTGAGACTCAATCGTAAATCCGTACGTACTAAGGTGAGGGAAAAATTTGCAAAAGCGAAAGTTTTTATTGATTTAATCACGAATAAGAAACCAAAATATTTAGGAGAGCCTGTTGAGATAAAGTAATTTCATTTCCATTTCAATAGATCATTTTTCTTTATATTTTATCAGATGAATTTATTTTGCCCAATATTAAAAATGTAAATGATAATAGGCTGTTTTTTCTATACTTAATGCAAGCCAATTTAGAGGTGAAATTAATTTTTTCGGTAAATATGAGTACTATAAAAAGAAATTAACATTAAACTGTTAATTCAGAATCAGATAATCACAAATAAAATATTTTTGATAATAAAATTATGTTTAAAAGATTAACAGCAATATGCTTAGTTCTTATAACGGCAATTGCCATAAACGCTCAGAATGCGAATGACGAACTTCTCAAGAAATTAGTGGAAAAGCAAGTCTTAACACAGCAGGAAGCTGATGAATTAAGAGCTGAACCGAAACAAGCTGAACAAAAAAATACGCTGGAACAAAAGGCTCATAATGTACTTGACTTCTTCAACAATACCCCATATGTTAAAGTCGGAGGTTATGGACTTCTGATGTATCGATATAAAAATACCCAGCTACATAAACATGATTTTCAGGCACGTTGCGTATTTGTTTCAGTCAGCGGACAATTAACAAAAAATATAGGTTATTACTTTTTAAGTGAACTTGTTCATCCCGAGATATACGAGTTTTACGGTAAATGGACTCCTGCAAACGAACTTGGTTTCAGAATAGGACAGTTTAAAACACCTCTTTCAATCGAAAATCAAATCTCTCTCATAAACTTAGAAACCATAACTAACACACGTTCGGTAAGCTCGCTTATCGGTATGGCTGAAGATGTACATAAATTTCAAAATCAGAAGAACAATAGCGGACGTGATGCAGGTATAATGGCCGAAGGAAAATTGTTTCAAAGCAATAATCATGAGTTGGTGCAATATGCTGTCGGCTTATTTCAGGGAACAGGAATGAATACATCCGAAAATAACAGTACGAAAGATATTGCCTTTAATGTTATGTTGCGTCCTGTCAAAAACTTTCGGATAGGCGGAGGAGCATATTGGGGAGAAGCACATTATGAGGATGAGAAAAACAACAAACCTTTAGGTGATCATGTGCGTAATCGTTGGATTATCAGCAGCGATTATACATCGGATCGTTTTTATGCACGCGCTGAATGGATCAATGGTTCAGATGGTCTGATTGATAAAGAAGGGCTTTACGGTGTAGGGAAATATTATATTCTTCCTCAGAAATTCAGCGTAGTCGGCAAAGTAGACTATTTTAACAAAGATAAAGACAAAAATAAGGAAGTTATGGATTACACAATCGGACTTGATTATTACTTTTACAAACAATGCCGTGTACATCTGAATTATACTTACTCCGACTATTCGCATAAATGGGGAGATAAGAACACTCATGCAGTACTTGGGCAAATGCAATTCGTATTCTGAGAAATATGATTGCCTGTATAAAGTAAGCTACAATAAAAAATATGAATCAATCCGGTATAATAGCAGCGATTTCAACCCCACAAGGTGTTGGCGGTATAGCCGTAATACGTCTTTCAGGAACAGGCTGTATTGATGTGGCAGATAAAATCGTGAAATTGGCAAATGGTAAAAAATTGGTTGATCAGAAACCAAATACCATTCATTTTGGTACTATCATTCAAGACAATGCCATATTAGATGAAGTATTAATCAGCATATTCCATGCACCACGTTCCTTTACGGGCGAGGATAGTGTGGAAATATCTTGCCACGGATCAGTATATATTCAGCAAAATATTCTTCAATCGCTTATTAACAATGGCGCTTCATTGGCTAAGCCGGGAGAATTTACTCAAAGGGCATTTGCCAACGGTAAGATGGATCTTTCACAAGCCGAGTCGGTCGCTGATCTTATATCCTCGACATCATCAGCCACTCATCGCCTTGCCATGAACCAGATGCGTGGAGGTATAAGCAATAAGTTAGAAGAGGTGCGAACCGAGTTATTGAATTTCGTATCATTAATAGAACTTGAACTCGACTTCTCGGAAGAAGATGTAGAATTTGCTAATCGGGATAGTCTAAAAAATGCGGCACAACAAATAGAAGCCCACATATCAAAACTTGCAGAATCATTCAGTGTTGGTAATGCTGTTAAAAGCGGAATACCCGTTGCTATTATTGGCGAAACAAATGCAGGAAAATCAACATTATTAAATCAATTATTGCACGATGAAAAGGCGATAGTGTCAGATATACATGGGACAACTCGTGATGTGATTGAAGATACACTGAATATACAAGGATTAACTTTCAGGTTAATAGATACAGCCGGAATACGGGATACAGCTGACAAAATAGAATCAATCGGAATAGAACGAACTTTCCGTAAACTTGAGCAGGCAAGTATCGTCCTTTGGATAGTTGATGCTATGACAGAAGATGCCCCTATACTTCAACTTGCGGATAAAATATTATCACACATCGACAGGCAAAAACTGATCATGGTATTCAATAAAATTGATATTGTCGGATGTGGAGTAGCGATGGATAAGAAACGTGTTATTTTACAAGAAAAAATACCCGATAGGATTTATATTTCCGCAAAATATGATGATGGAATTTCTGATCTCGAGAATAAGCTGGTGGAAGCTGCCAACATCCCGCAAATAGGAGAACAAGATGTGATAATAACAAATATTCGTCATTACGAGGCATTGCAAAACTCACTTACTTCGATACGACGAGTGATAAATGGTATTCATAATGGTCTTTCGGGCGATTTTCTTTCACAAGATATTCGCGAATGTATGCATTATCTTGGTGAGATAACCGGGCAGATTTCTACAGACGAAATTTTAGCTAATATATTTAGCCA
>CALYPL010000047.1 GCA_945273835.1 uncultured Dysgonomonas sp. | reverse complement strand
GTGATCCCGCTGGGGCTCGAACCCAGGACCCCATCATTAAAAGTGATGTGCTCTACCAACTGAGCTACGGAATCTGCTTTCATTCTCATCAAGCGAGTGCAAAGGTAAGAAAAAAAAATTACTTCCCAAATTATTTAGGTATAAAATAAATATAAATCAAAAAAGATGCGCAAAATACAATACTGGCAATGACGAATAGACCGAATATAAATATCAGTTATACAATTCAATACACAATATCTATTAAAAGTCTCATATCATTCTTAAAATTTAGGCTAACTTAGAAAATCATACTATATTTGTATCCCTTATTATAACGATATTAACAAAAGCCGTTCAAACTATGACCGAACCTTTAAAGCACGAATGTGGTATTGCAATGATCCGATTATTAAAGCCGCTTGAATATTATCAGGAAAAATACGGTACATGGCAATACGGTTTAAACAAACTATACCTCTTGATGGAGAAACAACATAACCGGGGACAAGAAGGAGCCGGTTTGTCCGTCATCAAAACCGACTCTCCTCCCGGAAATGAATTTCTTTTTAGAGAAAGAGCATTAGGTTCAAGTGCAATATCTGAAATATTCGGTTCAGTATACGATCAATTCAGTAAATTTACGCAAGAAGAATTAGGAGATCCCCAGTTTGCAAGTCAAAATATTCCCTTTGCGGGAGAACTCTTTTTAGGACATCTTCGATACAGCACTACCAATAAACAAGGTCTTTCATACATTCAACCACTTTTAAGAAGAAATAACTGGAAATCAAGAACACTAACGGTAGCCGGTAATTTCAATTTCACCAATGTAGACGAAATATTTAAAACCCTACTCCAACAAGGTCAGCATCCTCGTGATTATGCTGATACATTTGTCATGCTCGAAATCATGGGACATGCGCTTGACCGTGAAGTTCAATATGAGTTTGACAAGCAAAAAGATAGCGGACTGAAAGGAGAAGCTTTGAGTGGGCTTATCGAAAAAAATCTTGATATACCTTTTTTACTTAACCGTGCGAGTCGTAAATGGGATGGCGGTTATGTAGTCGGTGGGCTTATCGGATGCGGAGATGCATTTCTTTACAGGGACCCATGGGGGATACGACCTGCTTTTTATTATATTGATGACGAAATTGTTGTTGCAGCTTCTGAAAGACCGGTAATTCAAACAACTATGAATCTTGATGCATCAGCCATCAAAGAATTAGAACCCGGTCAAGCATTGATTGTGAAAAAAGACGGCACAACTTATTTCTCACAAATACGCGAAAAAGAAAAATTGGCACCTTGTTCATTCGAACGCATTTACTTCTCAAGGGGTTCAGATGCCGACATTTATCGTGAACGAAAAGAATTAGGCAGCCTTCTTCTCCCTCGCATCCTCAAAGCTATAAATTCTGACATACAGCATACTGTATTTTCTTTCATTCCGAATACTGCTGAAGTCGCTTTTTTCGGCATGGTTGACGCTTTTAACAAGCACATGAACGAAGTTAAACACCGCAAAATTGTAGAAAAAGGTACGAGCATCACTGATGAAGAATTAACAAAAATCTTGTCTATGCGTGTCCGGACCGAAAAAGTTGTGATAAAAGACATCAAACTCAGAACATTTATTGCACAGGAAAAAAGTCGGAACGATCTTGCTACACACGTTTACGATGTTACTTACGACTCCATAGTTCCTTATCAAGACAATCTTGTTGCCATTGACGACAGTATAGTACGAGGAACTACACTAAAACAAAGTATCATTAAAATGCTTGACAGAATACACCCGAAAAAATTAGTAATAGTATCATCATCACCTCAAATCCGCTACCCCGACTGTTATGGAATTGATATGTCAAGGTTAAGCGAATTTGCCGCATTCAGAGCAGCTATTGAATTGCTCAAAGAACGTGGTATGAAAAGTGTTATCGATGAAGTGTATCGCAAATCCGTTGAACAGAAAGACAAACCAAAAGAAGAAATCGTCAACTATGTAAAAGAAATATATGCTCCTTTTACAGACGAAGATATATCGAAGAAAATGGCTGAAATATTAACACCTCCAGGCACTAATGCTGAAGTTGAAATCGTTTTCCAAAGTATAGAAAATCTGCATAAAGCATGTCCAAACAACTGCGGAGATTGGTATTTTTCAGGCAATTACCCAACCCCCGGCGGCAACAGAATGGTAAATACAGCGTTTATAAATTACTACGAAGGTATAAACCAAAGATCTTATTGTTAAAAACTTGATTTACTTATTTATTATAATAATTATAGGGCAGTTTTTATTTACTGCCCTAAATTATATTGTATAAATATTAAAACATCATTCATACACATCGCATTCAATCATGACATAATCTAATTATATTTAATCAATAGACAAAACATTAAAAATATTGTTTTTAAACTTATACATTGAGAATGTTTTATTTTTGATTATAAAATTCATAAGTCTCATTTAAAATATCCTTAAACCAACATTTAATTGAGCATCTACACCCAACTTCTTTTTCAGATTTTAAATTATTACTCGCTTTTCGTTTCCATTATTTCAATATAAAGTCTTTTTTAGGAAAAATAACACATGAAACTTTATTAATTTACTATGCAAATGTTCCTAACCTACATGAATCTATAATCAGATCTAAAGTCTCAAAAATATAATAATCGGTTTTTTATAATTAAAAATTTATTTTAGTAATTTTTTATTAGCCAATATTTTAGTAGACTAATAAAACAAGTCTCAAAGTAAAGAATAATTAATAGATGAGAAATAGTTAATACAAATGTACTAAGAGGCAAAATACTATAATTTTACTATTTCAAATAATTAAAATTATGCTAATTAATAAAATAAATATATATTTTAATTAAATAATTTACTACCTTTGCAGTCATTGATGCATGAATCAAGCGTAATACTGAGTGCGTAATTAACACTTTAACAATACAATAAAAAGCAATAAGTGTTAAATATAATATTAATAATTAGGTTAAAAACACTTAAAGTATGAGTTTAAATAAAGATAAAAAAGACACTTGTATGAAATACTTACAGGCGGTCTTTGTCATTGTATTAGCTTTATGCCTGACTGTAGCATTCGCAAGTACAGAATCGTCAGCAAAGACAAAGACTAAACGAGGGGGAGCTCTGACACGAATACTTTTTATGCAATCTAAAAGAGCTTCAATTGAGTTACCTCGCACAAGAGCAGGTAGTGAGTTAAACGGTTCAGCCACAGTCTCTGAAGATGTTTCATTCACAAATCCGGACAATTATTTTGAACCGGGAAGTCCGTATAGTAAATCAAACTCTAAAGATGTAGACCTTACAAAAGATCAACGTCTTTCTGAAGTAACAATTACCGCACGATCAAGATTTACACCCGAACGTGAAGGTAAAGTGGGCATTGATTTTATCATAAAAGTGCCACACGAGCTTCTATCTACAGATTGGCGTGTAGTTCTAAGCCCGTTGGTCCTTGCAGATGATTCAATAATAGCCTTACCAGAATTAATGCTTAAAGGTGAAGCATTTGTAAAAAAACAGCTACAGGACTATGACAATTATCAGCTTTTCTTAAATACTTTGGTTGATAAAAGCAAATACGACAGTTTGTTCCTTGATGAAAAAGGTATACAAGCAGATATCAAAAACCGTCAGACTTTCTACTGGGACTTATATCATAAAGAGTACCAGAATCAAATAAACTATGATGAATGGAAGTTCAAACAAGAAGATAAACAGGCTTACGAAACTGCACGTAAAGTAGGACGTCGTGCCGAACTGCAGCAACAATATATTCGCGAAGCGAGAGAAGAAGTAACACGCCTTCTGGCGCAAGAGAAAGACACAACTGGTGTATATGCAAGTTATCTAGCTCGTTTAGAAAAAGAAGCGTCTAAATTGCCATCCGAATGGATACCGCCCACAATTGAGGAAGATGCTGTACCAAATAAATATAGAAAACTTCACGAATCAGGAAGAACTATTAATGACATCAAGAACTATGCTGTAACAGAAAAAGATTCTGCCAAAATAGCCAATTACAGATACGAATTTGAGAAAATAGCATTAAATGAAGCTGCAATAAAACGTAAAGACGATATATTTAAAGAATTAGTGAGATATCCGCTCGAAAATGAATTTGACTATCGTGTGGATAGTATTGTAGATCCAAGATATAATTTTTCATATTACTATCAACAGGAGTTTCCTGTAACTCCTGGTCTGAAAAGCTTATCTATAATCATGCGAGGAAAGGTGCAGGCCATAGATTACAGTAGCTTCACCATACCTGTAATTGACACGATTTCTTACTTTATATCTTCTATGGTTCAACTTGCTGACGAAAGCCTTGTGAAGAAAGAGACTAAGATTTACAAAAATATGTTCAGCTCAATGCAGTCGCAACTTAAATTTGCACCTGATAGACCGAACTTCGATCCGAATTACGCTAATAATAAAGCCGAATTAGGAAAACTTCGCGATACATACAATACATTTACTACATATAATCCAGAAACTAAAAGAGGTGGTTATACCATGGATAGTATAAACTTTAAAGTTACAACATCGCTTGATGGAAGCTGGAGTAATAACTACGAGCTATCTGAAAAGAGAGCTGAATCTTTGAAAAGGTATCTTGTAAATAATACATTCTCAGATATACCAAATGCAAACTCAATTTTCAAATGGCGAGCAGGAGGAGAAGACTGGAGCACATTGGCAAGAAATATCAACAAACGTTATGATTTGCCTAACAAAGACCAGATATTATCAATAATTAGCGAAGCGACAAATCCTGATCAAGTGGAAACTGATATTAAGAAAACGTTTCCGCAAGATTATAAAATCATAAAAGACTCAATCTATCCGCTATTAAATAAAGTTGATCTGACACTAAATATGAGTCGCCCTAACATGGTTGCTTCAGATTCAATACAAGTAGAAATTCTTGAAGGTTATGACCAAGGTCTCAAGTATCTGCTTGATCGTGATTACTGGAAAGCACTGGATATACTTTCTAAATATCCGGATTATAATCTCGCTCTTTGCTTGATTTGTATGGGATACAATGCTAAAGCATACGATTTATTAAATAGATTACCTCAGACCGGTGGAAATGAATATCTTCTAACAATAGTTGCAGCTCGTTTAGGTAATGAACAGGAAGCTACCGAACACTTACTTAAAGCATGTAAGTTGGATAACTCGAAGGTATACCGTATTCCTCTTGATCCTGAAGTTTCCGAACTTGTTCGTAAATACTCATTGTCGAAAAAGATTGAGCGAGTAGCTTCGGAATTTGATGAGAATTGATCAAACCAATAAACGATACACAATACAAAGAACTGTATAAATAAAGATCGTTTTAATATAAAAGCCTATAAATGTAAAGATTTCGAAATCTTACATTTATAGGCTTTTTACTTTCGATTACTTAGAAAGTATTTTTCTACATGGCTAACCTATGAAAGATGAGACAATGGTTGAC
>CALYPL010000046.1 GCA_945273835.1 uncultured Dysgonomonas sp. | reverse complement strand
CCCGATTGTATGTAATCTATATATCACATCCTCGGTAGTCCCAGGCAGAGTTGAAAACAATTTCAATCCTTATTCCTGTACTCTAAAGGATAATCTCCAAAACATTTTCTTTCATCAACTACTCACTTATTTATCATTGTGAGCTTCTTTTTGACTACCCCTCTCTCGGTTAGCGGATGCAAAGTTAGAGCTTTTTCTTTTCCCTGCAAGCCTTTTTGCTATTTTTTTTGAACTTTTTTTTCAAGATTCGAATTCAATGAATTATATTTATTTTATAATCAACTACTTATTTCCGATAAAGAAAAATCACTTTTTGTGCATTTTTTTTCGGATAGAATATGTCTAACATCTGTCATCTATGAAATTCTTTTCAGACTGTTTTCATGAAAAACTATAGAGAGCAGCTAATTTTAGCTACTCTCTGTATAAAATCTCTCAACAATATTACAATTATAATGGATTTTGGGTTAGTATCGACGGTTTATAGGCATCGATAACTTTTTGTGGTATTAATTGTATTATTCTATTATCGGTTGGTGCTATATCTTCTTTTCCTTCGTGCGATCCCGGATATCTACGAACCATTGTTTGTCCGAGTCGGTAAACGTCATATGCTCGAAATCCTTCAAATGCTAATTCAAGCTGGCGTTCTGTGTCGACTATGCTTGACGCATTGGATGCTGTGAGGTAACCTGCAGGGTATTCTCCTCCTATCACTGATCGCCCTCTGATCATATTTATATCTTTTAGTGCGGCATCGTAATTATTTAGTTTCACATATGCTTCTGCTCTGTTCAAATACATTTCGGCTAAACGTGTGATAATGGGCGACCATAAATGGGGAAATCCATCTTGTAAGGAGCATTTATAGATATAGTACATCGGATAGGCTGCATTTAATTTCATTATGTAATCTATTTCGCCTTTGTATGTTGTGCCGGCGTAGTTGATAGTGTACATATTATTTCCGGCATCGGCAAGTGTCAGATTATAGGTTTGTTTGTTAATTATTGTTGTATATGAGCCTTCGGAATCTTTTGAGATTGGCGATTGTACGTAATTATAGGAGCCGTTTTCAAATTTGACAAATCGAAAACATGGTATGCGATTCTGGTTTACATCTAATTCGTATTGCGGTTTTATAAATTCCCAACGTGCATCTTTTTTATCTGGTGCTGATGCACGTAATAAATTGAGATATTTCTCACTCGCGAACACTTCTCCCCATCCATAGCCTTGTATTTCAGCATACATACTACCGATTGGGCTATCCCAATCTCCGCTTGGGTATTCTGTCTGAACTCTTTTTATTGCTAAAATGGTTTCGGTCTGAACTTCCGCATCGGGAGGATATGTCGGATATTTCACAAATATGGAACGTGGTAAAAGAGCATAGTGTCCTGAGTTTATTACGAGTGTTGCATATTCTATACTTTTTTTTGCATATTCTGGATTTGGATTTTCATATGTTCCACTCATGAACAGATATACTCTTGATAGTATTGCTTGTACTGCTGCTTGTGAAATATAGGCTGAAGATGTTGCTGTTTTACCATTAAGCAATCTTTCTGCAATGGTCAAATCATTTATTACTTGCTGATATGTTTCTTTTACTGTTGATCTGTCGGGAAGTGAAATTTTTCCGATATCAGAAGGCATACCGTTAACAAGTGGCAATCCTAAATTGGTTTCGGGTGATTGGTAATAGGGACGCCCAAACATATGTGACATATAGAAGTAACATAGTCCTCGCATAAAGTGTAATTCTCCTAATCGCTTATCTATTTCTTCACTTTGTCCTTCATGGAATTTATTTATAATGCTACTTGCTTGTGATATGATTGCATAACTTTTTTCCCAGAAACTGTTGTCGTGCGAGTTGTTTGAAGAGGGTGAGTATGTAAAATAATTATAAAAATCATTTGATGACGGGGCGTGTTTTAGTACATTATCTCCCGCATATTCACCTAAATAATAGTATTCTTCTATCCAACTTTTCATAGTCCCGTAACATCCTGTTACCAAAGTGCCGATTGCATTTTCCTGTTGTTTTTCAATTTCATTTTCGCTCATCGCTGAATATGGGTCTTTATCTAAATCGCATGAAATAAATCCCAAGAGGAAAATTAGGACTGAAACTATATTTATCTTTTTCATAATTCTGGCTTTACTTTAGAGGGTAATGTTTATACCTATTGAATATTTACGTGTCTGTGGATATTGGCTGACTGCTGTTCTATCGCGACCACCGGGCAATTCGGGATCAAGACCTGTAAATGGTGTGATCGTGAAAAGATTCTCTCCTGTAAGAAAAACTTTCAGATTGGATACATATAATTTTTTTACCGGAAAACTATATCCGATTGTCAGACTTCTCATTTTAAGGAATGTAGCTGATTCTAAGTAACGTGACGATTGTTGATTTGATCTTGATCTATTGCCCCATGATGCTTTGGGATGTGTGGCAATGTCTCCTTCTTTTTCCCAACGTTTCCAGCCGTGTTTCATCTTCATTGCATTATAGTAAAGATATGCTCCGTCTG
This sequence comes from uncultured Dysgonomonas sp., assembly GCA_945273835.1. GTDB lineage: Bacteria > Bacteroidota > Bacteroidia > Bacteroidales > Dysgonomonadaceae > Dysgonomonas. Next base: position 3,325 of record CALYPL010000046.1, on the reverse strand, counting down.
AATCTTGGGTTGTACGGTTATAATTATATATACGCCCACCTACTGAATACCCGAAATTAGCACTTAAGTCAAAGCCTCGATAGATTAAGCTGGTAGAAAAACCTCCGTAAAAGTCCGGATTTGCATGTCCGACTATAGTCCTGTTCTGTTGAGCTACCGCATAACTGTTTGTTGTCCCTCTGTTTCCGTCTTTATCAAATGTGTACCAAAGGGGATCGCCATTGGCCGGATCCACGCCTGCCCATTGAGGCATGTAGTATGAATCCATATTTTCTCCAACTTTATAAAGATAGTTAGCTCCTCCGTAAATACCAGAATCGTCAGACTTTACGATCTGATCTTGTCCATTATATAATTTTTTGATTTTATTTCTGTTAAGGCTAAGGTTTGCGTCAACTCTCCACATTAAATTATTAGTTTTTAATAATTCAGCTCCAACCGATACCTCAAATCCCTGGTTTGTTAACTTACCGGCATTAGCCCATATACCATTTACACCGATTACCGAGGGCAGAGGAACTTTAAATAATAAATCGGATGTATTTTTATAATAATAATCAACTGTTAGATTGAAACGGCTCAAGAAATTGACATCCAGACCTACTCCGAATACATATGCTTTCTCCCATTTTAAATTAGGGTTACCTAATTGAGAACGCATTGCTCCTGATACTTGATCGTAACTGCTTCCTAAGGATAAAGAGTAAAGAGACTGCCAATTATAAAAGTTACTGTTTCGGTCGGCATCTGAAGGACGATTACCGACTGATCCATAACTTGCTCTTAGCTTCAACTCGTCAATATATTTTAGTTTAAAGAAGTCTTCTCGATGTATATTCCATCCTCCTCCGATGGAAAAGAACGAACCCCATTTGTTATTAGAGGCGAAATCCGATGCTCCATCTCGCCGAAAAGAAAATTGACCTAAATATTTTCCGTCATAAGAATAGTTAAAATTAGATAACCAAGATTCCATAGCCAGTTCCATTTTATTACTATAAGATTGTACCGGCTGCATAGCTACTGACTGAACCGGATGTCCTGAGGGTATACCTGTAGATCTGGAATATAATATTTTATAATCATATTCGTTCCATTCATAACCAGCAACTGCATTTAGACTATGTAAACCAAAAGTTTTATTGATTCTCAGCAACTGATTTGTATACAATCTATTGTATTCTTTAGATAGATCATAAACCGAACCTTTATCTGCTTGGCCTTCATTTGAACGAGGATCCACATAACGTGTTTCTGTATTTTGATTATAACGATAACTGTTAACTGAAGCAAATGTCAGCCAATCTAAAATTTTCACATCAAAATCGAAATTACCATTGATTGAATGGGTTCTGCTCTTGTTGTAATTCCATTGTAAATCGTACAAATAGTTAGAGGTGGAAGAATTATAAATCCAATCATCGGGACGGTAAGGCTTAAGACTTCCATCCGCATTATATGGTGAATTCCAAGGCAAATTTACATATACTGAACTCAAACTTTTCTGCTTATCATCGACATCTTTTCTTGATCCCGATATCTGAGGTCTAATCGTCAACCAATTGTAAGGACTGTAGTTTACTTTGAACAGGAAAGTATATCTTGTGAAATCATAACCTTTAACAGCACCACTTTCATCGTAAACTCCAGCGGAAAAATAAGTAGTCATATTTTCGGACCCACCACTTATTGATAGATTATAATCTTGAGCAAATCCAGTCTTAATAGCTTCTTTTTCCCAATCAAAATTACGATTACGTATATCCGGATTAAACCAATCAGGTTTATCACCATAAAGTGAATTGTAGTAATCATACAGTTCTGCTCCATTCATAACGCTAAAATTGCCCATCGTAAAATCTGTTGCCACAAATTTTGCTGAAAAATTGATTGAAGGCTTACCTGCTCTACCTTTTTTAGTTGTTACCAGTATCACACCATTAGCGCCCAATGAACCATATACTGCAGTAGAAGCTGCGTCTTTGAGAATCGTGATATTTTCAACATCCATCGAATTTAAATCGTAAGATCCTGTACCTACAATAACACCGTCAATAACCCATAATGGATCAATAGAACCATTCAAAGTAGCTTTACCTCGAAGAGTTATTTTACCTGCACTTCCGGGTTGCCCCGATCCGGGAATAACCTGAAGTCCGGGAGCTTTGCCGGCTAACATAGTTTCAACATTGGGTGTAGTAACATCACGCAACTTCTCATTGCTGACAGTCTGAAGTGCTCCTGTAAGGCTTTCGCGCTTAACTGTTGTATAACCAACTACTACAACATCATCAAGTACCTTTGCATCTTCAGTCATCGTAACATTAATTATTCTATTACTTTTCACGACTACGTCTTGTGTCTGAAAGCCAATGAATGAAAATGTCAGAATAGCATTAATGTCTGGTACTGTTATTGAATAATTACCATCCAAATCTGTTATCACACCATTTGTCGAACCCTTAACTACGACTGAAACTCCGATTAAGGGTTGATTTGATCCATCAACTACATTTCCTTTAATTCCGATCTGAGCCATACATATATTAGACATCAAAAAAAGAATTACCATTAAAAGAGGAATTTGATACATCTCCTTTTTTAATTGAAATGTATTCCTAAAAACGTTTTGATAAAATTTCATCCATTAAATAATTTAAGTAATACAAATAATCAATCGAAAATAATAAAGCTGACAACTAAATGCTAATTTACAATTTTAATAAAAATATACAAATAATCATAAATATATAATAATTTTAACACAAAATCAATAAATTATCAACAAGGTAAATTCAGAATACGTTAAATAACGAATCAATTCATGATATAGATTTCGGAGATAATAATTAGTTTATAGCCACGCTTATTTAGAAAATATTTATATGAGACAATTGATCTGAAATTATTTTTATATTCATTGTGTTTTATTTGAGTACGATTTCAGGAAAAAGGTAATGAATAATTAAGGCTTATCTTATATTGTTTTTTTTAATAGAAATATAGTAAAGCTTGAATAGGATAGTGTATTTATTTAGATTGGAGTTTAATAGAAATTCAAACATTTTATGTCTTCTCAATATTTTACGCTAAATAGCCTTATAAATATTTCAATAGCACAAAATTTTAATCTGGAATTTTAGAAAATTTGATAATTCAATTATCATATTAGATAATTTATTTCATGATAAATATTAAAAACAAAAAGCCTAACAATCTTAATGATTATTAGGCTTTCTATATATATTATAAGGTTATACTTTAACTTAAGTAGTCCCAGGCAGAGTTGAACTGCCGACCTCTACATTATCAGTGTAGCGCTCTA
>CALYPL010000045.1 GCA_945273835.1 uncultured Dysgonomonas sp. | reverse complement strand
AAATAACCGAAACACACGAATATAAGCCTGTGTTCATTGGTTTACCCGAATCGCCCACAAGAAATATCCTGCATGTAACGGGGCAAATTGAAAACGGCTCTATACTTGATATTTTTGTCTGTCATTTCAAATCAAGAGTAGGAGGTATCAAAAAAACAAACCCTTACCGCCTCCAGACTGCGCAATTATTAAAACAAAAGGCCGACAGCATCATTAACATTCGCAAACAGTCTTATATCATTATTATGGGCGATTTCAACGATTATCCTGACAATGAAAGCATGCGAAAAATTCTGGATGGACAGAGCAAAAACAGCGAGATCAAAGACCGACTGTTATATAATATGTTTCTGAATGAGACTAATAATAAAGAAAAAGGGTCTTACCGATACCGACAGCGTTGGATATTTCCCGACCAATTTATTGTAAATGGAAACTTTTTGAAAAATAAGGGAGTAGTCAAAATTAAAGATAATCGCGCCAATGTTTATAGAGCAAATTTCTTACTTGAGGATGACCCGAAATATGGAGGTAAAAAGCCTTATCGGACTTACTCAGGATTCAAGTATAAAGGTGGTTACAGCGATCATTTACCAATTTATTTTGATTTAGAATTTAAATGATCAATCATTTACCCTCAACTTCCTTACGCATATTCAGGAAAACAACCCTCAATGTATTACGCATCTGGTTTACCTGCTCTTCGTCAAGTCCCGCCAAAGCAGTTTCCACAGTCTGTTGAACAGCTTCTTCCGCTTTTTTCTTGATGCAATGTCCCGTCTCGGTTAAATACACAAGATTAGCACGTCTATCATTCGGAGACGCTTTACGTTCAACAAGACCTGCTTTCTCCAGATTGTCAATCAAACGGGTCATACTTGGCTTATCTTTAAAAGTAGCATCACACAAACGCTGCTGCGTAACACCATCCTCTCTCCACAGAAAAGCCAACACAGTCCATTGTTCAGGTGTAATCTCCAAGCCGTCACGACGGAAATTCCGTGACATCACACGGTTGATAGCCATCGACACTTTTCCACTGATTATAGGAAAAATAAGTTCAAGATCCTGTTGCATTTCTTTATAATCTATCATTAACTCTAACACAGCTCATAATGGCAACAAAGATACTTTAAGATGGTGATAAATACAATTTAACTACAGACTATTTGCTTTTCCAAGTAATAATCAATATCTTTGCACGCTCATTTTTAAGAAATGAAGTGAATATTGATATTTTTAATTTTACAAATTATCTATTATGAACAATTACGAAACCGTTTTCATTTTAACTCCCGTTTTATCTGATGCTCAGATGAAGGAAGCGGTAGAAAAATTCAAGACTTTCTTGATCGGTGAAGGGGCTAAAATCGTGAATGATGAGAATTGGGGACTACGCAAACTTGCTTATCCAATTCAGAAAAAATCAACAGGATTTTATTCTTTTATAGAATTCGATGCTAACCCTGATGTGATCGCTAAGCTTGAAACAAACTTCCGCCGCGACGAAAGAGTTATCCGTTTCTTGACTTTCCGTCAGGACAAATTTGCGCATGAATATGCTGTAAAAAGAAGAAATTTAAAATCATCGAAAAAAGAAACTAAGGAGGACTAAATCATGGCACAACAATCAGAAATAAGATATTTAACTCCACCGTCAGTAGACGTAAAGCGTAAAAAATATTGCCGTTTCAAAAAAAATGGCATCAAATATATTGATTATAAAGATCCTGAATTTTTAAAGAAATTCCTAAACGAACAAGGAAAAATACTTCCTCGTCGCATCACAGGTACATCACTTAAGTTCCAACGCCGTGTGGCTCAAGCTGTAAAAAGAGCACGTCATTTAGCTTTACTTCCTTACGTGACAGACTTAATGAAATAATCAATAAAAGAATAACAGTTATGCAAGTTATATTAAAAGAAGACGTTATAAATCTGGGATATAAAGATGACGTTGTAAACGTGAAAGACGGTTACGGACGCAATTATCTTCTACCTCAGGGTAAAGCCATAATAGCTACAGAATCTGCAAAAAAAGTTCTTGCCGAAAACTTGAAGCAACGCGCTCACAAGCTCGAAAAAATCAAAAAAGACGCTGAAGCTTTAGCTACTAAATTAGATGGTGTATCTTTGACAATCGGTGCTAAAACAAGCTCAACAGGAACTATTTTCGGATCAGTTACAAGCATACAGGTATCTGAAGCCCTTGAAAAACTTGGCTATAATGTAGACCGTAAAGTTATAGTAATAAAAGAACCGGTGAAAGAAGTTGGTCAATACAAAGCTATAGCTAAATTACACAAAGACGTATCGGTAGAAATACCATTTGAAGTAGTATCTGAATAATCAGAAACAACATACTCTTACCTATAAGAGCGACAGAAATCTGTCGCTCTTTTTTATTTACAAATTCACACAAATCAATCGATACAATCTATAACACATCTCATAAATATAAATAATTGTAAATCAGTCTGAGTTATTAGTCAACTAAAATTATAATCCGCATCATACCAAATAGTTCAATAAAAATAGCTAATTTCGTATAGCTATTTATACAGATTATCAGAACTGTTTGATAACATCAGCGATAAGAGAAGTAAAAACTAAAAACAATAATAGATATGAAAATAGGATTCGTAGGTTTAGGTAAAATGGGCGGAAAAATGGTTGAACGCCTGTTGCAAAAAGGACATGAAGTAGTTGCATACAATCTGACTCAAAAAGAAGTAGACGAAGCTGTATCTAAAGGTGCAATCGGTGCGACAAGCCTTGCTGACTTAGTGAGCAAACTTGATGGTCGGAAAATTGTTTGGCTCATGGTTCCTGCCGGTAAACCTGTAGATCAAAATATCGCGGACCTTTTACCTTTACTTAAAGCTGACGATATCATTATTGACGGCGGGAACAGTTACTGGCGCGAAACTGTTGCACGCGGACAAAAAATAAAGGAACAAGGCATTCACTATCTTGACTGCGGCACAAGCGGCGGAGTTTGGGGATTGCAGAATGGTTATTGCCTGATGTATGGCGGCAATAAAGCTGCCTGTGACTATGCTGAACCTATATTTAAGAGCTTGGCTCCTGAAGACGGGTACATTTATTGTGGCGAAAGTGGTGCAGGTCATATGGTAAAAATGGTACATAACGGAATTGAGTACGGAATGATGCAAGCCTATGCCGAAGGTTTTGAAATAATGAAAAATTCGCCATACAACGTTGATTTAGAAAAAGTATCTCGTACATGGATGCATGGATCGGTGGTTCGCTCTTGGTTACTTGAGCTTATTGGCAATGCTTTAGAAGGCAATGAAAACCTTGATGGTATAAAAGACTATGTTGCCGATAGTGGCGAAGGACGCTGGACTGTACAGACCGCGATGGACTTCGACGTTCCCGCTCATGTCATTACTTCCTCTTTGTTCACACGTTTCGAATCACGTCAGGAGTCATCTTTCGCCATGAAATTGTTAGCAGCAATGCGCAATCAATTCGGTGGTCACGAGATCAAAAAACAATAACAATTATGACTTTAAATAAAAAAAATATCCAAGATCAGATATTAGTCATCTTCGGAGCATCGGGCGATCTGACCTATCGGAAACTTATTCCGGCGGTTTTTGATTTATACATACAAAAGATGTTGCCCACGAACTATGCGGTTCTTGGTGTTTCAAGAAGTCAACTCACAGACGATGCTTTCCGAGAGAAGATGAAAGATGGCATCCGAAATTTTTCCACATCCAAAGATGCAGAAGAAACTGAAATAGATAATTTCTGCCGTAACTTATATTATCAGGCAATTGACACCAAAAGCAGTAAAGATTATTCTATACTAAGAACCAGATTGGAAGAGCTTGATAATATTGCCAAAACACCCGGCAATTACATCTTTTACCTATCTACCCCACCCGATCTATATTCGGTAATACCTCATAATCTGGCAGAGCAACAATTAAATGTACAGGACAAAGGATTCAGACGCATAATCATAGAGAAACCTTTTGGTACTGATCTTAAATCAGCTTTAGAGCTTAATAAGGCATTGCTGAAAGATTATAAAGAGGAACAGATTTACCGTATCGACCATTATCTTGGTAAGGAAACTGTACAAAATGTATTTGTAACACGTTTTGCAAATGGTATATACGAGCCTTTATGGAATAGGAACTATATACAAAGAGTTGAAATTACCGCATCGGAAAGTCTTGGTGTTGAAAATCGAGGCGGATATTACGATCATGCTGGTGCTTTGCGTGATATGGTTCAAAACCATCTTTTGCAATTAATGGCACTTATTGCCATGGAGCCTCCCATGTCTCTTGATTCTGAAGCTATTCGTAACGAAAAACTGAAAGTGTTTCAGGCTTTGCGTCCGCTAAGTCAATCTGATCTTGAAAACAATGTTATAAGAGGACAATACACTGCGTCGACTGTTAGGGGGAAGCACATGTTAGGATATCGAGAGGAAAAGAATGTCGATCCGAATTCCCGTACGGAAACCTATGTTGCCATGAAGCTTTTTATTGACAACTGGCGTTGGGGCGGTGTGCCTTTCTATATCCGCACAGGTAAACGTTTGCCGACTCGGGTCACAGAGATTGTAATTCATTTCAAACCGACTCCTCATAAGCTATTTATTGAAAATAAAGATATTTACGATCAGGATAATCAACTTATTATACGTATTCAGCCCGACGAGGGTATCCTCATCAAAACGGGTATGAAAGTACCGGGTAGCGGATATAATGTGAAGACTGTAAATATTGACTTTCATTATTCAGATCTACATGGCACATACGTACCGGAAGCTTATGAAAGATTATTGCTCGATTGTATGATCGGCGATTCAACCTTATATATACGAAGTGATGCATTAGAAGCTACATGGCGTTTTGTTCAACCGATACTTGACTACTGGCAAAACAAAAAAAATGCTCCTTTGCACGGTTATCCATCCGGATCATGGGGGCCTGAATGCGCTGACAAGTTAATTGAGGACGGAACGGGTACATGGCGCTATCCGTGCAAGAATCTATCTGACGACGGCATATATTGTGAATTATAAAAACTAATAATGAAAGAAGAAATTAACGTATTTCAAGACGCAAATTCATTAAGTGAAGGTTTTACAGCCTTCCTTCAAAAGCTATTAAGTGTCTATCCACATGTAAATATTGCTCTATCAGGAGGTACTACACCAAAAGCGGTATTTGATTATTGGGCTGCTAACTGCAAAGACTCGATAGCATGGGATAGAATTTCATTTTTCTGGAGTGATGAGCGTTGTGTACCTGCCGACAATGCTATGAACAATTATGGTATGGCACGCGATCATTTATTCAGCAAAATACCAGCTATCAATCCAAAATCAATTTATCGGATTCATGGCGAGAACGAGCCTGAAGAAGAGGCTGTTTGGTATAGTGAAGTATTGAAACGTAAAACGCTCCAACGTAACGGTAATCCATGTTTTGAATTAATGATACTTGGCATGGGTGATGACGGACATACTGCATCCATATTTCCTAATCAGATCGAACTTTGGGATCATAAGGAAGCATGTACCGTCGGAGAACATCCGACAAGCGGAATGAAGCGGATTACTCTCACCGGAACTGTCATCAATAATGCTCAACACATCGTTTTTCTTGCTATGGGCAAACAAAAAGCCGAGATGGTGCGAGATATTATAAGAAATAAGAAAAAATTCTCTACTAAATTACCTGCCGCAAGAGTAAATCCTGACATGGGATATTTATATTGGTTTCTTGATTCGGAAGCAGCAAGTTTGTTATAGTATTGTAAATAGGATATATAATTAAGACAGTAATTAAGTCAAATTACTGTCTTTTTATTTTAGGTTGAGAAAA
>CALYPL010000044.1 GCA_945273835.1 uncultured Dysgonomonas sp. | reverse complement strand
CAATTTTGTTTAACCTTTTCAGACGATTATAGCAACATCTCTAAAAAAAATAGACAATCAAGAAAATTGTGTAAGTATTAATTCCAATGATACACACCTATCAAGTATCAATAAAGTAAATTTAAATAATTGCGAACGAAAATAAAAGACAACTTTATGCCTGTGCGCTCGTTTAATTACTCTATGGCTAAAGCTATCGACAATCAGTTTCGGAACGAAAAAAATCAGCGTAAAATCAATGTCAATTTTGATCTTACTAAATACAACGGCATAGATGTTCGACATATCAATAATAATTGTAAAGCCCTAAACAGCTACCTGACGAAATATGTATCAAAAAATGACGAAGCTGTTGACCGCCTGCCCTATCATTCGAGCCGCGTTATATCGGAACTGTTTACTGCCGAAACTTTTAGAAATATGGATAGTTGGGATTTTCAACCTATCAGAAAAGCGATAAAACATATAACTGCTTTTGTTGTAGATTACGAATGGTGTACAATCGAGTATCTGAACCAAAAACAGCCGAACGGCAAATACTTCAATCTGCCTGAAGGATGGTATTGGCTGTGCGAACACCTGAACGAACAGATTTATAAAAATAATTATGCAAAATGTAAACTTGAGACAATGCCGTTGGTATAAAAATAGCTGTTATATTTACAATTAAAATAGTAGTATGGCAACAGATGGTGTAAAAATTATTGATGGAGACTTGGCTCTGGATTTATATTCAAACTTCACCGAATTATATAATGAAGGCGCAGATAATCAAGTCTTAAAACAAAAATATGAAGATGATAAGGCTGAATGTTCCTGTGATAATTTTTCTTATGAAATCTGTGTAACAGTATATGCCTTAGCTTTCTGGGAAATTGGAGAAATGACGGCTGAATTGCTGGAAGAAGTAAAAAATGTCCTTTCTAAAAATGCAACTATTGAAAAATGGACAAAAGAAGTAAATAGAGAGGCTGGCAATGCAAGGAGAAAAGAGTTAGATAATTTTCTAAAAAAAATCAGTCATACAAATGCTAAGCCCAAAAAGCGCAAAAAAAGCAATAAAAAAATTAAACTATTCCATAAGGGTGATGTCTTACTTTTTCAATATCCTGATAATAGTTACGGAGCTACTTTTGTTGTAGATATAAATGAATATGCTGGTTTCTGTTTTTATAACTTTGCAATAACAACTTATCAGGTGAGTAAAAAACCAAATGTAGATGATTTTATACAAAATGGCAAAATAATAACAAGAATTCTATCCGATGACTCTAATGACAATATAATGACGAATTTACGTGTTTGGGTGCATTTAATCAATCATGAAGATTTGACCAGCTTTGTACAGTCTTTTAATAAAATAGGTACAATAAGTACTAATATACAACAGGGACAGAGTATTTTAGCAAAAAATTTCATGAGATTCTGTGAAAAATCTGCTATCGAAAGTGAAATTGAATATGCTCATTCTTTGGGAGATGTCGTAGAAAGTTATCCAATCAAAGACATACTTAATTAAGTCTACTACCTTATATTATTCTCAAGAAAAACACACCTTAAAAATATTAGCAATCTTATGCGGAGATATACTTAAAAAAACGAAAACTCCCGATATTCATCCTTTATGGGAGTAATATTGGGAGTTAATCTTGTAAATAACTGATATTCAATATTTATTGCGGAAGCGGGGGGATTCGAACCCCCGGTACGGTTACCCGTACGTCAGTTTAGCAAACTGGTGGTTTCAGCCACTCACCCACACTTCCTAATAACTATTATTTTTATTGCGAGTGCAAATATAATCGTTTGTTTTGATTCTGCAAATTGTTTTTGCCTTAAATAGCTTTTTCCTTTATCAGATATTGTGCGATCTGCACAGCATTCAGAGCAGCACCTTTTTTTATCTGATCACCAACGACCCAAAACGTAAGACCATTCGGATTAGACAGATCTTTGCGTATTCGTCCTACATATACCGGATCTTTTCCGGCTACGAATAGAGGCATCGGATAGTCTCTTTGAGACGGATTATCTTGGAGGATAACACCTTCGGCATGTTTTAAAGCCTCGCGTACTGCTTCGACTGATATGGGGTTCTCAGTTTCAATCCAGATAGCTTCGGAATGCGCTCTCGAGACCGGTACACGAACACATGTTGCGCTTACTTCAATGTCAGAATGCATTATTTTACGTGTTTCGTTATACATTTTCATCTCTTCTTTAGTATAATCATTATCTGTAAACACATCCACCTGAGGAATAAGGTTATAAGCCAACTGATAGATAAATTTCTCAACGGTTACGTCATCGTTATTGGCAATCTGTTTAAACTGGTTTACCAGTTCATCCATAGCAGCAGCACCTGCTCCTGAGGCAGCCTGATAAGTAGCGACATGGGCACGCTTGATATGCGATAATTGTTCAATCGCTTTCAACACAACCACCATTAGGATTGTTGTGCAATTGGGATTCGCAATTATATTTTTGGGGCGTTTTTTAGCGTCTTCCCCATTAACTTCCGGCACTACAAGCGGTACATCTTTATCCATACGGAAAGCGCTGGAATTATCAATCATTATCGTACCATATTTGGTTATGGTTTCGGCAAATTCAAGTGAAGTCCCGCCTCCTGCCGAAACAAAAGCTATATCAATGCCTTTGAAATCGTCGTTATGCTTTAATTCTTTAACTGTATATTCTTTACCTCTGAAATTATATGTACGACCTGCGCTGCGTGCAGAACCGAATAAATGAAGCTCGTCAAAAGGAAAGTTTTGTTCATCGATAACACGGAGAAATTCCTGTCCCACCGCACCACTTATGCCGACTATTGCTATGTTCATACCGATATTATTATAAAAATTTACAGATAAATGAATTACTGGCAAAAGTAAATAATTTTAGCTACAAATGAACTTAAATCAGACGTATTTAATAAGACCATCAATTTATATTATTCTGACAAGGCGGTTCGTATTTCGTGTTTAGTTTAAAGTCGAATGGTTTAGTTGTGATTGTTTTGAATGTTATTTCAATTATATCCGATTTTATACTTGTCATCCATGTTTATTGTAGAGTATATCGGCTAACTTCTCTACTGTCGGTGCAATGAATTTATAACCGGAGTCTAACAATTTATGCGGTATAACACACTGACCTTCTGTTATTACTGAAGATGCTTTGCCTAAAATCATTCTGAAGAAAAATTGTGGGATGGTTAACCGTATAAAACATTTTCTGTGTTTTGCTATGGTTTCGGTAAACTCCTTGTTCGTCACATGTTCGGGAGTTACAAAGTTGATGATGTCGTTTATTGAAGGAGTTTCTATGATATGTTTCATTGCCATTACAAGATCATCAATATAAATCCATGCAAAACTTTGGCTTCCCGGTCCGACAACAGTTGCCACCTTAAACTTCATCGGCAAAGTCATCTGTTTAAAAGCCCCTCCCTTTTCAGCTATAACAACTCCAAAACGGGTGATCGCTAATCGTACACTTGCAGACACTTGGCGGGCTTCCTGCTCCCACCGATAGCAAATATCAGATAAAAACGAATCACCTTTTGTTGAAGAGTATTCGTCATAACAACCTTCTGACGGATAATAACCCACCGCCGAAGCTGAAATAAATAATTGGGGCTTACGTTCAAGCGAATTTATGGTTTCAACAATTCTTCTGGTTGTGAAAATACGGCTGTCGTAAATTTTTTTCTTATACGATTCAGTCCACCGATGATTAATAGATGTACCCGCAAGATTGATAACAACATCCACATCACTCAATGCTTCTTTTAATTTTTCTGCCGATTCATCATCGAGCAAAAAGCGATTGATAGGCACAATAATGTTACCATTTTTTTTAAAATAATCGGAAAGATTGGTTCCGATAAATCCCGATGCACCACTAATAGCTATTTTCATCACAACGTTTTTATATATAACAAATTCACGAATAGTTTTGATTATAAATCTTTAAAATAAATTCATATAAATGAGCTACATGAATAATTGAATAGGGATATCTCCAACTGTATAACCCAATTTTTATGAAGCTATTAACTATTTAGCATCAAAAGCAGTAAAGCGAATCTATCGGATGAAAGAATATTAATGAAACAATCATTATATTTGTATTAAATAATATACGGAAATAAAAATCATATTATATGACTATAAAAGACCTACAAACAGATAACTTTTTTTTACTGGCAGGACCTTGTGTAATTGAAGGGGAAGAAATGGCTCTAAGAATTGCTGATAAGCTGAAAACAATCACAGACCGTCTAAATATTCCCTATGTTTTCAAAGGATCGTACCGTAAAGCCAACCGTTCAAGAGTTGACTCATTCACGGGTATTGGCGACGAAAAGGCATTGAAAATATTACGTAAGGTTCATGACACATTCGGGGTACCCACCGTAACCGATATACACGAAACCCATGAAGCGGCTATGGCTGCCGAATATGTGGATGTATTACAGATACCAGCATTTCTTTGCCGTCAGACCGATTTATTAATAGCGGCAGCCAGAACAGGCAAGGTTGTGAACATAAAGAAAGGTCAGTTTCTTGCCCCTTCAGGTATGAAATTCGCGGCACAGAAAGTAGTAGATTCTGGCAATGAAAACGTAATCATTACCGACCGAGGAACTACATTTGGCTATTCTGATCTTGTAGTCGACTTCAGAGGTGTACCCGAAATGAAAGAATTCGGTTTTCCAGTTGTACTCGATGCGACTCATTGCCTGCAAAAACCAAATCAATCTTCTGGTGTTACGGGCGGACAGCCTAAACTCATCGAAACCATGTGTAAAGCAGGTATTGCCACAGGTGTTGACGGCTTGTTTATGGAAACACACTTCGATACAGCGCATGCCTTATCGGACGGAGCCAATATGTTACCACTTGATCAAATGGAGGGGTTATTAGAAAAACTTGTAAGGATACGTCAGGCTATAAAAGATTAAGTCGATATTAATTTGCCCGAGAATCTTTTGACAATAAGCTGAAACAACGAGTCAGGTACAAATAATCACGTTACGGCGTAAAAAATTATAATATTATGAATGTAGATATCTGTTTTTCACCCGCTCTATACAAATCATATTCTTTAGATCAGAATGAACATATAGTCGTGGTAGTAGATATTTTCAGAGCCACAACCACTATATGTACTGCATTCAAGAATGGCGTAGGAAACATCATACCCGTTGCAACCTTAGAAGAAGCAAAAGAATACAAGCAAAAAGGCTTTCTTGTGGGAGCAGAACGAAACGTCAAACAATGTGATTTTGCCGACTTCGGTAACTCACCCTTTCAGTATACGCCCGATAAAGTGAAAGGCAGAGAAATTGTTCTGACCACAACCAATTGTACGCATGCTATAGATGTAGCTCAAGACGCTTCAACACTTATCATCGGCTCCTTTCTGAATATAAGTGCAGTGGCAGCATATTGTGCCGATAGCGTTAAAGATGTTTTGATAGTATGTGCCGGTTGGAACGATCGTTTCAATATGGAAGATACTTTATTCGGCGGTGCTTTAGCATATATATTGCAAAAAAGAGGATATTATGCTACCTCCGATGCCATACGTGTTTCACTTGCCATGTGGCAGGAAGCTCAGCTGAATGTAGCAGATTATCTTAAAAATTCGGAGCATATAAAAAGACTTGAAGCTAACGGACTTAACGATTCGGTGGAATATTGTCTGACACAAGATATAACCGATATAGTTCCTATATATAGTAAATTATCAAGGTCTTTATCAGCCCAATAAAATTGCATGGCAGCACACAACGATATTGGAAAGAAAGGCGAAGATGCTGCCGTTGCTTATCTTGAACAGATCGGTTACGAAATTCTGGAGCGAAACTGGTTTTTCCGAAAATTTGAAATAGATATTATTGCTCGGAATAAAGACTTTATCGTTTTCGTAGAAGTAAAAACAAGAACATCTGTTGAATGGGGTAAACCTGAAGATGCTATATCCAAGGTTAAAATGAAACGGATGATTGAGGCTGCCGATTTTTATCTGATTGAACACGATATTAACCAACCTGCCCGATTCGACGTTTTGGCTTTAGTATGGCATGAGAATCAGTTTCAGATAGATCATATTGATGACGCTTTTTTGCCTTTTATTGAATAAAGAAACCTTTCAGTTCTAACATTTCTAAGAATAACTCAAATAAAATATTCAACGGCTTGATAGTTAGGTTTTAGACTTTAGGCCTCATTATTTTTTCTAAATTTTGTTGGTGAAAATTTTGCATAAAAATAAATTCCAATTATCTTTGCACTCGTTAAAACAATGGCTACGTAGCTCAACTGAATAGAGCATCTGACTACGGATCAGAAGGTTACAGGTTTGAATCCTGTCGTGGTCACAATATGATAATCAGGCGGTTATATTTTTATATAGTCGCCTGATTTCTTTTTTCTTGCTTAAAAAATCCGAACTTCTTATCTATATAGACGTTTTTATTCGGCTTTTTCGGAAAAATATTTACCAATAGTTTACAGTAAATTCATCTTGCATGGCAACCTTTAAAGC
>CALYPL010000043.1 GCA_945273835.1 uncultured Dysgonomonas sp. | reverse complement strand
AGTATCTTTCTTTTTATATAAATACAAAGCTATTAAAGAATTAATTTCCAAAATGCAGATCAGTCGTTCTGTATATTATTCAACAAATACCGCCTGAAATATAATGCGAGAGGTAATACTGCAAGAGAACCAAGAAAATCAGCAAGAAAGTCAAACCAATCACCACTTCGACCTTCAAAATACCGATACTGTAAAATCTCAATAAGTCCACCGTATAATATTGGCAATATAAAGGCAAAAACAATCATTTTTAAAATGATGATTCGCCCTTTTTCGCCATATATATAACCAAATGAAGCTACAAATGAAAGCCCGAAATACATTAGGAAATGTACAACCTTATCCATATGTTCGAAATGAATATCGGTAGATACTTCATTCGGCTTAAGAATGCAACAGAGATAAAAAATAACCCCTCCAATCAATAGTGATGGACAGGTATATTTCATAATTTTAGAAATATATTCCTTATTCATAGTTTTGTAAAATATCTAAGCGGCAAAGATATATTATTTGATATTAACAATAAAATGTTAACTTATATATTTTAATAATGAATCTACATAGCTAAGGATAAGAGTTTATCCCTAATAAAAAAAGAGCCATAATTAAAATTATGACTCTTTTTTAATATTCTAATAGTTTAGTGCTTTTCTTTTAATGCTGCGAAAATCAATCCTTCCAATTCCTCTGCCAATTCAGGATTATCCTTAATTGTATCTTTTGCTGCCTCACGACCTTGCCCTAATTTAGTATCGTTATAGCTATACCATGAACCGCTTTTCTTGACTATACCGAGATCAGCTCCCAAATCAATTATTTCTCCGGCACGAGAGATACCCTCGCCATACATAATATCAAATTCGGCTTTACGGAAAGGAGGTGCAACTTTATTCTTTGCTACCTTAACACGTGTCTGGCTTCCTTTTACATCTTCGCCATCCTTCAAAGTCCCGATTCTGCGAATATCAAGACGCACGGAAGAATAATATTTTAAGGCATTACCTCCGGTCGTTGTTTCGGGCGAACCGAACATCACTCCAATCTTATCACGCAACTGGTTGATAAAGATACATACGGTATTGGTTTTACTGATAGTAGCTGTCAATTTACGTAAGGCTTGTGACATTAAACGTGCCTGAAGCCCCATTTTTGAATCACCCATTTCACCTTCAAGCTCAGCTTTTGGTGTTAAAGCCGCAACCGAGTCAATTACAACAATATCTACCGCAGATGAACGGATCAATTGTTCTGCGATTTCTAATGCTTGTTCTCCGCTATCTGGTTGAGAGATCCACAAATTATCAACATCTACACCTAATTTTTCCGCATAAAAGCGGTCAAAGGCATGTTCGGCATCAATAATCGCGGCTATTCCGCCCATTTTCTGCGCTTCGGCAATTGCATGAATGGCAAGCGTTGTCTTACCTGAAGACTCTGGTCCATAGATTTCTATCACACGTCCTCGTGGATACCCCCCTACTCCAAGAGCGGCGTTAAGCGCTATTGAACCGGTTGGTATAACCGCAACTTCAGTTATTTTTTCATCACCCATCTTCATGATGGAACCTTTGCCATAGCTTTTTTCTATTTTATCCATCGCAGCCTGCAAAGCCTTTAACTTCTCAGTATTAGGTGCTGCTTTAGTTTCTTTTTCTTCTGCCATATTTTTATATAAATTCTTTATTGATATAGAAATGTTTAATTAATGCCAAGAATTTGAGCACCGTGCTCTTTTGTTTTTATCTCTTTAGGGCTGATAATCCGCTCAATTATACCATCTTCATTTATGATAAACGTAGTACGGAATATACCCATATACTTACGTCCCGCCATCATTTTTTCGCCCCAGACTCCAAACATTTCACATAAATGTTTACTTGTATCAGCAATTAATCTGAATGGCAACTGATATTTTTCTATAAATTTTTGATGCGATTTTTCATCGTCGGCACTCACTCCGACAATTTCATATCCTGCTTTGCGCAAATCGTCAAAATTATCTTTCAAACTACATGCTTCGGCAGTACAACCGGGCGTATTGTCTTTTGGATAAAAATAAAGCACTAATTTTTTACCTTTATATTCGTTTGCTGATACCATCTTTCCGTCCTGATCTACTCCAAGCGTATCAGGAATATGATCTCCTATTTGTAATACTGTCATCGCCATATTTTATCGTTTTATGATTTTTGGCTCAGCCCATTTTTCATTCAGCGGAGCTTTATAATTTTTTATTTTGGAAATAAGTGGAATCACTTGCTTGTCAACGATAAATATATCTCTATATTCATCTTTTAGAAATCCGTTATCAATCATATTATCTACCATCTTTATCAATGGATCGTAATATCCCTCTGTATTAAGCAATGCCACTCCTTTTTTATGTTGCGACAATTGTCCCAACGTCAACATTTCGAAATATTCATCCAGTGTTCCGAATCCTCCGGGCAATGTTATGACTCCATCACACAATTCATTCATCATATCCTTCCTTTCACTCATGGTTTTAACTCTATGCACCTGAGTTATCGCAAGATGCTCCAATTCTTTGAGGCTCAAGAATTCAGGAATAACACCAATAACTTCTCCTCCTGCATCAAGAACACTATCGGCAACCGCTCCCATCAGTCCTACATTTCCTCCTCCATAAACAATACCGTAGCCATGCTTTACCAGCTCTCTGCCCAAAAGCTCTGCTTGTTCGGCGAAGACCGGATTTATGCCTAAGGAAGAACCACAGAATATTGCAATATATTTCATTAACAAATATTGTAAAAATGTAAAGTTGAGAATAAAGATCCTGATAACAACTGCGTTTGGTCTTTCAGATCAATCATCTCAATGAAAATAATCGGAAAAACGCCTTATCTATACAAAGATAATAAATTATAGGATACGTTTTTTTATCAACGCACATGAGTTTATAAAAAGTTTTCATAAATTTGGAATGATTTAAGAATAAAAATATAGCACGTATTTAACATGAAATTCAAGCTATTAACTTTACTTGTAGTCATACTGTCTATTGCTTCGTGTAAACCGTCTCAAATAGCTCAGAAGATCCAGCCTCAATGGCACGATCTGGCTTTTGCGCATGGTGTTGAAATATCTGTCGATACTGCAAGCATCAAACATGATGGTTCAGTAGTTTATGCTACTGAAAAACGTGTTTTCACTACTGCGAACAGTAAAGCTCAATATCTTGAAAAGATAAGTAATGAGCTGAAAAAAATGGGTAAACCCGAGAGGATAAAAAAATGGGATGATTTCAGCTATTGTATCTATCATAGCATCTATGAATGTACTAATAAACGATTCAGGGTTTTATGGGTTGAAGATTACGATTCAACAGGAAAACTTATTATTAAAACTAAACCTGCGAAGGACAATATTAAATGGCTGAATGTGGAAAAGGAAACGGTTGGTGACTATACGTTCTTCTACGTCTGCGATTTTGGTCAGTAAATAAATTTAAAGGATAATGCTACAAGCCACAAAAGACAGCCTTGTGAAGAAAATATCGGTTGTCATGTGCACATATAACGGAGCGGCATTTATTGAAGAACAGCTAAATTCTATCATAAATCAGACTTACCCTATTTTCGAGTTGATTATTCAAGATGATAATTCAACTGACGATACATATAAAATTATTTCGGAGTACGCAGAAAAATATCCGTTTATTAAAATCGGTCGGAATAATTCGGGAAAAGGTATTAATAATAATTTCTTTTCGGCGATAATGAAAGCTGAAGGTGATTATATTGCTATCTCTGATCAGGATGATATATGGGAATCTGACAAACTTGAAATTCAAATTAACGCCATCGGAGACAAAATGATGTGCTCTTGTTTTTCTCAGCCGTTCTCCGAAGATGGTTCTCCTATCTGGTTTGATAAGCGCATCCCTAATTATCACCTTTTGAGGTTGCTATTTGTCAGCCCCTTACCGGGTCATACACTTTTATTTTCAAGAAATCTTCTAACTTATTTAAAGGGTGACCTTTCTTTAGTCAGCCCTTTCCGATATTATGATGTTATCCTCGAAATGGTTGCCGCAGCCAATAACAACATTATTTTTATCGACAAAGTACTCGTGCATCATCGGCGGTTCAATTCATCCGCATCATTCTATAAACCGCAAGATTACAGACTGACTCCTAAAAATATTTTTAGAAACATCATCTCTACATTTAAAACGTATAAAAAACTTAAGCCTGAAATAGCTTATCGACACGGAAGAATGAATGATTTTCTTCAAACAATCGGTATATCGAACGATACGTTGAGTGCGGCATTAAAAATGACTGAACTGCAAAGTCAAACTTCATTCAGCTCATATTTGAAACTTACTGCATTTTGTATAAGCAAACGCAGATACTTGTTCCACATTTATAATGATATAGGTAAGGGTAAGGCAATGCTTATGGCAAGAGCAGCTTATTTTCCGATATCCTGCTCTACTTATTACAGATTTCTTTTTTGGAAAAAATAAAGAAGAAACTCCTCCTTATTTATTTCATGTTCATTTCACGTAATTTGATTTTTGTGAGAACCTGCTTTGTATTTAGGGGGAAATCGGCATCCATCATCCACGCGTAGAAACTCGGTTCGTTTTTCAAAACCTCAGCGACCGGTTTTCCTTTGTGTTTACCAAAGTTAAAGACCTCTATTCCATGCTCATTCCGAATGATACGGCCGGCAAAATCAACGTTATCATTATATGAAGAAAACTCGGCGGCAAGTTTTTCCATATCGTTTTCAAGTTCCGGATATTTATCTAATTGAGCTTTCAAGACTTCATAGGTTGCCATTGTATCGGCTTCTGCTGAATGCGCATCTTCAAGCACTCTGTCGCAATAAAATTTATATGCTGCCTCAAGTGTGCGTTGTTCTTTTTTATGGAATATAACCTGCACATCAATCATTTTCCTTTTGGAAAAATCTATATCTACTCCGGCTCTCAGAAACTCTTCTACAAGTAAGGGTATATCAAATCGGCTTGAATTAAAACCTGCTAAATCGCACCCTTCCAGCTGATCGGCTAATGAGCGAGCGACTTGTTTAAATGTCGGAGAATCTTTTACATCTTCGTCACTTATACCGTGTATTGCTGTTGAAGCCGGAGGTATAGGCATTTCAGGGTTTATGCGGCGTGTTTTTGATTCGTGTTTACCATTAGGAAAAACTTTCAGATAGGATATCTCAACTATCCGATCATGAACTGTATCAGTTCCTGTGGTTTCTAAATCAAAAAATATAAGTGGATTTTTTAGGTTCAGTTCCATTTTCAATTTTTTTATTAAATGAAAAACCTTATCTTATACCTTCTGATAGAATGTATAAGATAAAGTTTTATTATACAGTTATGTTAAGAACAAGTCTTAATCATTAAGCATCATCGGCATCAAAAGCATCAGCAGATCTTCATTTTCAGCATTTTCAAGAGGTAAAACCAATCCGGCACGTGATGGGTCTGACATTTCAAGTGAAATTTCGGATGATGGTATATTATTCAGAATTTCAATCAAGAAGCTCGATTTGAAACCAATATTCATTGTTGTTCCCGCGTATTCACAAGATATGGTTTCTTCTGCGGCTGTTGAAAAATCTATATCCTGTGCTGATACTACGATAGTGTTATCTGATAATTGCAACTTTATTAAATTGCTGGCTTGATTTGAGAATACAGACACACGTTTGATAGCATTGAGAAACGATTGACGATCTAAGGTAACTTTGTTGGGATTGCTCTGCGGGATAACTGAATTGTAATTTGGGTAACGTCCTTCTATAAAACGGCAAGTCATGATATAACCTGACATTTTAATGTGTGCATTATTCTCATCAAATTTAATTTCAACGGTTTCTGATTCTTTCGGTAGTAACGCGCGCAATAAGTTAGCTGGTTTTTTAGGCAGAATAAACGCAGCTCGTTCTACTCCTTTTACTGCCAAGGTTTTGTATCGTACCAATTTATGCCCGTCTGAAGCGACAAAAGTCAAATCGTCCGGTGATATATGAAAAAATACGCCATTCATTACAGGACGCAACTCGTCGTCGGCACTGGCAAACAATGTTCGGTTTATGCCGTCAAACAAAACATGAGGCTCAATAGACAGGCCCACGGCTGTGTCATTCAATTCCTTCGGCTGAGGATAATCATCTCCGTTTTGTCCTATAAAGTTGTATTTACCGTTATGGTAATATATGAATATTTCTAAATTTTCGTCGTTGACATCGAACACTAATGGTTGTTCAGGCAATTCTTTCAACGGGTCAAGCAGGTTTTTAGCATTAACGGCAAATTTACCTGAACCTTCCGCTTCGTTTACAGTTATTGATGTTTCCATACGAGTGTCTACATCAGATGCTGTTATCGACAAGGTAGTCCCATCCAATTGCAATAAAAAGCAATCCAAAATAGGTAATGTGTTTTTTGAATTTATGACTTTGCTTATTGCCTGTAAGTGGCTGAATAGGGCTGTACTTGATATAGAGAATTTCATATAGTTGTATTTTTTATTTTGCTTTATTGGGCAGATAAGTTACCGGAAACAAATATAAATAAAATTTCAATAATTACAAATACAGCTTTTTTGCAAATATTAGGCGTATTTAATCGTTCGTAATATTATTATTGTATTTTTGAATAATGAATAATCACTTCTATAACTATTAAAGTGTCAGGGCATGATTAACGATAAAAAATATGAACTTCTGGCTGATGGCGAAAGTAAAATGGCATCGGTGATGGGTATATTACCTAATGATAAGGGTGCGGATTTGTCTCCCTCCCAAATCGAATATTCTCTTAGAAACAATAAGGATTTTTCGCTTAAATCATTCAGATTGTCTGATGAGTGTGAATCGGAAAATATAACTCACAGTATGGCTATTGAATTAATTTATCGGGACGAAACTTATTTTGCCGATGTACTTGTTGTCCCAACCCAACAATTAAATATAAAAGATTTTGGTTTTGCCAACAATATTGATCAAGAATCGTTAAAATCTGCTAAAGTACAGAATGAATATATTGAGGTTTCGATGAATTTTGGCAATGATAATTTAGAGTCATTTCATCTGCAATTGAAAGTTCTGCATGCCATTGTACCGGAAGCGAGTGTAGTAATTGATTTTATGTCATTCAGACTATTGTCTGCCAAATGGTTAAAAATGACTGCTGAGTCAAAGATTCCGCCTTCGCCCGATTATTTATATACGTCACATGGTGTATATGATAAAATTGGAGATAAAACATACTACTGGTTACATACGCATGGTTTGCAACGATGCGGCTCTGTTGAGTTAGAAATGTTAAACATAACTCAGGGTGTTGAAGAAATGAATACGCTTCTGAATATGACCGTTAAGAAGTTTATATCTGATCCTGCGCTTGAAAGAGAAAGATTTACAATCGGCTATGACGGTATGGGAATAAATCTTTGCTGGTTACGGTGGGAGGAAGCGTTAAAAGAAATGCCTTCTAATATTTTAGGAAGCATGAATGATCGTAAAGGTGAAGATAATATTCACGCAAACGCTTCGGGTGTAATTTTTGCTGTTGAAGACGGTAATATGGTATCTCCTGAAATTTATGCTAAAACCTTAGCCGACAATCCGATCTATTATATATCAAACGAAGAGACTTTCAGAATGAGTGCTTTAGCCATGGAACGCTTCGGACTTTTTAAATCTGCTTTTGAAAAAGAAAATCCATGGAAAAATAATAATAAATCACTTATAAAAAAATTATTTAAGTCTGATAAACCCGATAAATCTGAATGGGCATTTCTTGTAAAATTAGGTATACCTATTGATGGCGATGATGAGAATAAAGAGCATCTTTGGTTTGAGGTATCGAGTATAGACGAACATGATAATATGGAGGTTAAACTTTTGAACAGCCCTTATTGGATACCTGAATTAAAGGAAGGAAAAAAATATAATTATCCGTCAAGTTTACTTACTGATTGGGTCATTTATGGTCCCGACAGTACTTATACAACTGATACGATTTATCAACTTGATCTTAGTTGATTTTAAATATTTTAATACTTAAT
>CALYPL010000042.1 GCA_945273835.1 uncultured Dysgonomonas sp. | reverse complement strand
ATTAAGACAGTAATTAAGTCAAATTACTGTCTTTTTATTTTAGGTTGAGAAAAGCCGTGAGTTTGTCGACATAGTCACGATTGTTAGACAGTCGGGGAACTTTATTCTGCCCACCCAAACGTCCCACCGATTTCATCCAAGCGTTAAAGGCTCCTTTGGGTACTACACGTATAATAGGTTCACCTAATGATAGGTTGTATGATCGTTTCGCTTCGTAATCCGAATTGACTTTTTTCAGATTATCATCTAAAGCCTTTACGAAATCTGCCATATCAGATGGAGCTGCTTCAAACTCGATGAACCATTCGTGGGCACCGGTATTATTGTCACCAAAATAAACAGGAGCAGCCGTATAATCTGCAATTTGAGCGCCTGTCAATTTGCAAGCAACGTCCAACGCCTTTTCTGCATTATCAACAATCAACTCTTCACCAAAAGCATTTATAAAGCTCTTAGTTCGTCCTGTTATCTTGAATAAATAAGGTTTAGTTGAAGTAAATTCAATCGTGTCTCCGATCATATACCGCCATAATCCGCCATTTGTAGAAATCATCACAGCGTAATTTTGCCCGACCTCAACCTCATCGAGGGTAAGCGTCTTCGGATGCTCGGCATTCCATTCATTCATCGGAACAAACTCATAATAGATACTATTATCGAGCATTAACAACATATCCTTTGAATTTTTATCGTACTGCACGCCGAAAAAACCTTCCGAAGCGTTATAGGTTTCCCAATAATACATATCGGGCTTTTGAATCAATTTCTTATATTGTTCTTCAAATG
The DNA here is from genome assembly GCA_945273835.1 of uncultured Dysgonomonas sp. GTDB lineage: Bacteria > Bacteroidota > Bacteroidia > Bacteroidales > Dysgonomonadaceae > Dysgonomonas. Next base: position 7,745 of record CALYPL010000042.1, on the reverse strand, counting down.
GGGTAAAACTTACTCCTCCGTGAAAAAACACTTCCAGATTAGGCCATATATCCGTAAGTTCACGCCCTGTTTCTGCTTTTATCTTCTTGAGCAAGACCAACAACCATGAAGGTACTCCCATTAAAGCCCTTACGTCATGGTTTAGCGCATATTTAGTTAGCGTATCCAATTTTTCTTCCCAATCAGGAATAAGCGAAATTTTTTCCGGTGTACGGCTTAGTTTTGTCCATAAATAAACATTCTTAACAAGAATTGCCGATATATCGCCTGTAAATATCCCCTCACCTATATTATTGATTTGCTTGCTTCCGCCAAGCACAAGGGTTTTGCCAAAAATAAACTTCGCCTTACGATTTGATTGCGCATAAATCGCAAGCATTTGCTCACCGCAACGGAAGTGACCTTTAGTCAGCGATTCTCTTGTGACAGGAATGTATTTACTTTTATCTTCGGTAGTCCCCGACGACATAGCAAACCAGCGTGTCGGCTTGTCCCACAATATATTTTCCTGCCGGTCTACAATAATCTTATCGAGATAAGGCCGAAGGTCTTCATAACGAAAAACCGGAACCTTATTCCGGAAATCATCTTTATTATTTAAAGCGGAGAAGTTGTATTGATTACCAATATATGTTTGGCTTCCATGCCGTAACAGGTACTTCAATACGTTTTCCTGTGTACCGACAGGATTATTGATAAAACGGTCAACCTGCCTGTATAGATTATCAAGATATTTTAGAGCCAACTTCTGTATCATCATCCGATACGGCTAATTTTATGCAACATATCCGCATTTATGATTTTAATTTTACGACCATCTAAGGATATTATACGTTCATCGACAAAATTCGACAAGGTACGTATAGCATTCGATGTTGTCATGTTCGACAGATTAGCCAAATCTTCTCTCGACAAATAGATACTTATTGTTGCACCATCTTCTTCTAATCCATAACTATCCATTAGAAAAAGCAGAGATTCTGCCAAACGCCCTCGTATGTGTTTTTGGGTGAGGTTAACCACACGTTCGTCAGCAATACCCAAATCGTTAGACAACTCACGAATGAAAAACATGCCGAGTTTCGGATTGGTCGCTACAATGTCTTCAATCAATTTCATAGGGATAAGACAAACGGTTGATGTCTCAAATGCCGATGCTGCGGTTACATATGGTTCTTTGGCAAAAAAGGCTCTGTATCCGAAATACTGCGAAGGCTTGATCATACGGATTATCTGATTCCGACCACCGACACCTTCTTTGTAAATTTTAACTTTTCCGGTATATAGACACATGAGAGTGACAGGAATATCATTCTCATGATAAATGACTTCGTTCTTTTTAAACTCGACGATGCGCGTGTTCATAACAATCGCGTCTCTGTCTTTATCATTCAGCAAAGCCCATATTTCAGGAATACTATCTGATAGTTTTATAACATCGGTTGTATTTTTTACCATACTGAAACAGCTACAAATATTTTGGAAACACAGTTGCAAAGTTAATATTTTTTGTTAATATAACATGTTGCAAAACATATTTTTAAACAAAACGAATGGCGAATGCCAATAAAAACAGAATAAAATAAGCCTACAAAATATAATACTTCTAAATTTACTTATTTCGTTTTGATAATAACGATAATAAAGTTAATTTTGCATCTTCTGAAAGAATCTATATAATATAGATTTATTTTAAAACGTGCACAAGTTTAAAAAATATAATATTTAATCATAATTTCCGTATAAACGTATAAAGATGAACACATCTCTGATCAGCGTGGATAGCGTAAACGCTATTATACAAATAAGTGTGGCTAAAGCAGATTATCAGGACAAATATGATAATGCCCTCAAAACTTTCCGTAAAAAAGCTAATGTACCGGGATTCCGTCCGGGAACTGTGCCTACGGGAATGGTAAAGAAAATGTATGGAAAATCAATCTTAGCCGAAGAAATAAACAAAATTGTCGGAGAATCACTATATAAATATATACAGGACAACAAGCTGAATGTGCTTGGTGAGCCAATGGTGAACGAAGAAAAGCAACAATCAATTGACTTTGCAACTGAAGGTGATTATGATTTTTTCTTCGATATAGCTCTTGCTCCCGAAATAAAGTTGAACCTTTCAGACAAAGATAAAATAGCGTATTATAATATCGACATCAACGATGAGCTTGTTGAAAAACAGGTTAATGCATATAAATCAAATTACGGTAAATACGAATCAATCAATGAAGGTGCTGTTGCCACAGACCTTATAAAAGGTAATATCGTAGAGCTTGAAAACGGTGCTGCCAAAGCAGGCGGAATCAGTGTTGAAGCAGGTGTTCTTATGCCTTCATATATGAAAGATGAGGCTGAGCAAAATAAATTTATTGGTGCTAAACCTAACGATGTTATCACTTTTAATCCGGGCAAAGCATACGATGGCAACGAAACAGAAATAGCTTCATTGTTGAAAATACAGAAACCTGATGTACAAGCTATTTCTCCTGAATTTCAATTTACCGTAACTGAAGTAACCCGTTACAAAGAATCTGATCTTGACCAAGATCTTTACGATAAAATTTTTGGAAAAGACACAATCAAAACAGAAGAAGAATTCCGTGAAAAAGTAAAAAACAGCATATCTGAACAATTTAAACCAGACAGCGACTATAAATTCTTACTTGATGCTCGCGAATTATTAATGAATAAAGTCGGCGAGTTACAATTTCCCGATACATTCCTTAAAAGATGGTTAATGGCGACCGGCAAAGAGCGTACAGCCGAAACTTTAGATGCTGAATATCCAAAAATCATCGAAGACTTGAAATTCCATCTGATAAAAGAACAGATTGCGAAAGAAAATGAGCTTAAAATTGAAGAAGCTGATGTCAAAGCTATTGCTATGGAAGCTGCAAGAGCTCAGTTTGCTCAATATGGCATGATGGGATTACCTGATGAAATGATTGAAAATTATGCGAACGATATGTTGAAGAATCAAGACAACAGACGTAATCTTATTGACCGTGCAATGGAAAGTAAGATTATTGAATGTCTTAAATCAAAACTTGGCGTGGAAGAAAAATCTATATCTTTAGACGAGTTCCGCAAGTTTTTTGAAAAAGAACCTGCCGCCGCAGAAGACAAAGCAGAATAAGCTAAATTCGAAACAATAAACGAGAAGCAGGGAAATGTTCTATCATTTTTCTGCTTTTCCTTTTAATTGATATTTATGATAGTCTATATCGGATTGTACAGCATTTTATAATGACGTATATTTGTGATACTGATATAGCAGACTATGTTATATTATGGAACAGAGCTTCGGACAGTTAGAAAAAAAATAAAATAATATTTGTATATGGATAAAAAATTTCAGCGTACGCTTGTTACAACTGCGTTGCCCTACGCCAACGGACCTGTACACATCGGACATTTGGCGGGAGTATATGTGCCCGCCGATATTTATGTACGTTATCTACGCCTCAAAGGCGAAGAGGTAATACATATCGGTGGATCGGACGAACATGGTGTACCGATAACCATCAGAGCTAAGAAAGAAGGGGTATCGCCTCAGGATGTTGTGGATAAATATCATTATCTCATAAAAAAATCATTCGAAGAATTTGGTATATCATTCGATATATATTCCCGCACAAGCTCGAATATACATAAAAAAACGGCATCTGACTTTTTCCTCGAACTTCATAACAAAGGCGAGTTTGTAGAAAAAACAAGTGAACAGTATTATGACGAGGAAGCACAGATGTTTCTCGCCGATCGCTATATTATGGGTGAATGTCCGCATTGCGGAAATCAAAATGCTTACGGCGATCAATGCGAATCGTGCGGAACGTCTTTGAGTCCGACAGATCTGAAAAATCCGAGATCGACAATCTCAGGCTCTAAACCGGTTATGCGAGAAACTAAACACTGGTATTTGCCGCTTGACAAGCATGAAGAATGGCTTCGCAAATGGATATTGGAAGATCATAAGGAATGGAAAGCAAATGTTTATGGTCAGTGTAAATCTTGGCTCGATATGGGTTTACAACCCCGTGCGGTAAGTCGCGACCTTGATTGGGGTGTGCCGATTCCTCTACCCGATGCGAAAGGTAAAGTGCTGTATGTATGGTTTGATGCTCCGATCGGTTATATCTCCAACACTAAAGAATTATTGCCCGATAGTTGGGAAAAATGGTGGAAGCAAGAGGATACAAGATTGATTCATTTCATCGGAAAAGACAACATCGTGTTTCATTGTATAGTTTTTCCCGCCATGTTAAAAGCAGAAGGTTCGTACATCCTTCCTGAAAATGTACCTGCCAACGAATTTTTAAATCTTGAGGGAGACAAAATATCCACTTCGAGAAATTGGGCTGTGTGGCTTCACGAGTATTTAGAGGATTTTCCGGGAAAGCAAGATGTATTGCGTTATGTTTTAACTGCTAATGCGCCTGAAACGAAAGACAACGATTTTACATGGAAAGATTTTCAGGCACGTAATAATAATGAGCTTGTAGCTATTTTAGGAAATTTCATCAATCGGGCACTCGTTCTTACCCAGAAATATTTTAATGGAAAAGTTCCTCCTATTCATGAACTGACTGATTACGATAAACAAACTCTCGCTGAATTTGCGGATGTAAAAATGGCGGTCGAAAGTTCTTTGGATACTTTCCGCTTTCGTGACGCACTGAAAGAAGCTATGAATCTGGCTCGTATCGGCAATAAATATCTTGCCGACACTGAACCTTGGAAATTGGCGAAAACTGATATGGCACGTGTAGAAACTATTCTCAATTTATCGTTGCAGATAACTGCTAATCTGGCTATAGCTTTCGAACCGTTTTTACCATTCAGCGTGGATAAAATGCGCAACTTCATCAACGTTAAGAATTTGAGTTGGGAACAATTGGGTAGTGTGGATATTTTGCCTGCGGGACACCAATTAGGTACAGCTGAATTACTCTTCGAAAAAATTGAAGACGATGCCATCGAAAAGCAAATTCAGAAGTTATTGGATACTAAAAAAGCGAATGAGATTGCTGAACATAAAGTTGCTCCCCAAAAGCCAACCGTGACATTTGATGATTTCACAAAACTTGATATACGTGTAGGAACTGTTTTGGAATGCCAGAAAGTACCTAAAACCGATAAACTCTTACAATTTCTGCTTGATGACGGAATGGGCAAACGTACTATTATTTCCGGTATTGCTGCTCACTACAAGCCGGAAGATTTGATAGGTAAACAGGTCTGCTTTATCGCTAATCTTGCACCACGAAAGATGAAAGGGATTGAATCGCAAGGTATGATATTATCTGTCGAAAATGCAGATGGAAGTCTTTCGCTTATACAACCTTCAAAAGAAGTCGGTCCGGGGAGTCCCGTCGTTTAGTTTGATTGACTAAAATTATAAAAAGACCTATATAAACATAGGTCTTTTATTTTTGCTCTGAAGGACTTCGTTTAAAGAATATTGTTTGAGTTTGATTTTTATAATTTAATAAGAGAATTCGCAGGTATATTCTGCTAAATTGCCGCAAGCATCTTTTGCGGTAAATACCAAATTGTGTTTTTTCCCTTTAACAACTCTTTGGGGGTCAATAGTATAAGTATAAATTGACGATTTAATATCGTGTGCAAATAATGCAAACTGACCATCAATAGTTCCTCTAAAATCACTTACACCACTCAGATTATCGTTAAGACGGATTTTAATTTCACCCGACCGTCCCCATAATTCCGGTTTAATCGGAGTTATCCGAGGTGCAACACTATCACAAGCTACAACGTACGTATCACCAAGCCGATTAATTTCAACAGAGACAAAGCCATTATTGTAACTTCCACCCACCCAGTTTAGGTTGCCTCTTTCATTTATTGTTACTAGTCCGTATGTAGCTTTATTTGATAATAAATCATTTTTCAATTTCACTTTTAATGTGGCTTTACTATTCAGCGGAACAAAGTAGTTATTTAATTTATATATATCTGAAAAATAATTTTCTGAAACAATCCTATCAACCGTGAAACAGATGTCATTGTATAAACTCCCTTGAGGTACAATTAAAGAAAGTTCATCTTTCATGTAATAGTTATTCTGATTGTACGACATTGCCATTGAACAAGTACCAATTTGCGGGATATCTTGCTTTTTTCCTATTATCGAGAATTTATAAGTCGTTAAATTACCATATAGGTCCTGAAGTTCGTATCGTAATTTATAAACACGCTCTTCATTAATATCTATATATCCGCTGTTGATTGCTTTATAAAACGATAATTTATTGCCGGGTTCAATATATGATTTCATATAAAAGTTTTTTGTTCTTACCCATTCATCATAATCTGTAAAACTGTTTATCATCATAGAGCGATCAAAATCTATTGAATCAATATTATAGTTCCATAGCAGCTTTTCATCGCAATAAAGTCGAATTTCTTTTACTCCGTAGATATTTGAAGTCTTGTTCATCTTATCAATTCCTGTAATGCCAACACCTATTTTACCCCAAACGTTCAATTTTTCAGGAAAGGGCAAATAATCTCCATTTTTCAATACTGTTATTTTTGATTTTATTGGATATACAGATTCGTTTACAAGACCTTCACCAACAATCGGATAAATTGCAATACCCTTTACAAGAGGTGCTTGTGAATCGTCTATATTGCCCTTATAGAAGAGCAACGGATCAAGAGCATATCCTGTCTTGGTGTCTCGAATTTCAAAATGAACATGAGGTCCTCTCGATGAACCGGTATTTCCGCTATAAGCAATCAACTGCCCCTTTTTTACCGGTATTTTTTCGGCTTCGAGCTGAAGATTTATTTTATATGTTTCTTGTTTATATTGCTCTGCCATAACATATGCGGATATTTCAGGGGCAAACTTGTTAAGATGACCATATAGGCTGGTATGACCGGTTTCCGGATGATCAATGTAAAGAGCCAGACCATATCCTGATGGAGAAACGGATATACGCGAAATGTAACCATCTGCAATGGCGTAAACCGGTTTATTTATAACTCCGTCTGTCTTAATATCTAAGCCTGTATGAAAATGGTTAGGTCTCAGCTCTCCGAAATTGGCACTTAATAATAGTGGAATATCTAAAGGGGAGCGGTATTGTGCTTGTAGGGCTAAAAAAGGAATTATACTAAGAATAGAAGTAACGATTATGTTTTTCAAATAATTTTTCATTTCACATTATTTATAAATCGCACAAAAGTAATTTATTTGAAAGAACTAAGCAAAAATTTTTAGAGCTCCAAAAATCAACTTTTAATCGGTATTACAAAAGAATAATAACGAAAACGCAAAAAAATATGTCGAAAAATTTGCAACTAATAAAAAATGATCTATCTTTGCATCCGCATTCAAGGAATTACATTAGCAATTAAAGCTTGAATATTCTAAGAAATGGCCCATTCGTCTATCGGTTAGGACACAAGATTTTCATTCTTGAAAGAGGGGTTCGATTCCCCTATGGGCTACTTAAAAACAATATTAATAAAGAATAAAGATTAGTCAATATGGCAAATCATGTATCAGCATTAAAGAGAGTAAGACAAGCAGAAGTAAGACGTCTGCGCAACAGATATGTAGCCCGTACAACACGTAATACTGTAAAGAAATTTCGTGCTTTGACAGACAAAGAAGAGGCTACAAAGCAATATCCGTCTGTTTGTTCTATGCTTGATAGACTTGCAAAGAAAAAAGTTATACATAAAAACAAAGCAGGCAATCTTAA
>CALYPL010000041.1 GCA_945273835.1 uncultured Dysgonomonas sp. | reverse complement strand
ACCTTAACCAACCAATAGTAATATTTAGCAGAAGATTAATTTACTCACACCAATGTTTATTAACTTTGTAGAATCACGAATAAGTTTCTTTTTCACAAGAAAAAGCAGATTCAGGAGTTATGACAAACAATAAAATAGATATAGAATCCTATAAAAACTCAATGATCGGGCATCTGGGCATCACATTTTACGAATCTGAAAATGAAGACGAAGTAAAAGCCACAATGCCGGTCAATTTACACACATGTCAACCATTCGGCTACCTCAACGGAGGAGCTTCATTGGCTTTGGCAGAATGTGTTGCCGGACATGGATCAAATCTTTTATGCGATGCGGAAAGTTATGCGGTAGGCGCTCAAGTAAGTGCAAATCACGTTTCATCCGTTCCCGTAGGACAAACCGTCACAGCTATCGGTAAAATTATTCATAAAGGGAAATCATCGCACGTTTGGAATGTAGACATACTATCAGAAACAGGGAAGTTAGTATGTAGTGCACGCATTGTTAATTTTGTTTGTCGCAAATAATGAAGTCAACCGAAGAAAGAATAGAAATAAAGCTTACAGAATTAGTCAAAAGAAAAAAAAGTTTTGCCCTTTATCGATTCCCTACCGAAAACGAAGTACGATTAATTATTCAGGCTGAAGGTGATCCTCTTTTATTCAAAAACTTAGAAGAATTAAGTGGTAAAAAAGGATTTCTCATTAGTCCTTTCTATTTTGGAGAGCATCACCCGATTATACTTATCAATTCAGAAACAGAAATAAGAGGCTTAGAAAATATCGTTGATTTTTTAGATAAAATTAATTTTCAGGGTTATCCAATATCTACCGATATTTTGGAAGAATCAAATGCTGACATCATAGATAAAGATATTGAAGAAGAAGCATATAAACAGAATTTCGATCAGTTTATTCGTCCGCTCAAGAACGGGTTAATAAAAAAACTTGTCCTGTCACGTTCACATACAATAAAAAGAAAAGCCGATCATTCCGTTGTAAAATCTTTTTTTAGAGCAGTAGAAACCTATCAGGCAATGATGAATTATATCTGCTTTACACCACAATGCGGATTATGGATAGGCAATACACCCGAAATATTTTTATCGGGTAACCAAAATAAATGGGCAACAGTCGCATTGGCGGGAACACAATCAATATACAACCAGAATACAACTACAACTCAGAATATTGTTTGGGACGAAAAAAATAAACAAGAACAAGAAGTTGTAGCAAAATATATAAGAAACACATTGACTATCCACGCCGATACAATTACTGAAAGTGAAATATACACATCGTTAGCAGGTAATGTGGCGCATCTGAAAACAGATTTTACGTTCAATTTGAAAGATAATGATTCGATTGGTCAACTCTTGAACGACTTATACCCCACCCCTGCGGTTTGTGGCTACCCGAAACAAGAAGCTTTCGATTTCATCATCCGAAACGAAGCAAACGACAGGAAATATTATTCAGGGATAATCGGTATGTTAGATCCAAACAAAAAAACAGATTTGTATGTTAATCTTCGATGTGCGGAAATTGGCAAACAAACAATAACGCTGTATGCGGGCGGCGGAATTATGCCTACATCAGTCGCGGCACAAGAGTGGCATGAAACAAACGTCAAAATGCAAACTCTCCTAAATGTGTTATAAACCTGAATAGCTAAACAGATGTACCCTAACAAAAAGAATATATTAGAGCTTGTGGCCTTGATGCTTCAATTTGATATTGAACATATAGTCATTGCTCCTGGTTCGAGGAACGCACCATTAAGCCAAGCCTTTGCCTCCGACGACAGGTTCACCTGCTATTCGATAACAGACGAACGTAGTGCGGCATTTTTTGCTTTAGGTCTTACACAAGCCCTCCACAAACCTGTTGCTGTTTGTTGCACATCGGGTTCAGCGTTACTCAATACTTTACCTGCCGTATCTGAAGCCTATTACCAACAATTACCTTTGCTGGTTATTTCTGCCGACAGACCAACGGAATGGATCGGGCAGATGGATGGACAAACTATTCATCAGGCTAATATGGGAAGCTCAATTTTCAGAAAAAGCGTGCATCTGCCTGAAATAAAAGGCACAAACGAGCATTGGTATTGTAACAGGCTCATCAATGAGGCTTTGTTATCGCTTCATCATCGTACATCAGGTCCTGTACATATTAATATACCGTTATCCGAACCATTGTTCGATTTCTCTATAACCGAATTACCTGATGTCCGTAAAATTGAACGTTGCGCTTTTCTGAATAATAATTTTGAATTACCAACACATTTACAGGAACAATGGAAAAAGGCTAAAAAGCCAATGATTATAGTCGGTCAGCAATCTTTGAATGACAAAATAAACAAAGGCTTGCAGGCTTTAGCATCTAAAAAAGGCTGCGTAATATTAGCTGAACATATCGCTAATATACACGAGATGCAACATCCGATATATAATTTTGATTCGATTCTATACGCCACCAAAGACAACAAAGAACTTATTCCCGATTTGATTATTTATCTTGGTGGACATATCGTATCTAAACGGCTAAAAGCCTTGATTAGGGAGAATAATCAGGAAAATCTCTGGTTAATTTCACCCGAAGGAGAAGTTGTAGACACATTCAAATGCTTATCAGTTATTATTGAAGCTGAGCCTTTAAATATAATTGAAGCATTGGAAAGAATAGATAAAGATTCGGAGAATGAGTATCAAAACACATGGTATAAATTATCGGATGAAATAAAAAAGCGTTCCGACAATTATACATTTCCTGATTTTTCCGATTTATTTGTAACCAAAACAATCCTTGAACATCTGCCTGACGCTTGTATTCAACTGGCTAACAGCAGTGTGGTGCGTAATGCCCAACTTTTTCAAATACACAAAGTAAAAGAAGTATTTGCCAATAGAGGAACAAGCGGTATAGAAGGTTCAATGTCAACAGCAGTAGGCTATTCGGTTGCTAAAGAAGTACTGACTTATTTACTGATTGGCGATTTAAGTTTCTTCTACGATATGAATGCTTTATGGAATAAATATCTGTCGGGCAAACTGCGCATATTAGTTATCAATAATGGTAACGGTCAGATATTTAATACACTCGGTGGATTACAGAAAAGTGAAATCATATCCGATTTTATTGCAGGAGCACACCAAACATCCGTCAAAGCATGGGTCGAAGATCGGGGTTGTCGGTATCTTTCAGCAAAAAACAAACAAGAATTTGAGCGTGTAATTCCTGAATTTTGCATTGAAGAAATAATCGCCGATAAACCAATCGTACTGGAAGTCTTCACAGATGCGGACATGAATACATCAGATTTAAAAGAATTTTATAAACACCTAAAAATATAACAGCATATGAGCAAAAGAGAATGGAAACCATTGAAAGAATATAAAGAAATACTTTTCGATTTCTACAATGGCATAGCTAAAATAACGATAAACCGTGCGAGATACCGCAATGCGTTTACCCCCACCACCGTTACAGAAATGAGCGATGCGCTTCGTATCTGCCGTGAAGATCAAGATATAAACGTTATTGTACTTACAGGAGAAGGCGATAAAGCATTTTGCAGTGGTGGTGATATGCATGTGAAAGGTTTAGGCGGTTACGTAGGTAACGACGGTGTTCCCCGCCTGAATATTCTGGATGTGCAAAAACAAATACGCTCCATCCCAAAACCTGTTATCGCAATGGTCAACGGCTATGCTATTGGCGGTGGACACGTTTTGCATGTGGTCTGCGATTTAAGTATAGCATCAGAGAATGCGATATTCGGTCAGACAGGACCACGTGTGGGAAGTTTTGACGCAGGTTTCGGTTCTTCATACTTAGCCCGTGTAGTAGGACAAAAGAAAGCCCGTGAGATATGGTTCTTATGCCGTCAGTATTCAGCTCAGGAAGCCTTAGAAATGGGATTGGTTAACAAAGTAGTTCCTTTCGATCGTCTCGAAGATGAAGTCGTTGAATGGGCTGAAACAATGATGGAACACAGCCCTCTTGCCCTAAGAATGATTAAAGCGGGACTAAATGCCGAATTAGACGGACAAGCAGGAATACAAGAATTAGCAGGAGACGCAACTATGTTGTATTATCTGACCGAAGAAGCACAAGAGGGGGGTAAAGCATTCTTAGAAAAACGTAAACCGAACTGGAAAAAATATCCCAAATTACCATAATCTTATGAGTATCAAAATTAAGCTCATACCTAAAGTTTTACACTTCAAACGTCCTGCCGGCACATCACGAGGATCATTCAGCATTCGCAAAAGCTGGTATATACTGATCAAATCAGAAGACGGGCGGATGGGTATCGGCGAATGCGCTCCCCTACCCGATTTGAGTTGTGACGATATTCCAGAATATGAGCAGATACTGGAAACCGCCTGTTTAGATTTAGAGAAAAATCTCAAAATCGATTACGCACAATTCGGGAATTATCCGTCAATTCTGTTTGGGTTAGAAACAGCACTAAGACATTTCGAGCAGAATAGTTTTTGTCTTTGGGATACTGAATTTTCAAAAGGCAATAAGGGCATACCGATTAACGGATTAATCTGGATGGGTAGCTTCGAATATATGCGAGAGCAGATTGAAGATAAACTTCAGAAAGGTTTCAGATGTGTAAAGTTGAAGATCGGAGCTATTGACTTTGAAAAAGAATTGGAACTTTTGGCTATGATTCGCAAACATTATCCGGCTGAAAGGATTCAGTTAAGAGTGGATGCAAACGGAGCTTTCAGCCCAAATGACGCACTTGATAAGTTGAAAGCATTATCAGCTTACGATTTACATTCAATAGAGCAACCTATACGCCAAGGACAATGGGACAAAATGTATGAATTATGCCGAAATAGCCCCATACCTATTGCTTTAGATGAAGAGTTGATCGGAGTAAACCAAAGTCAGAAAAAAGCGGAGCTGTTAGATGCAATCAAACCTCAATATATAATTCTTAAACCCTCGTTACATGGTGGAATCAAGGGCAGTGACGAATGGATAACATTGGCTAAAAGCCGTGGTATCAATTTCTGGATAACATCGGCATTAGAATCTAATATCGGATTGAATGCCATCGCACAATGGTGTGCAACATATAAGTCTGACATGTATCAGGGATTGGGTACAGGTTTATTATTTACGGACAACGTAGATTTACCTCTCTATTTAGAGAAAGACATGTTGTGGTTTAACTCTGCGTCTATAAATGAAGAACAAATAATGAACTGGTTACAAAAATAAATCGTTCGGATGACTGATAACATTGATTTTAAACTACAAACAATCAAGATAAACGGTAAAGTCTATACGCATCGTGAGATTTTAGGAAAAGACATATCTGAAACTAATTATTCTTTTACTGAAGACTTACTCGCGTTCCTGAAAGAATGGTTTAACGAATCGAAATATATATCAGTTCAAACATCGGGTTCGACAGGAGCTCCTCATGTTATGCAGGTCGAAAAAAGCAAAATGTTGCACAGTGCGAAAACAACATGCGATTTTTTAGGTCTTAAAAAAAACGACTCCGCACTGCTCTGTATGAATCTGAAATATATCGGTGCGAAAATGGTTGTTGTACGATCGATATATGCAGGCTTAAATCTTATTACAACAGAATCGTTAGGTAATCCGCTAAGCGAAGTAGAAGCAACCGATTTTGCGGCGATGACTCCTTTACAGGTTTTCAATACGTTACAAAATCAGGAGCAAAAGAAAAAATTACGTCAAATCCGTCACCTCATCATAGGTGGCGGAGCTGTCGATGACTATTTATTAAAAGAACTGTTTGATTTTCCGCATGCAATCTGGTCTACTTATGGCATGACTGAAACTTTATCGCATATTGCTTTAAGAAAAATCAATGGAAGTGATCATTCTGATTGGTACACACCGTTTGAAGATATACAGATCAGCCTTTCAGAAAAACAAACACTCGTCATTAATGCACCGAAGCTAACTACAACCCAACTCATTACTAACGATATAGCCAAGATTAATTCTGAAGGGAAATTCAGAATTTTAGGGCGTTTAGACAATGTGATAAACAGCGGAGGTGTTAAAATTCAGATCGAAGAAGTGGAGCATATTTTGAGGAAAGAAATTACCTGCGATTTTATGATTACTTCACTAAACGATAAAAAATTCGGCGAAATCGTAGTCATGCTTATCAAACAAGGGACATATAGCCCTAATACTTTAGAAATAATCTTTCAGCAGAAATTACCTAAATACTGGATACCTAAAAAAATATTCTTTATCGAGAATTTACCTTTTACCGAAACCAATAAGCCTGATCGAAGTTGTGCAAAACAAATCGCAAACCAATTAAAATCAGAAGAGAATAAATCTTAATCGAGACAAATATCTTAAATTTTCAATACTAATTTGCCTTTACTATCTTTTCAAAGTTTTCCTCTGCCCAATCAATCAACATTTGTATCGCAGGCATTAAACTAATCCCCGTTTCAGTGATTGAATATTCAACACGAGGAGGAATTTCCGCATAAGCCTCTCTTTTAACCAACTGATATTCTTCTAATTTCTTCAGCGTATTAGTAAGCATCTTTTGTGATATATCGGGAATCATTTTCCGAATTTCGCTATATCGCATTTTTTTAGTGTATAATACACATAAAATCAATAAAGACCACTTATCACTAAATCGGCTAAGGATATTTCGGATAGGGCATGATGGATATTTCAAATCAAGTTTTTCCATGTTCTTCTAATTATATTTTACAAAGATAATCCACGCACCAAAAGAGAGCAAGTTATAATTTCCTAACTTAACCAACCTGTTAAAACTATTTAAAACGTATTTTCTATTTTATTGATAATCTGCATTACTAACCTTTTAGGTGTATAACTTACCAACTTGATTGAATAGACGTTAGTTCAATATATTTGATAGGAAAACCTAAAAATAAAAAATTATGTCTGCAAAAACTAACAAAAGCCAAATGCTTAGATTTATAGAATTTATCAATACCGGCGATATAAGTCTTGGCAAAGAATTAATATCTGAAGACGCCGTTTTTTATGCGCCGACTAATTCGGAACCGCTTAGAGGAATAGAGGGATATATGTTTATTCTTAACATGATGCGCAATAGTTTTCCTGATATAAAATGGGAATTAGATGAAATGATTGCTGATGAAAATAATATCGCAGCAAGATTCACCATGACCGGCACTCATAAAGGCTATTTTTTAGATATTGCCCCTACAGGTAGGGTTATTAAAATTAATGCAATGAATTTTTACCGTTTCTATAACGGAAAGATTGTAGAGGAATATGGTCAACCTGATATTTTCGGACTAATACAGCAAATTAAATCTCAAAATCAATGAAAATTAAAACTCAATTTGTTATTTGTATTTTATTACTTTTTACAAGCTATATATTTTCGCAAAATAAAAGTAAGGCTGATTTTAAATTGGAAGGTGTAAACGTATCTTTTGCACAACAAAAGCTGAAAGGTCAGAAAGTTATCAGAGTTGTAAAAGACTCAACAATTTTAAAGTTTGATGAGCCGACTTTTGTCAAGATCAACAACATCAAATTTTCTAATGGGATAATCGAAGTTAAAGTTTTAAGCCGACTTTTACCAAATGCTCCTGATTTTTCGAGAGGATTTATTGGTATAGCTTTTCATATCAATGAAGATAATTCACAATTTGAATGTATATATTTAAGACCTACCAATGCAAGAGCTGAATCACAAATTCGAAGAAATCATAGCATACAATATTTTGCTTATCCTGAATATAAATTTCAAAAACTCAGAGAAGAATATCCATGCGCATACGAAACATACGCTGATTTGACATTAAATGAATGGATTAGTCTTCGATTAGTTATAAATGGAGAAAAAGCAAGATTGTATATTAATAATAACAAACAACCGTCGTTAGTAATAAATGATCTCAAATTCTATAATAATCATGAATCTACGATGGGATTATTTGTCGATGTTGGTACTGAAGCTTTTTTCAAAGATTTAAAAATTCATACTTCAGATTGAAGATCAATCATCCTTAAGTTTTTTATTATCTGAAAATACAAGATAAATTTAACCGTAATATTTGTAACCATTTTTCGAAAAATGCCGAATAATGACCTTCATATAGATAAAATACGAGGATTTTTGAAGTACAGAAAATAAAAAACAAGCGAATATATTTTCACATATTGTAATTATCTATATTATAATGGTTTACAAAAATTATTATAATATAGATTTTCTTTTATTTATATATAATAATGGAATTAATAGAAGCCAAACACATACAATTACAAGTGCCGGTGATGAAATCAAAAAATTGTATGACATGAAAAAAAGGTATTATTACACATTAAAAAATTGAGTTGAAAAAGAAAATACTTTTATAAAATAATGAAGGTAATATTAATTACAGTTGTGTTATACTGGTATTTGCAGAATAACGAAAGACTATCAATAATCTATGAATAATGATTTGAAGTATCGGCATATCAAGACGCATAAAAAACTGATGCGGTGAGCATTTATAATATAGAAGATATTTTCGAGTATAATAGCATTACTAGTTAATCAAGGCAATCCGGAATCAAGTAGAACGATATGAGCTATATGTAGCTGAAAGAACTAAACGTTTGGAATAGGTGAAGCTGAAAGATGGAGAGGCTCAAAGACTCCAAAATGAAGTGAGTAAATTGGAAAATAAGTAATCTAAATTGAAATATTTTCAGCTGATCTAACAGTTATACACAAATCGCTTAATTGTAAGTAATAAAAAATAACATTTTGCATTTTTTATTTTATTTTTTGTTTCTTTACATTTATTACACATCTAAATAGATTTTATCAATCTAAACAGTTAACCTAATAGTATCAATATTTTTTAAATAAACATGAAGAAAAAAAACTTTTTATCGTATTATTTGCTATGCTTATTATTGCCTTTAACGGTTGTTCAAATGAAGATCTGAATGAACAAAAACAAAAT
>CALYPL010000040.1 GCA_945273835.1 uncultured Dysgonomonas sp. | reverse complement strand
AGCCTTCTAAGCTGTGGGTCTTGAGTTCGAATCTCAACCGAGTCACTTAACTAAAAAAATAAGCAGCTACGACAAAGTAGCTGCTTTTTTTGTGCCTGTAAATAGGAGATTCTTTCGTCGTCTCGTATATCTGCATCTACTTTTGAGTAGATACAAATCAAAATGTTATTATAAAGTTTTACAAGTAGACCTAAATGGCAATGACTTTCACCATCTACTTAAGGCGGCTTTAGCCACCAAAGACAATGCTATAAATCAAGGTATTTGAGTAACTCAGCGTATGCAATCTTTTAAGCCATGAAATTAGTTAACCTTGAACTGCCACAAGTTTCAGGGCCGGTGCGTAAAAATATGAATGCATAGAAATGCGATCACATATTTATTTTTTTAAGATGCTATTTTCGTAATCTACTGCTATCTATTTTATTGTAGTTTTTACTTTTATAATTTATTCTTTTTAAATACTTTCCGTAACTGTTTTTCACAAAATTCTTATTCACTCCATGATTCCATAATTTTGAAGCATTTATAATATACGTAAACTGTTGATTGTTTTTTTATATATCCATTGATGTAATTAAAACCTCTTCCTTTTTAGAAATTTAATTCTGATTTCTTTAAATAACTTTTGAATTCAAACTATGACGCTCTAACTCTATCAAATATTCAAATATCAGGTTTCAATGGGATTTTCACTTCGATAAGTTACTATAAAGTCTATTTCAATTATGTGATCTATATTTTATATCTTGATTGGTCCAAAGAGTCTTACATCTTGCATTTGTTTTACCCAATATATTTAGTATAGTTTGCAGCTAATAAGTATCTTCTCTAACTAAAGTGGGATTATTTATCAACAACCTTGATATTGATTTAAAAATTACCTCATCAATTCTCATGTATGTATTTTTATTATGGAATCTTCATGCATTTGCATCAAAAGTATCTTTCGCTACCCTTCTTAAAATCACATCCGATTTAATAGTATCGTATAAGATCTGATAGTACTTTAGAGGTAAGTTAACATTCTCTTCGTTTTTCGTCTTGATACACTATATTTCGTTTTAGCCGAATGCTATCAGCTATATGAGAATGAAAATATCTAACTTCGCATTATTGAGGCAAAAGTTATTAATCCTCAAATAATAGAATGAAAGATCTATCGAAAATATACACTCCATACAAGTTATTTCTGATAAGCATGATATGCGCTTTGTTAGTCTTATATCCTGAAATAACATGGATACCCTATGAATTAGGAAAATTGCCCGAAGAAAAAAAGATGGGTTATGTACTATTCTTCGCTTTCCGGTATATCTTTTATTCCTTGTTAATTTTGTTCCTGATAAGAATTAATCTGGATAAAATAAAAACACTTTCGTTCAGTAAACGACTGGGATATAACGCACTAATAAGTATTTCGGCTTTTGCTGTTTATGGAATAATTTCCTTTCTGATCTACTCAAAAATAAGGCATTTCGGTAGCCTGATATTATTTCAATTTTCGATAATATGCACACTTTCCACTGTTTTAGGATACATTTTTGTATTGTATCAAGAACAAAGGGAAAAAGAACAGGAAATAGAAAAACTCAAACTCGAAAAGTTGCAGAGCCGTTACGATGCACTTACCAATCAGATAAATCCTCACTTTTTTTTTAATTCGTTAAACGGTTTGACTTCTCTGATTCGTAAGAAAGATGATAGTATAACGCTGACTTATGTAAGCAAGTTATCGGACGTATTTCGCTACATACTCCAAAGTGATAAAAAAGGTTTGGTTACATTAGGCGAAGAATTGGAGTTTGTTGACGCTTTTCGCTTTATGATGGAAGTACGCTTTGCTAATAAACTTGAATATAATATAGAAGTAGAAAAAGAAGCACTATCATATAAAATACCCGTATTATCTATCCTTCCGCTACTCGACAATATTGTGGTTCACAATATAATCGATAGCGATCATAAGATGGTTGTATCAATTGGTTTAAATGACAAAGATGAATTAATCGTTTCGAATCCTATATACCCCAAACTTTCTAAACCGACAACCAATGGAACCGGATTAAAGAATCTGGAGAATCGCTTCTCATTGTTAATGAATAAACAAATAAGATACGAAAATAAAGAGAATATATTTAATGTTTATTTACCACTAAAATAGAATGTGATGAAAGTTTTGATAGTTGAAGACGAAACGGCTGCCTATGAAAGCCTGACTGCTATACTCAAAGATATTGACCCGACTATACAAGTTGTGGGAAGTACCGAAAGTGTAAAACAAACTATCAATTGGCTGCAAAATAACCCTGAACCCGATTTAATTCTGATGGATATTCACCTATCCGATGGTTCCTCCTTTTTGATATTTGACAACATAGACGTAGAAACTCCCATAATATTCATTACCGCATATGATGAATATGCAATCGAAGCATTTAAAAAGAACAGTATTGATTATCTGTTGAAACCCATCAAGTCCGAAGACCTGAAGCGAGCATTACAAAAATTCCGCAAATGGACTCGAATGGACATTCTTGACTACCTGTGGCGATTGCCTCAATTGACATCAAAACCACATTACAATAACAAATTACTGATTCCGATAAAAGACAAGTTATTTCCTATTGATTTAAATGATGTTTCTTACTTCTATACCACGGATAAAAATACACAGGTTTGTTTAAAAGGTGGGACTTCTTTCCCTTATTCCAAATCATTAGAACAAATTTATACGTCATTAAATCCTGCTGATTTTTACCGTGCAAATAAACAATATATTATTGCCCGCGATAGTGTAAAAAACATTACCATCTGGTTTGATAATCGTTTGCTGATAACACTGGATAACGATGTTCCGGAAAATATCTATATTAGTAAAAATAAAGCTGCTGAGTTTAAAGTATGGATAGTGAATGACTAAAGCCACAAAAAGCAACCAGGTTAGGCTATAAATAAAAAATCCTTTCATATGATAATGAAAGGATTTTTTATTCCTATTCGTCTTTACTTCTTCCTTTTTCGTGATAATCAGTATCCTTATATAAAATGTGTGTGTTTGTTGAATCTTTGTATAAAATCGTTTATATAATAGACAATAATATGAAGCAATTAGCAATCTTAATAACAAGCATTCTTTTACCCTTATCAGGATATTGTGAAAAACAGACAGATGAAAAGCACAAATCACTCATCATAAAAGAGCAAGGTGCATTTTCGGCTGGCGGAACGGTTATTACCAGTGAAGGCACATTTGATCCTCTCAAACCATGGTATGAGTCGCAAGGTGGACAAACACGTCATGGCGACCATGCTGATGTATTATATCAGATACCCGCCAACTCAAAAATCAACTCTATGGTATTTTTGCACGGTTATGGACAATCGCGCCGTTGTTGGCAAACCACAGCAGACGGAAGGGAAGGATTCGCCGACATTTTTTTACGGAAAGGGTACAGTATATATCTTGTTGATCAACCCGGGCGCGGCGATGCGGGACAAACCACCCACCCTATACAAGTTTCGGTAGCACCCGATGACCAGACTTGGTTTACTCAGTTTCGTTTCGGTTTATATCCCGTCTTTTATGAAGGCGTACAATTCCCGAAAGAACAGCAATCGCTCGACTTGTTCTTACGCATGATGACTCCCAATACAGGGAATGTTAACGAAGCAACAATCGTGGATGCCATGTCTGCTGTATTTGATAGATCGGGCAACGGTATCCTTTTCACTCATTCAGCAGGAGGTGCACCCGGTTGGAAAACCGCTATCAGGAATAGCCATGTAAAAGCTATTGTAGCTATCGAACCGGGCGGTTTTTGTTTTCCCGAAGGCGAAGTTCCCGAAGGTAATAGAGGTGGTAAAGGAATACCCATGGATGAATTCCTGAAACTGACTAAGATTCCTATTATTGTTTATTTCGGAGACTATATCCCCACAAAAGAAACTCCAGCATATTCACAAAATTTCTTGCGGAACGTACTTGCAATAGCACGGAAATGGGCTGAAGTGGTAAATGCCCATGGGGGGGATGTGACTATCGTTCATCTACCCGAAATAGGAATAAAAGGAAATACACATTTCCTGATGTCGGATCTGAATAATAAAGAAATTGCAGAGCAAGTATCGAATTGGTTGAAAGAAAAACATCTTAATAAATAAATACATGGAGTAATACGATAATATCTTCGCAGATTGTCTGATATTGTGGCATACAGCACCTATGGCTATCTGGTCGTTTCGGGAAAGCTAAAACCATAATATTACCGGAAAAACAACCACACCATCTTCCTCATATCAAGCAACTTACAGAAATGAGACTTTAGCTAAAATAGTTGATCTTACCCCCGAATTAATACACAGTAAAGGATTTAAAATAAGAGATAATAATATTGATATTAAACCCAGCTTAAAAGTAATAAGTATTATTTCTAACTAATAAAAATACAAGAATGAAAAGAACAATATATGTCAGCAAATCAAGATTACTCATTCTAAGCATATGTATAGTTGTAGCTTTACAAGCTGTATATGCTCAAGAAATCAAAGACCCCGATAAAACAAAACAAGAGCTCATAGAATTATCTAAGTTGAAATGGAAGTGGATGGCAGACCGTAATGTAAATTCTTTAGCTAATCTTTTACATGAGGAAGCCGTTTTTGTCCATATGGGAGCAACCATGAACAAAGAGCAGGAACTTAAGACGATCGAGAGTGGCGGAATACAATATAAACATACTGAGATAAAAGAAATATCTGTCCGATTTGTGGGTAAAACAGCTATTCTTTTAGACAGGATTCGCCTGACTGCTATTGTCGGCGGTAATGAAGTTGTCAACCCGTTTATGGTTACAGAAGTATATGTCCAGATCGGTAAGAAGTGGAAATTAGCCTCGCTATCTTTTACCCATTTACTCGGAGATTAACTTTCTGTTAATAAAAGCTGTGCAATCAATAGTTACACACCTTTTATATATTGAATATCAAATCTATACCAACCATTCATAAAAAGAAGTTTGGTATTCACATCAACGAGTCACGCTCAACAATGTCAGTTACTAATACTAAATTAGCATGAAACTTTACCGGAGAGTGTTCAATCATAACTACTTCGGATATATTCGATTCAGTTACAAGTTCACCCGAAGGGCAAACTTGTTGTCTGATTGATTAAAAGAGAAAGGTCTCAACTAAGTAATTATTAAATCTAAATTCTACAAATAATGACAAATTGTATAAGAAGAAAACTTCCCTATCTATATATAACGATGATGTTATTGATGATGGCAGGTCATATAATTGCTCAAGAAAATTTCTTAAGCAAAAAGCAGGAAAAGATCGTTACCATTTCTGCTTTTACTGCTAATGGCGACTTAGAGAAATTAAAACCCGAGATTGTTGCCGGATTGGAATCGGGGCTAACGGTAAATGAAATAAAAGAAATATTGGTGCATTTGTATGCTTACTGCGGATTTCCAAGAAGTTTACGAGGATTGCAAACTTTTATGACCGTTTTAAATGAACGGAAGGCAACAGGTATAAACGATAATTGGGGACGTGAAGCTACACCGATAACAGATACTCGCGATAAGTACGAACGAGGTAAGGATATACTTTCCCAACTTCAGGGCATCTCTCCACCCGCCGGACGTCCTACAACCGGATACGCAGCATTCTGCCCAGAAATAGAAACTTTTCTGAAAGAGCATCTTTTCGCCGATTTATTCGAACGTGATGTGTTGACTTACGCGCAACGTGAAATGGTGACGGTTTCTGTATTGATGAGTTTGGGTGGTTTGGAGCCTATGCTCAATTCACATATGAATCTGTCCCTGAATGTAGGGATCACTCCCGAACAGCTAAAAGGAATGATTGATATAATAGATAAAGAGGTAAGCCGAAAAGAAGCGAAGGCAGCCGTTCCCGTTCTGACAGAACTACTCAAAAGTAAAGGTCTAATTGAATAAAGGAAATATAGGTCAAACACATAACGAAATACCTTTTATTATTAGGAAATCCAGCCTTTACCATTATCAAAATTGTAAACAGGAATTAAACCATTAACTTAAAATCAAATGAAAAGAATAAAAATAATTTTAATCGGAATATTTATGACAGCAAGTATCATATCTTCAGCCCAAAGCAAAGAAAAAAATCCTTTTGGATTAGTCTACGAAAATGCCATTTCAGAAAATATTGACGGAAAAGTGAATATCCATTCAGTAACTTATAAACTAAACGGGATTGATATTGCAGCCAACGTTTATACACCAGCCGGTTATGACTCTTCAAAAAAATATCCTGCCTTGGTCGTAGCACATCCTAATGGTGGAATAAAAGAACAGGTTGCCGGGTTATACGCACAGCTACTGGCAGAATCAGGTTATATAACCATAGCTCCGGATGCAGCCTACCAAGGGGCGAGCGGCGGAGAACCACGTCATAAAGACAACCCTGCTTCACGGACTGAGGACATTCGTGGTGCGGCTGATTTCATCACCCAATATCCAGGAGTGGATGCTACACGTTTGGGCATATTAGGTATTTGTGGCGGAGGGGGTTACACTTTAAAGGCTACACAAGGTGATAAACGTTTTAGAGCGGTCGCAACCCTCAGTATGTTCAATTCAGGTGAAGTCAGACGCAATGGTTTTCAGAATTCTCAAATAGCGACCATTCAGGAGCGTTTACAGCAAGCTTCTGATGCACGCGCACAAGAAGCAGCAGGAGGTAAAATTGTCTATGCAGGCGTACCGAATGTAACGGATGAAATAATCGCTAAAACCACAACTGATTTGTATCGTGAAGGATATGTCTATTATTACAGAACTCATGCACATCCAAATTCAACCTTTTTATACACCATGAGCAGTCTGCTCGATTTAATGACATGGGATGCTACCGCTAATATGGATCTTATTAATCAGCCTTTGCTTATGATAGCAGGAAGTAAAGCCGATACGAAATATATGACTGATGAGGCATTTGCCAAAGCAACCAATGCAAAGAATAAAGAACTATTCTTAGTTGATGGAGCTACTCATATTCAAACCTATTGGAAACCTGAATATGTGAATCAGATTGTAAATAAGCTGGTTCAATTTTACAACGAGAGCCTATAACAATTGATTTTCAGACAAATAAACGTATTGAGCAAATTTATTTAATTTATTAAAGCATATGTTTTATGTATAAATTAAGATTAATACTCTTAACCGGTTTGTTTGCATTATTAACTGCATGCTGCAACAAACAGAAAAATAATGATGAAACAGCAACATCAAATAACAAAGAAACATACCGATTATTCCCTCAAGGAAAGATGATCAACAATAGTTATTTCAACGGTACAGCCTGGCTGCAAATGTTGGTGACTGATAAAGAGAATTTTGACCTGACAATAGGCAATTTAACTTTCGAACCCGGCGTACGTAATAATTGGCACTCGCATCCCGGCGGACAAATTCTTTTATGCACAAAAGGTAAAGGATATTATCAGGAAAAAGGTAAACCTATTCAATTACTTAAGGTAGGTGATGTTATTCAAATTTTACCGGACATCGTACATTGGCATGGTGCCGCTCCTGATAGTGAATTCGAGCATATTGCTATCACTACACAATCGCACAAAGGCTCTGTTGTTTGGTTAGAACCTGTCGCAGACGAAGATTACAACAGTTATAATAAATAAAACATCAATATTAATGAAAATTAGCAAAAACTTAATCATCATGGGATTATTCGGATTAGCTACTTTAGCAACAGCACAGAATAAGGAACCGAATCAAACCAAAGGACTTGCTGTTTTTGAAAAAAAGGGTAAGTTCCAACCATACGAATTTGCACGACATGCTGTAGGTGATAACGATATCCATATCGAAATATTATATGCTGGAATTTGTCATAGCGACCTGCATCATGTACATGCCGACTGGGGAAAAGAAGAATTTCCAATGGTTCCCGGTCATGAAATCGTGGGGCGAGTCGTGAAAACAGGTAAGGGCGTTACAAAATTTAAAATTGGAGATTATGCGGGTATTGGCTGCATGATAGGTTCATGCCGGACTTGTGAGGCCTGTAAACACGATCATGAACAATATTGCGAAAAAGGGGCTATCATGACTTATCATGGGATTGATCGATATAACAATAATGAACATACTCAAGGAGGATATTCTAAGGATTATGTTGTAGCGGAAGATTTTGCCATCAAGATACCGGCAGATGCACAGATTGAAAAAGTAGCTCCATTATTATGTGCGGGTATTACCACTTATTCACCCATTATGTTTGCAGGTGTTACGAAAGGCGATAATGTCGGTATTGCCGGATTCGGAGGATTGGGACACATGGGCGTAAAATATGCCGTTGCTCTTGGAGCAGATGTTACTGTTTTTGATATTACTGAAGATAAACGACAGGATGCTATGCGTATGGGGGCAAAACGTTATGTAAATGTAAATAACCCTGAAGACTTAAAAGACTTAAGTAATTCTTTCAGTTTTATTCTTAATACAATTCCTGCTAATTATGATATTAATATGTATCTGAAAATGCTGAAATATGACGGACAATTGGGTATAGTGGGGTTACCTGCATTTGCAAATATGCCATCTATCAGTCTGGACAAATTTATTTGGCAAGGTAATCGCAAAATATTCGGTTCTCAAATCGGCGGCATCAGAGAAACCCAGGAAATGCTTAATTATTCGGTAAAAAATAATATTTATCCGGAAGTAAAAATAATCAATGCAGATGGCTCACTTGTCGATGAAGCTTATCAGAATGTATTGGATGGAAAAGTGAAATTCCGATATGTAATTGATATGAAGACATTAAAATAACACGTAAAAAAATTCTTTTCTGCATAAAGGCAAAGTTTGAAACTTTGCCTTTATTATTTTTAATCCTGTTTCCTTTTATCTTTAAGCTATATTACCCAAACTATAATAGGCAGAACTAAAAATATGCGGAGAATTATTCTTAATAATGTCTGCCATATTGATATTGTTCCAGCACAGATATAAAAAAGCATTATATATGTAAATGTGCCAAAAGAGATAGTGTTGCCGACTTTTATTAATAATATACCTGATAATCCAAAATATATAGGTCAAAATTAAACCGCCAATATATCAACTTCAAAAATTAAATTGGTCTCGAGTGAATTGATGGGCTGAAAACTGAATTCAAAAAAGATAGATAACATCAATAGCTTAGCCTATAGTTCTCAGCTAACGCTTTATTAACGGTGAAAAATACAAAATATCAAAAATTATCACAACATTTAAGTTTGATCTTAGTTAAATATTCAGCATTTTATATAGACGTGACACGCATTTGCACGAATACTGTAGCATTATTCATCATATGCATAATAATTATCTTTAAAACTAATCCAATATCTCAAAAGAAATTATATCATATTAGTTATCAATAATATATATACAATGATAAATTAAAAGATTATAGCCTATCAATCAAAACAATCATCTTCAATTTTATAATTGCCAATATTAAGAATATCTTTTTGAAAAGTATCTTTACATTTAGCCTTATTCTTAACTTTTGTTCGGTTATTATAAATTGTTTGTGGTGAATAGCGTAAAAAAGACGCAATTCGTGAAC
>CALYPL010000039.1 GCA_945273835.1 uncultured Dysgonomonas sp. | reverse complement strand
AAGTCATGATTCACGTTTCGTCTAAAATATCTCAATGAAGAAAAATCAACTTGCTCAACTATGTGATTAGAATGAGTACTTACAATTAGTTGAGTTTTAAATAAACAACTATCCTTCAAATTTTGATGATCTCTTAATCTGCGATAAGCTTCTTTTATGAATACTTGTTGTACTTGTGCGTGAAGATGAGCTTCTGGCTCTTCAATTAAAACAACATGCAAAGGCTCAAATTCTTCATCCTCTTTTTTATCTTTAGAAGCCTTTCCAACTTTCATCCATTCATCACGAAATGCCATTAACTTAAAAGTCATAGAGATAAGATTCTGATACCCTAATCCATTGTGTGTTTCGGAAAGTTTTAGATGTTTATCAAAATCTTTACCTAGTAAATCAAACAACACAACAGACTCATGGTAGTAACCTTCAATAGGATTTAGCTTACTTGTTAAATTAATATTAGGACTACCAAATGTTGGATAATTTAATTTTTCTAATTCTTCTAATGATTTTTTGAATTTGACTCCAATTTTATCATCAAAAATTGTTTTAGCATTTTCAGATGCTCTTAAAGCATCTATATCAGATTCTTCAATAAATTCATTGGGATTAAGATGTCTATCATAATATTTTCTAAGCTGACTAGATAGGCTTTCATAGCCAGTGTCTTTATCACTCGGGTCTCTCAATCCTCGTTGAGCATTTATTATATCAACTCTTATTAATCCCTTTAATGGATCAAAATCTAAGGGGTTGTTTGTGAGATCCCTATCTAAATCCTTATTATTATATAATTCAGAAGGCAAAATATAAGCTTTAATCGTAAAGTATTCACTTAGTTTATTTCCTTTCTTTAAAAAATCGAATAACGAGTTTGGCCATAATTCTATGTCTTTAGCGTCGAGTTGTTTTATATTTTCTCTTCTATCTTGGAAGTCTTTTAATAATTTAGTGATGTCTCTGGGTTCAAATCGAAGTCTCAAACCTAGGTTACCTCCTTCCCAATCCAATGATGGCAAAATTCTACTAACTTGATACAACTCTCGATCTGAGACTTCTAACCAAACATCTAGTTGTGGCAATAATAAATCCCACTCAGATAAGAGAGAGGTTTTATCATCATCACTAATCTTATTTATATCAATAGTTTCCCGCCCTTCTCCAATTTTGTTTATTTGAATCCAATTATTGAGTGTGAAGTCATACGTGCTGAAAGAATTACGTTCTTTAGATTTGTCTAAAAACAGTCTTAAACAATCCATTGCTGATGTTTTTCCACTATTATTAGCTCCAACAAAGATTGTTTCTCTATCAGCAATCTCAATTTTACATCGTTTTAGTTTTCTAAAGTTTGAAATGTCTAATCGTGATAATTTCATAAGTATATATTAAGAATTAACAATATTATTTATCATAAAGTTAAAGGTAAATCTATTTAGTTCAAAGTAATTAAAAAAGAATTATTTATATCTTTGCAACATATCAGCGAAGCGTCGTAAATAAATATAACATTAGCGTTCACATAACCTCGTAGTAGAAAACTGGCAATTTTTAGACAAACTAGGAACCTGTGCAATACTCATGCCGTCTGGACGTGGACTTGCCTTGTTTCGTCTGTAAGGTATACCAGTACCCCTGTTGCGAACTTGGCGAGTTCCATGCTTTCTTTTTTGTGGTTAAGTGATAGCTATTGTGAAATAGGAATATACATCAAATAATTACTAACCGCAAAATATACAGAATATGAGTAAAATTAGTACCATAGAGCAAATTGAAGCTCTATTTATGCCTACCACATTCGAAATCGTCAAAAAACAAAATCCCGATATTGACGATATAGATGCCTTATCTCTCTCATGGAAAATGCTTTGGTCTGCAAGTGATTTGTATGACGAAGTAGTAAATAACGGACAAACAGAATCATAAGCCCTATCGCAAGCTTTTAATCTATTTTCTAACGCTTATCAATCTATCGCATCATGAGAAAACTATATTTCCTTATTCTTTTCCCCTTAGTTTGGTTTTCTTGCTCTTCTCCTTCCAACTATGAGAAAACAATAATTGATTATCAGGAAACAGACAAAAAGGCATTAAAACTGATTTACAAATAGAAATTCTATCTATTGATGTTTCAGATATAACGGTAGCCTATAGTATATCTATTCTCCAAAAGCAATTTGAAGCAGAGAAAACCAAGAAAATCGAATCTATTCAAAGCTCTATTTTACGTCTGCAAGATAAGATACAAGAACAAAAGGAAAAAAATAATCAAGTTGTCACAAAAGCTCTTGTCTCTCGATGGGAGAAAGACCTAGAGAAATACCAATTCGAACTTAGCTTCGCTCAAAATTGGAAAGCCGATTATCTGAATAAATATGATTCCCGCAATACTTCTGAAATATTAGCCAAGAAAGCAGATTGTAGATTTTCTTTCTTCAATCCACAGTTACAGACAAGGCAGGAACTTTCTGCTCTGTTTACTCTTTCTGCGGATGGTAGCCTATGTAATAATATGGTAAAACAATAATATAACATTATGATAGGAATTACTTTATCACAGTTTGTTCGTAGCATTAATAAATACTAACATTAGCCGAAACAGTACCAATAGTGATTGTTCGTGGTAGATGGAATAGTAAATATTATTTATTGACTCCTGCCTCCGAATCGGAAATTTTAGCATTACAACAATCGGATTTCAAAGTAGGCGATAAAGTTATTGTAACCGAAAATGTTCAGCATAACAACACAGGAAAAGAATTAGAGGCTACCATTATTGATATAGAAAACAACCCGTTTCGAGGCTTGGTATTATCTGCTGAAACAATAGATAAACAAATCTATTTTGATATAGCCGAAAACTTCAAAAAAATATGATTTTATGATAATGTCACATTATAACAATGTGATAATACTATTAAATTGCAATAACATATTATACACAAAATGATTATCAATTTACATTTAAACATATTATGAATAAATTTATCCTAACACTGACCCTTTTTCTCCCTTTTGTTCTTTTCTCATGTAGTGATGATAACGAGAATGAGGGTACAGGCACTAACAAAACTTACAAGGTTCGCTATGAGACTTCATGTGGTAATCCTAATATAACTATGCGGTTATGTACAGCACTATAAATACAAATTTGGCACATGCAGACGAAGACGAAAAAATTGTATATGTGAAATCTCCCTTTTCAGCAGAGTTAGAAATGAAATAGTGAGCTATGCTATATTTCTGCACAGGCTCATGAAGATTCAGAATAAACAATAGACGAAAATACAATGTTCACTACATCTATTTTCGATGATGGGGTAAAGAAGTTTACAGCCACGAATAAAAATGCTTCTGTTTCCTATTATACACTAGCTGACTAGAAATAAGAATATATTTATCAAATGATTAAGGTTTGGTTCAGATAATTGACGAACCAACTTTTTTTGTAGGACAGCTTTGTTAGTGAAGTACTGCAGTAGAGAGTTTATAAGCCATTTGAGAAGATATACAAGGATAACTATTAATAGGCATTTGAATGTGATTCCATGACCGATTACCCGGAAATTACCTTCTGTATGTTCGATAGTATTTTGGAGGAAATAAAAGCTAGCATACGGAACTCTACTTCCTTTTGAGATTCTCCATTAGGAGGTGTGAAAAGCCATTGATTGGCATTGATTTCAGCTAATTGTTCGGGAGAATATATTTCAGAAGCTTGCCCTCCCAGTCACCTTGAGAGAGTTCTTGTAATTCTTCTGAATAGATAATCGGATTGTTTGTTATATTGGTTTGAAAAAGGATTAAATCAAGTGTCTGGCGTGTTCGGTTGGCGATGGAGCAAAAGACTTTGTCAAACTGTATATTTGAATCTCTCAATAATTTACCGACTTCTAATGCTTGTTTTTCCCCCTTAGTTGATAAAGAAATATGATTTGACCGACCGCCTATAAATTGGACATGAGCATTGTAGTCGGTTTCGGCATAATGGAGAAGATAGATTGATATCAGTTAAATTTTTCGATAATATGGTTCTTTTACTGTATATTTAGGGTACTCATGGAGGTAAAGAAGGTCATTATGTAAACCAAATTGGCTTCTATGGTTACCCAAATAGTTTAATGAATTAACACTTAACTCAACCTCTCCTTATTTAATTTGTATAATCAATATAATTAAATTCTATCTATTTTTGATATACCTTTAGTAATGAAAATCTAAATGTTACCCATTACCTGCTTGAAAAGAAGGATACAAGGTCATTCCACCGTCAGCAAAAATAGTAGCACCTGTAACATAACTTGATTCTGCCGAGGCTAACCATGCTGCAACATTTGCAATCTCATGGGCTGTTCCTATATATCCGAGAGGAATAAGGCTTTCAACACTTTCGCGTTGATCAGGGTCGGCAAATTTCTCTGAGTTGATTGGCGTATCGATAGCACCCGGACCTATTGCGTTGATACGAATACCCATCGGTGCATATTCCATAGCCATAGTCTGTGTTAAAAGTTTGACCCCTCCTTTACTTGCGGCATAATGGGCAAAAGTTGGCCATGGGATAAGTTCATGCACACTTGACATATTAATAATATTACCTTTTTTTTCTTTATCGACAAAGTATCTTAAGGCCTCCCTTGAACCAAGAAAGACTCCTGTTAGATTTGTATCTATTACAGATTGCCATTCAGATAGTGGCATTTCGTGGGTAGCAAAAGGTTTTTCGTGTCCGGCATTATTAACCCAAACATCTAAATCGCCGAAAGCATCAATAGCAGCTTTAGCCAAAATAATATTATCTTTTTCTTTATCAATATTTCCTTGTATGGCTATGGCATCACCATGGTTCTTTTTTATTATACGGACCATTTCATCGGCAACATCTTTTTCTCTCAGATAGTTTATAACTACTTTCATTCCTTCTTTTACGAATCTGGCAATGATGGCTGCACCAATACCTGATGATGCACCTGTGACTACGGCTACTTTACCTTTTAAATCATCATACATAGTTGTAGATATTAAAATATTTTAATTATAACATCTTTAATATCAATTTTGTTGTTCGTTAAAAATAAAAAGGCAGAGATTTTATAACTCTGCCTTTTCGTATAATTTAAGAAAGTATTTATTTCAACCATTCATCGAACCATCGTTTGAATTCGCGCTGAAATAATATCCCATTTTGAGGTTGTGATATCCAATGATTTTCGTTCGGATAGATAAGCATTCGGGCTGGGATTCCTCTCAATTTAGCAGCATTAAATGCCATCATTCCCTGCGAAGCTAATATACGGTAATCCAATTCTCCGTGGCTTATCATTATTGGTGTATCCCATTTATCTATAAATTTATGCGGAGAATTGGCATAGCTGTTTTGGGCTGTTTTATTTTGTTTATCCCAAAACGGTCCGCCTAAATCCCAATTTGCAAACCACATTTCTTCCGTTTCAAGATACTGAGCTTCGAGATTAAATATTCCGGCATGAGCCCAGAAGGCTTTGAACCGTTTATTGTGGTTTCCGGCAAGCCAATATACAGAGAAACCTCCATAACTGGCTCCTGTACATCCTAAACGATTTTTATCTACATATGGCTCTTGAGCTACTGCATCTATGGCTGAAAGATAGTCTTTCATATTCTGACCTCCGTAATCTCCACTGATTTGTTCGAGCCATTCCTGACCAAATCCGGGTAAACCGCGTCTATTCGGAGCAACAACTATATAACCGTCTGCGGCCATCATTTGCAAGTTCCAACGATATGACCAAAACTGACTTACTGCGCTTTGAGGTCCTCCTTGACAATATAGAATAGCGGGATATTTTTTGTTCGGGTCGAAGTTAGGCGGATAAACTACCCATGCCAACATATTTTTATCATCGCTTGTTTTTATCCAACGTTCTTCTACCTTACCCATTTTCAACTGATCGAGTATATCTTTGTTTTCAAAACTAAGTTCAGTTGTTTTGCCTGAAGATATGTTAACGGAATAAATTTCGTTAGGTTTTGATAATGAGTGACGTATTGCGATCAGTTTATCGCCCACAGGAACACAAGATTCATAATCATAATCGCCTTTTGTTATTGCACTTACTTTTTTTGTCTTAACATCAGCTAAATACAGATTTGTTTTAGCTTCTACACATGATACAATATAAAGGCTTGTATTATTTTTCCAAACGGCAAAATTGGTATTATAGTCAAAGTTTTCGGTTACGTATGTTTTTTCTCCTGTATTCAGGTTCATAACAAATAATCGGTTTTTATCCGATTCATAACCGTCCCGTTCCATACTTTGCCAAGCCATGAAATTGCCATCAGGTGAGAAAACCGGATTGATGTCGTATCCCATCATGCCTTCGGTCAAATTTTTGGTCTTTTTTGTCTTCAAATTATATAGATAAATATCTGAATTGGTAGACAAGGTGTAAGCCATTCCTGTTTTCTTGCGGCATGTATATGCGATTGATTTACTGTCGGGCGACCATGCAAGTTGCTCAATGCCTCCGAAAGGCAGCATCGGACACTCATACGGTTCTCCTTGAAGTATATCGGTATCGTTTGTTAAATTTTTTCCATCAAAATCAGCAACGAAAGGGTGAGGGATTTCTTCCACCCATTCGCTCCAATGTTTATACATTAGATCATCTATTATTTTTCCTGACGCTTTTTGAAGATCGGGATAATAATCAGTAGTTTTTTTTACCGATTTTATGTTTTTGATATACAATATCTTTTTTCCATCGGGTGAATAATCAAAGTCATTGATTCCACCATCAATGTTACTTATCTGAACACGATCGGTACCATCAGGATTCATTTCCCATATTTGAGAAGAGCCGCTTTCGGAAGAAACAAAGGCTATTTTAGAACCATTTTTCACCCATTTTTCACCATTTTCACTTTTAGGCGTATGGGTTATTTGTTTCTTATCTGAACCGTCAATATTCATTGTGAATAGTTCACGGTTCGTTTTATTCTGCTCTATTCCAACATAAGTGACACCGTAAAGAATTTTAGTTTTATCGGGCGATATCTGTATACCTGATACACGTCCGAAGCTGTATAAGGCTTCAGGTGTCATAATCCCATTTTCGATTTTTATCGAAGATTTTCCGATCAGAACTTCATCATCCATTTTGTTTCCTGTTATATCGCGTGCAGTTGCCACGGTTGTAACCGATGCGGACAAAAACAGCGAAGTTATCAGATTTATATATTTCATAATCGGGATTTTTTACTTGACAATATTCAATTCGTCAATAAGGCGTGTGCATCCCATTACTTTGTCTATTGTATAGAGTACGTAACGGATATCAACCCCGATGCAACGTTGCAATTCAGGTTCAAATAAAATATCGCCGCTAAGAGATTCCCAGTTTCCATCGAAAGCTAACCCAATAAGTTCTGCATTACCATTGAACATCGGGCTTCCTGAATTTCCACCTGTAATATCATTGTTGCTAAGGAAATCTACATGCAGGCTTCCATCTTCATCAGCATATTGACCGAAATCACCTTTCGCAAGTTTATCAAGAATATATTGTTGAACTCCAAATTCCGGATTGTTTGGAATTGTTTTCTGCAATATACCATTAGATGTAGTGAAATAATTATAAGTAACAGCATCAGCTGGTTTATATCCACCTATTGAACCATAGCTTAATCTTTGTGTGAAATTAGCGTCAGGATAAAAAGCCTTATCAGGCTGCATTTCCATCAATCCTTTCATCAAAAGACGTTCACCTTTTTTGATTTCGGCTTTGTATGGTATCAAACCGCTGTTTATTTTATTTACTATTTCATCTAAAGATTGTGCAAGCTCAATTGCCGGATCTTTATCTACATCTTTCTTATTGGTTTTTTTAGCAAATGCGATTAATTTGTTCAAATCGGTAAAATTTGTTTTACTATAAAACCAGTCAGCATATTTCTGATAATCGCCTTTGAATTTTTTATTGATTGTAGTATATACGGATGGTAAATATTCTTGTGGTACATGTTCGGCATATAACTGAAGCAGAACAGGCATTAATTTCTTATCCAATTCAGGTTCATAATCTTTATAAGATTTTGTTAACTTGCTTTCTAATGTTTCTGCTTTATCTTGAATAGACGAATTGTCCATAATGTATTTGAACGTATTGGCAAAACGTATAATTTCGATTCCATTATAGAAGATTTCAGAAAAATAAGTTTGGTATGCTGTTGAATTCATCGTGGCAATATAACCATTTTGCAAATTTTCCAAAACAGAACCATATTCAGCAATTCTACCAGAATCTTTATTAACCCAATCTTTAAATTGTTTTTCAAGTACTACTTTATCACCGATAACATTTAATTTTTGGATGGCGCTGTTCATTCCGATCGCATTTTTCCAATAGTTTGAGCTTGATGCATATTTTGAAGCATATTTAATGCGTATGGCATCGTCAGCATTCATTGCTGCTTTCCAAATGCTCTGTTTTGCTCCTCGTACATCAATACGTGGTTTGTGGGTCGATTCAACCATTTGTTCGATACCCCAAGAACTCATATAGCGTTGAGTTCTGCCCGGATAGCCGATAGTCATTGAATAATCATGTGCTTTATATCCTTTCAATGATACGGGTACTGAATATTTAGGTTGATAAGGAACGTTTTCAGAACTGTAATTAGCAGGTTTATTGTCTTTGTCTGCGTAAACACGGAAAACCGAAAAATCGCCTGTATGTCTCGGCCACATCCAGTTATCGGTTTCACCTCCAAATTTACCTACCGAAGAAGGTGGAGTGAATACAAGCCGAACGTCACGGAATACTTCATAAACCACAACGTAATATTTATTATTGGTGTAAAACGGAATTACTTGCGCTTTGGTGAAGTTTCCTTTATACTTATCTTGCTTTAATATTTGCACTGATAATGAGTCTACTATGTTTTGACGTTTTGTTTCATCATCAGTATTTGAAATGTGTGATAACACATAGTCTGTTATATCTTCAGTGCTTTTAAGGAAAGATATAGTTAATCCCTTTGCTGGAAGTTCAGCTCCAAAATTATTGCTGGCGAAACCATTTTTTAGATAATCGTGTTCTACCGAACTAAGCTGTTGAATCGCACCGTAACCGCAGTGATGATTTGTAAAAATCAGTCCTTGTTTAGAAACGGCTACCCCTGTACATCCTTCACCGAATATAACAACTGCGTCTTTTAATGACGGATTTGTTTCGCTGTAAAGACTGTCAATCGGAAACTTGAATCCCAATTCTTTCATTCGCGCGGCACTCATTTGGTTCAGTTCCTTGAGTATCCACATACCTTCGTCAGCCTTGACGGTTGATATTGTGAAGAGTAAACACAATATAAAGGTTAATTTTCTCATTGATAAGTTTAATTATTTTTGTTAATAAATTTATTTAAATAGGGAATTTGCGATAGGGGTAAATCTTTTTTTATGATAATCAATACAAATATTATGAGGAGCACCAATCTGTAAATATACTTCAGGTACTCGTTAGCGATCGTTAAATACATGCCTGCGAAATAAAGGATTGAAGCTAAAACCAAGTAGAAAGCAAACGATTTTAAATCATACTTGATGGGGTAATATTTCTGCCCGAAAAAGTAAGAAATAGTCATGATAATGAGATTACAGAAAAATGTCGCCCATGCGCTTGCTATGTAACCGACTATCGGAACGA
>CALYPL010000038.1 GCA_945273835.1 uncultured Dysgonomonas sp. | reverse complement strand
CTGAACAAGTTGTGATAAGCTTTCAAATTTGTACCTTTAGATGATGAAATACAGTTCCAATAATTATACGGTCTCAACTGAACAAGTTGTGATAAGCTTTCAAATTTGTACCTTTAGATGATGAAATACAGTAATGATACGGTTTATAACGTTCTCAGCAAGGTTGTGATAAGCTTTCAAATTTGTACCTTTAGATGATGAAATACAGTATAAGCCAGCAATTGTATGATTGGTTAGGTGTTGTGATAAGCTTTCAAATTTGTACCTTTAGATGATGAAATACAGTCAGAATGAATATAACTTGTGCTAATGCCGTGTTGTGATAAGCTTTCAAATTTGTACCTTTAGATGATGAAATACAGTTTGTATTCTGTTTATACTTCTTGCTTAGGGTTGTGATAAGCTTTCAAATTTGTACCTTTAGATGATGAAATACAGTATAGGTAGTATTAATTCGCTATATTTCAACTGGTAACACAACAAATTAGGATTTCAAAAAGCAATGTATTTCTAATAAAAAATCCCGAATAAAATCGGGATTATTTATTTTAAAAATCTCATTTAATTTGTCAAATATTCGCTGTGAGAGATGCAAACTCTATCTCCTCAGATACGAATAATTTTTTTAGGATTTATTTTTTTTATCCTTTCTGAATTGCCAAGGGTCGATAGGATCCGGCAGCATCCATAGCCCTCTTTTAGCCGCTTTGGCTTCTGCTTGTAGGTCTTGATAGATTTTTTCCTTATTGTATTTATATTGCCATGCGTAACCTTCTCGAACCATCGACTGATTGATGTTCTCGCCATCGATATAGACAACCAATAGCGTACGTCCATACTGATCTTTACCTTTAAAATCATAAGTAATCATTTTATCGGCGATGCGATCATATAGATATTGGGTAGATTCTTGATAGAAATCTTGTCCTTTCTCAGGCGCGTCAATGCCGTGCATACGTATTTTGATTTTAGCATTTAAGCTATCGAGCATATAAAAGGTATCACCATCCGATATGCTTACAACTTTATATCCTTTAGAAATCGGATTGTTTACTTCCGAGTCGGCTTCAGGATATGTATTTGTGTCGATGTCATTATCAGAACAAGAGAAAAAGAATAAAAAGATAGATACTAAAATGGATGCGTGTAAAAATTTTTTCATTTAATTGTAATATTTGTTAAAAACGGTGCAAAAGTACAAAAAAAATAGTGTTTTTGCAATTGGCTGCATTCAAGAATCGTTTGTGGAAGCCAATTTCAGCAAATTATCAGATTTTTTCTGACATAAAATTTTCGCATCTTTTAATATACTCTCAAAAACAAAATGATCATAATGAGCGTTAAAAAAAATATAATATAAAATATGGTGAAAAATTTTCTGCTACTTACATTTATTTTCCATTCTGATTAAATTTGTCAGCTAAATATAAGGTTTGAAAGAAAAATTTCTCATCTTTGCATTAATAGTACCTATCAACACTTTTTTTGTTCACTTTATGAAATACTATTTATATCTCACTTCGATTATGGTCGCTGCGTTCCTGTTCACGATGTGTAGTAGCGTTCCAATCACAGGTCGCAAACAAATCAATCTCGTATCCGACAGTGAGGTATTGGCGCTTAGTCTGAAACAATACGATGAATTTATAGATAGTTCTACATTGTCGACCGACAAAGTAAATACTGCACGTGTTGAGCGTGTTGGACGTAACATTGCAAATGCTGTGGAAAAATGGTTAACTGACAACGGTTATGCCGATCAG
This sequence comes from uncultured Dysgonomonas sp., assembly GCA_945273835.1. Lineage (GTDB taxonomy): Bacteria > Bacteroidota > Bacteroidia > Bacteroidales > Dysgonomonadaceae > Dysgonomonas. Next base: position 8,559 of record CALYPL010000038.1, on the reverse strand, counting down.
ATAAAAAATTACGCTTGGGAGTTCCATCTCGTTAAAAGCGATCAAGTCAATGCCTTTTGTATGCCCGGCGGAAAAATAGTAGTTTACGAAGGCATATTGCCCATAACACGTGACGATACCGGCTTAGCTGTTGTACTCGGACACGAGGTAGCACATGCAGTAGCCAAACACTCTAACGAGCGGATGAGCCAACAACTTGCAACCCAATATGGCAGCAGCATATTAGGAACCGTGTTAAGCCCAAGCTCAGCAGGCGTGAAAGAAGCAGCAAGTTTGGCATTCGGATTAGGAGCACAATACGGTGTGCTTTTGCCTTTCTCCCGCAAACAAGAATCAGAAGCCGACCATATGGGCTTAATCTTTATGGCTATGGCTGGATACGACCCGCGTCTGGCTCCCAGCTTTTGGGAACGCATGTCGCAGTCGGGAGGCGGCAGTATACCTGAGTTTGTAAGCACACACCCATCAGACAAAACACGTATCAAACAAATACAGGAAGAATTGCCCGAAGCCTTGAAATATTACAACGGCGGTGCAGGATCAATAGGCACCAATAAAATAAAAACGAACAATTCAGCAAAAACATCGGACAAATGGAAATTTTAGAAAATTAAGAACACTTAGCGCATATATATATAGTCCAAATTTCAGTATTTATTACAATATAACCCTTCCCCCCCTCACGGAGAGAAGGGTTATAAGTTAAAAGAAAATCATCAAAACAGTCGTAGATTATCTATACGTCAAAATACGACAACGATAAAACACTTTCTCAGCCCCCCTTAGATACCGTTTGCACTGCTGAACGCTTAAACACGTGGTGCATAAACATACTTAGTTCAATTTCCAGTATTATCACAATATAACCCTTCCCCCTCACGGAGAGAAGGGTTATAAGTTAAAAGAAAATCATCAAAACAGTCGTAGATTATCTATACGTTAAAATACGACAACGATGAAATACTTTCTCATTCCCCTTTTGATACCCTTTGCCATGCTGACCGCTTGGATAGGCACAAAATTATCGGCAGCCTTACCCGAAATACACAGACATTTCGACCATAAACCCTTCAACTGTCGCCCGTGCCTCAGTTTCCACATCACTTGGATTCCCACAACCATTTGCGCCACCCTTTTGCATTCACCCGTGCTTCAGATCAGCAGTATACTTGTGGCAATCGTCCAATACCTCATACTCAGAAATAATGATAACAAAAAGATTGTAAAATGAAACAAAACAAAAACCTCATTGAGCGTACACGTGCTTTGATAGATGAAACAGAGAAGACCCACCGCTATTCTATGAGCGGAATTTACGGTCTGTATAACGAGATATACGGCACCAACGAAGTACCGCAATCGTGCGCAAGCTGCCTGATACGCAAAGTTAAGCTGCTTAAAGAATGGCTTGCCGAAAACGACAGACCGACCGCTAAACCTGCCAAAACTAAAAAACGTGCTTAAAACAAAGAAAACGTGTAATATATGAATCAATTTATAACTACTCCCCTTATCAACGAACAGCTTTTCAAACAGCATTCGCCTGTGACATCTGCAACCGACATCACGGAATTTATACCTTATATCTGCATAGCGCAAGAACTCTACATCGAGCCTGTTCTCGGCTCCTGCCTTATGGATGAGTTGAAGAAACAGGTTGTAAACAACAACCTCTCGGTTGCTAACAGCGACCTGATAATACGCATCGCACCCGCATTGTCGTTCTACACCGTCTATCAGGCATTGCCTTTCCATTGGGCTACCATCGTAAACAAAGGAATTACGATCCGTGAGAGTGAGAACAGTCGTAGTGTCGACATCAAAGATATAGCCCAATTGCGCCGCTGGATGCTCAACGATGCCGATATCCTGCGCAACCAGCTTGCCGCATTTATCCAAAAACACAAGGACGATTATCCGTTATGGAAACCCGAACAACAGTTCAGTTGTGATTGCGGTGAGGAAAACGGTGGTAAGCATACGTTCGACAGCGGATTTTATTTCCCCAACACCAAACGATAATAAACCTCAACCTACCTTAAGATTATGATAACAAACATCATCGACATATTCAGACATCAGGCACGAAGTCATAAAACAATACGCTCGTTCTGCTACAACCGCAACTACGAATTGGGAACGGGGCTTGAAAGTCATCCTCTTTTGTGGTTGGAAGATCCCATCTACGGACGCAACCGAGACAATATATTTGTGAATACTGTTAATTTCTCCGTGCTTTTTCTGCCATCGGACAGCAAAACAGTGGCTGAACTGCAAAATCTTGCCTGCTCCATCGGACTGAATATCATAGAGCGGATTAAGGCTCAGGAAAAGACTATAAGTGTCCGCCCCGACTGGACTTACACGACCTTGCGTGACTATTACGACAATAACGCGTGCGGATGCCGTTTCTCTGTCAACTATACCCAAGTCAACATGCAGGATTTATGCCTTATAGACGAGCAGTTTGATGCTGAAGGCGAATTTGATGAGTCGATCTGCTTAGACAATTTCGACATCAGACCTTCGGGCAACGGTGAAGTGTATGCGGGTAAGTTTCCTGAATTTAATCTTAAAACTTCACGGAAATGACGCTCGACAAGGTTAGTAAAGCCATAGCGGACGACATTAAGGATTTTCTGTCTACTCTTGCGGCAAACAGGAGAGGCAACACCTCTACCAAGGGACAGGATCGGGAAAACCTGATCGGATTGTTTCAGGATATTCAGCCGGAAGTAAGCTATCGGGCTGATTCGGTTTTGATACATATCTTATATGATAATTATCTGAGCTTTAACGGAAGGAAAATCAGCCTCAACGGCGAAAAACTGCCTCCGATCGACAAACTCAGAGACTGGGCTATAAATCATAATCTACCGACTGACAACAACACGCTCTTGCTTATTGCTCAAGTCCTCGGACAGGATGGTTCGCAAAGCAAACCTTTGTTTGCTATCATCGAAGATGAAATGGACAAACGCATGGAGGGTGAATGGAGCGATATTATTCAGAATGCTGTGTCAGAAGAGATTAATAAAATATTTGACTGAAAAGTTTTAACAATTTACATGAATATATGGGATATTATTTAAATAACGATATTGCGAATGCGGATAATGTGAAAGAGCCGATCCGATTTTCGCTCGCATGCAATCCGAATTTCCTTGTTTTCAACAAAATAGGAGAAAAAACAAAGGGCTTCCGCACGTTTCTGAAAATCAAAGTTCATGCCGTGACTGACAAGCTGACCGCCTTGGATATAAAATTCTCGAAAGAGGGTACTTTGGTTTATACCCTGACCGGCAAACGTGATGTTAAATCGCTAAACAACTATTCTTTTCTGCTGAATAACAATCCGGCTATCATGGCTGAAAACATCAGGGCTTGTATGATGAATCATGCCTATTTCAGCTCCAATTTCGATATTTATATCAGTGAGGAGCAGGGCTCGGAAAATCCGATACGTGATATCATCAACATCGTACCCAGAGTATCGGGCAGCGAGTTCGCGTTGAGCCTGAATGAAAAAGAGATTGAAGGCTATCTGTCTGTGACCAAGTACAATGTGACTGACCAAACGGCCAACCAAAATCAATCGTGCGAAATAGCATTAGATATTTATACCGATACGGGCATACTGCCCACCGATGCGGAAGACATTCCCCAAGGCAGTCAGGGACGCTATATAACCACCTTGTCAAAAAATTATTTCGGCGAAGCTTTGTGGTTCGATATAAATCAGATACCACGCAACACAGCCACTTATTCCGATGCTTTTCTGCGGGCTGAGGGTTGGTGCAACACGGGTACGGTAACTGACTTGAGGCTTGCTGCGCGCCATTGCAGGCAAGGCAATAATCAGACGTTTTACATATCTGATACATTGTATATGCTGAACGGTTATAACCATACGTTGGAAGAAAATAATCTGGATGATTATATTTACAACCCCTTGCAATTCGACAGGAAAATCAGACTTTTAACCAATCAGCCTGAATTGATGATTGTGAAGGGACAGACGCAATACATCAATTTCTTGCTTGCCAAGAATCGGCAATCAGTCAATGACACGGATGCGTTAAAGGTGATTGTGAACGTGTATTCGCAGTCCAAAAAGTTTTTAAATGAAGAAATTATCCATACTCAAAGACTTTCTGCCCTGCATATAGCAAACACATTCAGGTTGAATTTCGATCGTATTCTGAATGAATATGAGAATGCGGGATATTTGGAAGTTTATTTGTCTCATCATGAGAACCAGATATCTATGTCTCATTGGTTTAAAGTGATGCCTGATTACCTGTTTGAGGTTCGAGACTTTGCTTTTCTTAATCGTCTGGGAGGATGGTCGTCTTTCAGCTTCGGAACGCATACCGAAAAAGAGTTTAAAACCTCATCAGAAGTCGTTTACACCACACTCACACCCGATTATAATTTAAGTACAAGCATTGAGACCGTGCAACGCAAGGATGTTTCGGAGCAGATAACCGTACAGACTGCCCCGATCAGCCGTGATGTGGCTGAATGGCTGAAAGAGATGTGCGCTTCGCCTGTGATATACGAACTTAATAAAGAGGTTACAGGCAAATTGTTCGGGGTTGAAGCTTCTTCGGACGAAGTGCTTACGGATCAAGATCGGGAACGTCTGAAAAAACGTATCGCTCGCTATGTGATTGTTGACGAAATGGTTATCAAATACAACATGTTGGACGATTTGTTCCGTTTGGAGATGAAATATCATTACTCCGACTCGTTTAATGCGCATCTAAATTCTAAATAAAATTACTGTACGGCAAGAATAAAGAAAGCGGAACAGAAAAAGTTCCGCTTTCCTTGTTACCAAGCCGTGACGATCTGCCAAACCTCCTACTCCACTTTCTTCCCTTTGATGACTGAATAAGTGAGACTTGTACTTTTAGTCAGCAGATAATTAAGGCATACATACCGCTGAGCGTCAATGCTGTGATTATATTTATCAATGGGCTGATTGGTAGGCTCGCCGTTATTATCCGTTCGCCATCTGTAATTACGATATTCGTTTATGATATTCAGGCTTCGCCTTGTGACGTGCTTCGTATAACGGTTCAGCACGGCAATACCTGTGGCAATGCTATCTCTGCCCTTGTTGGCAGCATCCACATTGCGACCGCAATTTCTGATCTCTTGTATCGACTTGGGTTCTGCGCTGTCTGCCACAACAGGTGTATCGGAAGGCACTCCGCAATCGATAAGACATTGAGCAATCATCAGATTATCATATCCACGTTCATAAAGCAGTTCGTCTATCCACAATTCACCATCTGATAATCTTATATCGACTATTGCCGTTGGATCATTTGTGAACCCGAAGTCAATACCGATCCATCTTTTCTTGTAATTTTCAGGCATCCTGTCCACAATATCCCAATTGCGCACAATTGTTCCTTTAAGCGTGCCGGTCAAACCCTCACCGTAGACACGCCACCAATCGGCATCGTTGCGGTTCGATTCAATCTCCGCCACCTGTGCGGCAGACAGAAAAGAATTGTCCCGATAGGTTGAATGTATCATCAGCGACGTGGGAAGAGGCAATACCTTGTCATCTACCCAAAATGGAAAGCAGGGATTGTAATCAAGCAGGATAGTCTCTTTGGTGCGGATAGCTAATTGACGGTAAATCTCATACTCGATGTTGGTCGCCTCGTTGATAAAAAGTATATCACGTGCAGGTCCGTGAACTTTTCCGGGATTGTCGGCTGAAAAAAATTCAATTGATGATCCGTTGACGCGGTATATCTTGTCCGTTGCATTCCAACTGCGCTCGTCCCATTCGCCGATTTCGTTCAGAATATCTTTAAAGTCTCGTATACATCCCCGCTTGAGATGAGGAAGGGACTCCGACACAACGGATATAAGTTTTTTTCGGCGACTTTCTCTGGCTATCAGATACAGCATCTGCAAAACGCTGTACGTTTTGGACGATCGTGTGGAGCCTTTGTTGACGATGCAACGATAGCCTTTTGTATATGCTTCAATGTTTTTGAGATAAACCGTGGTCACTTTCATCTTTTCGGGCAGTTTGTTTGTTATATATTCATAGTATAGATAAAATAGCTCCGAAATATTTGTTTCTGGTCTTTTAATCATTGTTTTGAGGGATTATATCGGGCTTAACGGATGGCATTATATTTGTACTTTTTGATTTGCAACATGTATTCGGCTTGTATACCCGGCTATTGCCTGATTATAAATTTTCAAAGCTGAATTCGGTTCGTTAAAACAATTATGTGACATGGATAACAGATTGAATAAGAATATTGATAAAAGCGTAGTGTCTAAAATCCTTGATTGGGCCTACTCAAAGGCTGTAACAGGTTTTATGGGGGTTGATTCGGCGTATGAACTCGCCAATAATTACCTTTCGCAAAAAGGCACACTGAACCAGCAGGTCGACTCGCTGATCCGTTGGCAAGTCGCCAAAGCTTCGGCAAGCGGTTTCACGATGGGTGTCGGTGGTCTGATGACTTTGCCGCTGACCATTCCCGCCAATGTAGCCAGCGTTATTTATTTGCAGGTGAGGATGATTTCTGCCATCGCTCATATGGGAGGCCACGACATCCGCAACGATAGAGTTAAATCAATGGTTTATATCTGCATGGTGGGCAATGGTGCCAAAGAGTTGCTCAAGGATGTGAGCGTGAAGGTTGGTCAAGACCTTATGGCTAAAGCCGTGGCTCGTCTGTCGGTTCGGTTAGGCACTAAAGGCGCAACTTCGCTGACTAAGGCGGTGCCTTTGTTAGGTGGGGTGATTGGCGGCTCGATGGATGCTGCTTCGACCCGCATAGTGGGTAAAGTGGCAAAAAAACTCTTTATCGAATCGGATACTCGTTATGAGGATCTTGATGTGAATGATGTTCATGAATAATTTGCAGACAAATATCTGATGGTTGTAATAATCTGACGGAAGTCTGTTTTATTACAAATATCTGATAAAAGAATAAAATTTTCTGGTGCTCAAGTATTTCAGATTTTGTTGGTTCTGATATGCCTCTCTTTCGAAAGATATATTCCTGTATGCTTCCATCGGGCTGAAATATCTTAACAGTCTTACAAGCCATTCCGCAATATACCACATGTAAAAGAATATATATAGCATTTCTTTCATCTGACGGGTATGTATGTGTTCGTGATTTAAATCATACACGTCAATCAGATGAGCATTACCTTTTCGCACAAACAAAATACCGAATAGATTTATTGCTAAATAATTTTTTGGCGGCAATATCCTGTTTTCAATGATCTTCATAAACTGACCGAAATTATTTTTCCTAAATTAAATATCTTTTATTTTAAACAAATCTGGATGGGAAATTATGAATTTTATCTGTTTTTTATGTAGTTGTGATAAGTTTTCAAATTTGTATCTTTAGTGGATGAAATATTATTTAAATATAAAATTTGCATAAATTAAATAAAAAATTATTATTTTGTTAACATTCTTAATTATACCATAGAAAAGCTATTAGTTTTTTGCTAATATTTACATTAATGATCTATGTAAGAATATATTGTATGTATTCTTCTATTTTACACATATTAACTTAAATCTTACAATTATGAAGAAAGTATTTGTATCATTGATCTTGGCTGTTTCATCATTATTCTGGTTATCAGGATGTCAAGATGAATCGTTTGATACGCCTAATGAAACACAGATCAAAAATTTATCAAACCATAATGCAGTAAAAGCTCAATCTAATTGGGATTGGACAAATTCGGGTTCTTTTGACTATGTTTATATTGCCGGAGTCGGACAAATCAGAATCACTAGTCCATTTGCAACGGAAGCAAGTGCTGATGTTTCTCTGACTAATATTATTAGAGGTAAGGATTATCTGCCATCTCAGGGATGGGTATTGTTAGCGAAAAACTTTGGTAGCCCTGATAATTATATGCAGACTAATTATCCTTATTTTATGTTATATAATAAATATCGAAGTTTGATACGCGTATTTATTTTTAACAATAATCAGATGGACTATAAAAAAGCTATTTTTACAGTTAATTGGGATAATGGAACTGACAAAAATTCTTTGTTTGCACCAAGTGAGGTAACTCAATCAGCAGTAATGGAATATCATAACGGGAATAAAACCGGAGGTACTATCCTGAACTATATAACAAACTATTATAGTCGTGCATGGTTTATAACGGATATTCCAGTCACTTTTGATCCAAATATAGATTATACTAAAAACTATGTGCTTCGTTTTCGCTTGGCTAACCAAATTGACGGTGATCTTAATATCGTAGGAGAATATCATTTTGACACGAATACAGTGACAACAAATGCTTCTAATCATAGTTCATCCGGTCGCGATTCATATTCTTTTGTTAAAGACGGACAGAAATTTCTGTCTACAATTCCGACAACAGATGAAATGGACAAATATTTCAAGCATATCGAGAATGGATTAGACCCTAATAGATATAAGGGACATAAAAAACTCCAAAATACTGTTACTACCATGCGTAATAGCTTTAACAACGGTAGTTTCAAAAAATCATTATCATCCATAT
>CALYPL010000037.1 GCA_945273835.1 uncultured Dysgonomonas sp. | reverse complement strand
TAAAGATGAATTGTCTAAGCAAGCTGAACTAGTTTTAAATGAATTAATGTTTGAGTTTGAAAAAGCTCGAGAGCATACCAATTATGATATCAATAAGAATAACTATAAATGCCTAAGTGAAAGAGGAAAATATTTAGTCGAAATAAATAGCCTCATATGTAAAATGAATGAGCTACTGAGAGATATCAAAAAAGTCTTGATTTTTATTAGGAGATTTCCCAATCCTAAGTATTTTATTGATAATGATATTGATAATATCGACTATATAAAATACCATCTTGAAATGCTAACAAATAAGACTCACAATATACTTGAAATAATGAGGTTAACAATAAATTCAGTATATGAGTTAGGCTTATCAACAAATGATTGCTCTTGGAATAATCTAAAATTAGAATTGGATATTAATAGTAATGTAATGCAAATTGTAAATCTTTACCACAAGTCCTTTAAAGATGTAATAATATACGGCATTCAAATATTCATCAAGGAAAAGATGTTGATCCTAAAACTACCAATATGCAATCTGACTTAAGTTTAATAAGGACAAGAGTCTATTATTGGAGTATTGATAAACGAAATACTAACGATTATTATTTTACATCTTCTCTTTTAAAACACAAAACTAAAGAATACAAAAAGGAGAGGGTCGAATATGTAAAAAGTGTAATTCGTACGGCTGAACATTATATTGATTTATTTAGCTTTTATATTTACAAAGAAACATATAAGCGAGCTATACTAAAATAAAAATTATGGAAGATTTGAAAAGACTAAAAAATAGAATAGATTGGTTCTGTGAGAATAAAGTAAATGCCTTTTCACCAACCATATCGCCTGCTCCAAAATCGAAAGAGCGAAACGAGATAGAAAGTATTGCCGAAGGCATCCATTATTTTTATGACAATGGTGTAAAAGAGATTATTGTAGAGAAAAAATATATGGGTTCGTATTGCGATATCTATTTGCATAAAAACTTGGAAGATACTTATTTTGTTAGTCGCAACGGGCACAAGATAGATCATATCGATTTAGATGCTGCAAAAACTGCTTGCCAAGAGTTACATGCCCGTTTCGATTGGACTAATTTACAATTAGTAATCATTCAGTCAGAGTTGATGCCTTGGAGTGCTTTGGGGAAAGAGTTGATAGAAAATGAATTTGGAGGATACCTCAATATACATCAGAATCATTGCGAACATCTTACGAATTCTGATTTGTATAAAAAAATTGAAGAAGTAAAAGAATCGGATGCTTACAAGCAGTTTATAGAAGATAAGAATACGCTATCGTCAAAAGAGTTCAGAACCAAATACCCACATCATATTATTCGTCAGTACGAATCGTTGATGGAATTTAAAGTGTTGGATTTAGATATTTACAAGCAAAGTATTGATATATACGAAACCCAAATCAGTCACTTTGGGCAAGAAGGAGATATTCACTTCAAGCCTTTCAACATATTAAAGAAAGTGTTTGAGGATGGTTCGGAAGAATTAGTAAACGATAACTTGAGTTATCAGGAGGTTAATGAAGATGAATTTTTGCATCTGTTGATGGATAACGAAGAAAAGCTTAATCAGACAATAGATACTGTTTACACTTGGTTTTCTACACTTGAACAAAGTAATGAAGAGGGTATAGTAATTAAACCTCGTCAAGCATTTATAAAAGGTATACCACCTGCATTTAAGGTTAGAAACAATCAGTATTTAACAATGATTTATGGTGTCAATTTTCAAGATCAATATGATTATTATATCTACAAACGCAATATTGGACGAAAATTGGAATGTTCCATCAATGATTGGATGCTGAACTGGGAGTTATTGAAAGTGGCGTATAACGAGATTGATAAAGAAAATTACTTCTTCAAGAATCTGGTTTTCGACCGCATTATGGGAGAAAAAGCAGAAGCAGGGTTGGATACAAGATTGTAAAAAGAAGAATTGATATGAAAAGAAAAAATCCACAATTATTAATATTAATCGGTGCTCCCGGGTCGGGAAAATCGACCTTTGCCAAATATTTTATTCGCACCGAAGAAAACTGGATGCGTCTATGTCGCGACGACTTTCGCACCATGAATTTTACCTGTTCAAATTTAACTTTACACGAAGAAGGTTTGATTACTGAAATGGTAGACGCATCTATTGAAATATTGCTTCGTAAGCGTTGCAATGTATTACTCGATGCAACTCACTGTCGATCTGAGTATCTGAATCATTATATAGATAAGTTCAACTTTTTGGCAGATATATCCTTCAAAGTATTTGAAGCGGATGCTAAAACAATCGCAGAACGTTGTGAAAAACGAAATAAAGAAACAGGTAAATATATTCCGATTAACGTACAAAAACGATATATGAAAGAGCTGGAGGAATTGAAAAAAACATTCGATTTTTCTCTTCGACCTTTGCAAGACAATCGGGTATTAACTATTAAGCAAGACGCTTTCTTACCAAAGGCAATTATTTGCGATTTGGATGGTACTTTGGCTTTAATGAACCATCGTAATCCATTTGATACTGGTTCTTGTGATAAGGATGAGTTAAATCCTCCTGTTGCCAATACTCTCAAAGTTTTTGCAAAAGAGGACTATAAGATTCTTTTAGTATCGGGTCGTGAAGACTGTTTCCGAGAGCCAACGATTCGATTTTTAGAGAAATACGATATACCTTACCATCAGCTATGGATGCGTCAATCAAAAGATTTTCGAAAAGACTCCATTATCAAAAGGGAAATATTCGAGTCTCAGATAAAAGGGAAATATTTTATAGAATTTGTTTTGGATGATAGAGATCAAGTGGTAGAACTTTGGAGAAAGGAATTAAAACTCCCTTGTTTCCAAGTGAACTATGGAAGTTTCTAAGCAAAAAGAGCCACTAAAATGTGGCTCTTTTTCTATTTCTGGTATTTATTGTTTTTTTCACTTTATTCTGGCTATTTCCTTCCATGCTCATATTAAGCTCTCGTTCGTTTTCGGAGAGGCTTAAAACATTATATCGGTTATACTTAACGCCCTCAGCATAACAAATTATAATCTTGCCTATAGTTTTGTATGTTCCCGAACACGTATCGAAATATCCACAACCATAATACTACCCATCAGTTTTGAATGGGGCAGAAGTTGATGGAAAAGCATGATCATAAGGAGGCTTAGTTACATCAATAAATTTACCATCCATTAGAACTTCTGTAATTTGCCGTTTGCCAATGAGCATAATAAATCATTATCAAATCCATTGCCACCATCGTCGCTTGAACAACTAATAAATCCAAAACTAACTATTATTAACATCAAGAATGAAATTACTATTCATTTCTTTCATAAATAAAATTGTTGTTATTCGAACAGGTTATAAAAAGAAATAAGATAATGCGAAGTAAGTATTGAAATTTTTAGCACTACTATCTTTAGTTACCTTCAACAAACCAAAATCCATTCCCCATGATAGACGAATATGGTTCATATATTCTGTGCCAACTTTAAAGCCTGCCCCAAGATCCCATCGTTTAAGCCCTGATTTGGAAAACGTATTGTATTTAAAGCCATCTTGATTTCCTAAAAATGAAGAATGATAGCTATCCGCTTTAGTCTTTCCAAACAGACCAAAACCTATATACGGACCTACTTCTTCAAATAATGAAAACTTACCCGATAATTTCTGCTTGATACCTATGTGAACTGGCAACTCTAAATAGTAAGCATTAATTTTCAAGTTATCAAGATCATCACTTTTCCCTCCTTTTTGGGTTAGTAAGAGTGTCGAATTGGCATACATGCTTTTGTGTATTGAAGGTAGCCCCAATTCTGCTGATATTCCAGCCTGAAATCCCGTGGAATAATTTAAGTCAGCAGATAAATATTTACTGAAATCAATGCCTGATGTAACTCCGTAGCGAATGGGCGACTGAGCATGGATAGTAGTTGTGAATAGTACTATACAAATAGATAAAAACAAGTTTTTCATAAATTGTTGTTTTATTAAATGAAAATATCAATTATTATAAGGCAAAAGAAACTCCCATTCCGAATTGAAATGGTGTTTTGTTCTTAATTTTATTATTCTCGAACTTTTTTATTTTTGAAAAGCTGAAACTATTATATCCTACTATTATATTAAAAAATGAATTGTTGGAAACTTTACAATGTGCACCAAGCACCAAGTCATATAAGAAGATCATTTTATCATATCTTCGTTTCATATTTAAACCTGAAGGCAGATTTATTGTAGAGTATGCTAAAGAAAATCTATTTTCAATATATAATGCTCCACTTCCATTCTGAAATGGTACTAAGTATATTTTAGGACTAAAATATGGGCCCCAATATATTCCATCTATATCTCTCTTTTGATTTGTTTCTGTCTCTGTCTCTTTCATTTTTTTGATATAATAAGAGATGCGAAATCCCGATTCTAATCCTAAATATTTATTTATAGGATATTCGAACCCGATATTTGCTCCGATTGAAAATGGAGATTTCTCTTCGTAGTTTCCCCAATATTCGTCCGAACTGTCTTGGTAAAAGATATCGCCGATATCAAATGAGGCATCTAAAATCGTAAAATTGATCTTCTTCACTTTTTCTTGTGAGAATACTGTAAGACAAGATGAAAAAAGTATTATTATCAAAATTAAATTTCTCTGAACCATATCTCACATCCTTTCATAAAAACATGTACATTGATCTGCACTTAAAACAGTTCAATGTACATAAATTCTGTGAATTATAATTAATCATTAAAACATATTCGTACTCCTATCCAGCCGTCCCCATCTTCCGTATAAACAATACCATCGGCTGCAATGACTTTACTACACACAATTTCGCCACTTCCAAATTTCGGCATACCTGGTTTAATACTACCTTCATCCTTTAACGTAAAGGGTATTTCAACATTCCTTCGTTCTTTGAGAAATGTATCTCTAACTCTATATCCTCCACCATTAAAGTATAATATATTCATATAAGTTGTGTAGTATACATTTTTATTTGATTCGTCAAACGTTGTGTATGCACCTGTTTTTTTATTTGAAGAATAATTTATTTTTTGTAAGTATTTTAGCCCTTGAAAAAGCCCTTTTTCTATTTGCTTATTAATAGAACTTATATTTTTATCGCCTAAAAGGTTAACAATTATAGGGATAGAAATCCTTATACACCCGTTTTTATACGTAAGGACTCTATGAATTATAAAACAAACCTTTACTTTGGTCAATAGCATAATAAAAATCACTGTATAACCTATTATTGAATTCTTTTTCTTTGTAATTTTTTAGTTAAGTAGTGTTATACATGCATGTTAGCTAACGATTACAAACTTATATCTATTTCTGTATATATATATTTGTATATTACTAAATTTATTTTGTAATGCTTGTGTTGTACTGCTCTTATTCTTAATTAGTTATCTTGTTTAACGCTGTGTTTTGTTTGTATATAAACGATTTTCGTCTGATTATTCGTATTTATTCTTTTAACCACAATGATTGACGATTTTGTTTTTTATAGTCTTGATAATTACTATGTTCACTAATGATTTGTTGGTTAAAAAGAAATATAGAAAAACAACTTTCTTAGATTACAATTATACATGCTTGTTTTTACATTTTTAAACAAATATAAAAATCATATGATAATGTCAGAACAAATGAACAGCATGCGGATATAAATTCTTAAATAATTATTTTTTCAGGTCAAGAAATACCGGTGTAAGCGGAATAAGTATTTGCAAAGAGAATTAACCAATACAGGCGAAATATATCGAAAAAAGACAGAAGTTTTCAGTAGTTTATTTAAACTTCCGAAAACAGTAGAAATTTAAAGGTGTTAACTGAAGCCTTAAAAGTGTTACTTATCCATTTGTTTTCTTGTAACTAATTATAGCCATAACGTTAAAAGCAATGACAAACCCGAGAATTTTAATAATTTGCGGTGTGATTTCCGCTAAGCCGCTACCTTTCATGTAAATCATGCGAATAACTTCAACAAAATAACGTAAGGGGTTGAAGATTGTCACGATTTGCGCCCAATGTGGCATACTGCTTATCGGTGTAAACATGCCGCTGAGTAATATGAAAATAATTAGAAAGAAGAATATCATAAACATTGCTTGTTGCTGACTTTGAGCAAAATTAGATATCATCAGACCGAAGCCTGTAAATGCAATCAGATAGAAAAAGGCGAAAATATAGATATTTACAAAATGTCCTGCGGGTAATATGCCGTATATCAGCCAAGCGACAAACATTGCTACTGAAAGTAATACTAAACCGATTATCCAAAAGGGAATTAACTTGCCTAACAAAAATATAGATTTAGGTATAGGCGTAACGTTAATCTGTTCCATAGTTCCTATCTCTTTCTCACGAACAATGTTCAGAGCAGACAGCATTCCACCCATCAGAGTGACTAAAATAACCATGATACCCGGAACCATAAAATCCTGATAACGCATTTTGGTATTATATCGGTAATAAGGTTTAATATGTATCGGGCTTTGAACCGTACTTATTGAAATTCCAACGTTATAGCTGTTTATGATCTGTGTTATATAAGACAGTCCTAATCCCGCTTTCTGTCCGTTCACGGCATTCAAAGAGAGCATGAGCTCAGTTGGCTGTTTAGTGATTAATTCTTTCTCAAAATTGTGTGGGATTTCTAAAATCAGATCAGATTCGCTTTGTTCAATACTTTTAAGAGCATTATTATAAGTCTCGGAATAATCAGTAAGGCGGAAATAGCCGGATGAAACTATTTTATCTATCATCTTCTGCGACACAGAACTTTTATCATTGTCAACAATGCTCAACGATATATTACGCTGTTCAAAAGTGGCAGCCCAAGGAAGCAAAATCAACTGTATGACAGGCATTGCAATAATTATCCTTAACATAAACTTATTGCGGATAATTTGTAAAAATTCTTTTTTCAGTAAAAATATTAATGTTTTCATAATCTGTCTTTAAATTTTTTGATGCTTGCTGCCAACAGAATTGCTGCCATTGCGCACAGAATGGCGAACTGTTGCCAGATGGATTGAAAACCCACTCCTTTTATCATTACATCACGCAAAGCCTGTATAAACCAACGTGCCGGAACTACGCATGAAATCCATTGCAAAATATCGGGCATACTTTCGATAGGAAACAACAGTCCCGATAATAGCATTGAAGGAAGCATTAAACCAATGGTTGAAGCTATCATGGCGGCTTGTTGTGTTTGTGTTATGGAAGATATTAACAAACCAAGCGCAAGTGCTGAAAAGGTAAATACAATACTCAAGAGCATTATCAGCATTATGCTGCCTACAATAGGAACGTCAAGTATAAAATAAGAGAGTAGGAGTATAGAAATAACGTTCAAAATTGATATGACCAGATAGGGGACAGCTTTCGACAAGATGATGGTGGTCGGGCGCAATGGTGAAACCAACAAAATTTCCATTGTGCCGGTTTCTTTTTCTCTGACTATCGAAACGGATGTCATCATGGCACATATGATCATCATAATCATTCCTATCAAACCCGGCACAAAGTTATAAGCACTTATCATTTGCGGGTTGTAAAGCATTTTTACTTCCAGATTAATATTTTGCGGGTTTAATTTGGATGAATATTCTTTCAGATATTGCATTATGATTGACTGTGCATAATTCACAAGGGTTGATCCTTCATTTGGATCGGATGCGTCTACGATAATTTGCAGGTCGGAACCATCGGCGTGATTGATATCGTTTTCGAATTGTGACGGAAAGATTATCGCCATTTTACAGTCTCCTTTCCGAAACGATTTTTCCACATCATCCATCGTATTTAAGCTACCTACAAGATTGAAATATGAATTACCATCCAGATTTTCTACGATACGTCGTGACAGGGGTGATTGTGACTCGTCCAAGACCACGAAATTTGTGTTTTTCGATTCGGTCGAAACCGCAAACCCCAAGATCAGCAATAAGACAATTGGTAATACGAGCATTATACCCAGCGTCAGTTTATCGCGGGTTATGTGATAAAATTCTTTATTGATAAAGCTGAAAAACTGTTTCATTATTCTCCTCTTTTTGCTTGCCGTGCCAGCGACTGAAATACTTCGTCCATTGACCCGACGTTAAATCTTGATTTTAATTCTGACGGCGAACCTAATGCCTCTATACGTCCGTCAACCATAATCGAAATCCTGTTGCAATATTCGGCTTCGTCCATATAATGCGTTGTAACAAAGGCTGTGATCCCATTATCGGCAGCACGATAAATCATTTCCCAGAACGTACGGCGAGCCATGGGGTCAACTCCTCCCGTCGGTTCGTCAAGAAAAACAACTTTGGGATTGTGAAAAGTTGATACCGCGAAAGAAACTTTTTGTTTGATACCAAGGGGTAGGGAACTTACCAGCATGTCTTTTTCAGTATGTAAATTCAATTCACTGATAACCTTTTCGCTTTCCTCTTTTATGGTTTTACGGCTCATGCCATAGATTCCGCCAAACAACTCGAGATTTTCTGTTGCAGTAAGATCTTCATACAACGAGAATTTCTGGCTCATGTATCCGATATTCTTTTTTATCTTTTCTGATTCCTTGTATATATCGAATCCGGCTACTCTGCCTTTCCCTGATGTTGGGTTCAATAAGCCGCAAAGCATGCGCATAGCTGTGGTTTTACCGGCTCCGTTGGCTCCAAGAAAACCGAATATTTCGCCCTGATCGACATCGAACGTGATATGATCGACAGCCGTGAAATTCCCGAATGTTTTGGTCAGTTCATATGCTTCAATTGCTTTCATTCCGCATTAATTTTATGAAACAGTCTTCAATGGTTGGAACGGTTTCCTTCATTTCAATGATTGGATAATCTATTTTCGTGTCACTATCCTTGAATATGACGTGCAGGTATTCTCCCGATATGTAGCAAGAGCTTATGTTTGCCTGTGTCTTTATTGCTTCCAACAGATGGTAATTATTTTCAGCTTTGACGGCATATAATTGTGTGTCGAAGTTGTTCACAATGTATTCAGGTGTGTTGATAGTCAAAATAGAGCCTTCTTGTATCAGGGCGATGCGATCGCATTTCGCAGCCTCGTCCATATAAGGTGTTGATACCATAATTGTTATTCCCTGAGTTTGTATATTTTTAAGCATCTCCCAAAATTCTTTTCGTGATACAGGATCGACACCTGTTGTCGGCTCGTCCAAAAAAAGCACATCGGGTTTATGAATCAATGCACAGCACAAGGCAAGTTTCTGCTTCATCCCACCTGACAACTTTCCTGCACGGCGTTTTCTGAAAGGCTCGATCTGCACATAAATATCACGTATCATATCGTAGTTCTCGTCAACAGTAGTACCGAATACTTTTGCGAAAAAACGTAAGTTTTCTTCAATAGATAAATCTTGGTAAAGAGAAAACCGTCCGGGCATATATCCGATATGATTACGTATTGTTCTGAAGTCTTTTACTACATCATGTTCCATAACTTTTGCGATTCCTTTGTCAGCTAAAAGCAGTGTTGTGAGTATGCGGAAGAGTGTGGTCTTGCCGGCTCCATCGGGTCCGATCAGCCCGAATAATTCTCCTTTGCTTATTTGCAGACTGATGTCTTTCAAAGCCGTTACGGGTTGTTTACCCGGAAAGGTTTTAGAAATATGCTCTATTGATATTGCGGCTGTATTCATTTATTTCGAGGTATTGAAATTTACATCGCCGTACATACCTATTTTTATCAGTCCGTCTGTGTTTTCAACAGCTATCTTAACGGCATATACCAGATTTTGACGCTCGTCTTGTGTCTGTATGGTTTTCGGAGTAAATTCAGCCTTATCCGAAATCCACGAAATTGTACCTTTGTATGATTTTTGTTCTTTAGCTGATGAATTTATAAAAACGGTAGCTTCTTGTCCTATCTTTATATTTTCCAATTGAGGAGCTATAACGTAAGCACGCAGAAATAGATGTTTCGTGTCAGCTACCTTGTATAGCGGATTGCCTGCCGCTGTCATTTCTTTAGCTTCAGCGTATTTACTCAATACTGTTCCGTCAATTGGGTTTATGATGTGGCTTTTCTTTAATTTATCTTCAATCTGTGCCACTTGTATTTCATAAGCATTGGTCTCCTTGTCAAGGCTGTTGTTTGATGTTGTCAGCGAATTAAGCTGTGCAGCCAGCGATTTTTGTAATACTTTGAGTTGCGACTCGGCATCATCCATCTGTTTTTGTGTGGCTGCACCGTCTTTTAACAAATTTGACACACGTTTATATTCTAATTCTGCTTTGGCTATTTGTTCTTTTGTTGACGCTATTTGCGATGAAACGTCCGAACGACGTGAGTAAACAGCTTTTCCGGATGTTTGCAGTAACAATTTTTGCAAATATAATTGTGTAGTGTCTATGTATCCGAGTTGTTGACCTTTACTGAGTAAATCGCCTTCGGTTACATTAAAATCCTCGATTTTGCCTGATACTTCAGCCGATACTATTATTTCTGTTGCTTCAAATGTTCCTGATGCATCGTGATTGAATTTGTTTCCGTTGCATGATGTGATTGTTGATAAAAACGAAGCGATTATAATTAGTCTAAGAGTTATTCTTTTCATCTTATTTATATTAGTTGTTAGTTCTATATGATTAGTTGCCGCTTATATGTTTATATTTATAGATGCTCATCAGATATTGCATTTGATGCAATGCCTTAGTCTGGCGAGCCTGACTTTCTGAATTAGTGTCACGTATTAAATCATTGACTTGTGTGATACCATTTTTATACTTACTTCCTGTTGAGTTTTTTACACTCTCACGAAGTTTTATTATCTGGTCGTCCTTTTCAATCAGTCTTTTTTGTTTGATTATTTCTTCTCGTGCCTGTGTTAGCTGTACATTAGTATTAAACATAAATACGTCTTGCTGAATGTTTATGTCTGTGATGTTGTTGTTGATCAATCGTTTCTCGTTCTTCTTTGTGTAGAGATTTCCGATATTCCAATTCAGTTTTATTCCCCCAACGGCGAAAAACTTAAACTTGTCTTCAAGCATATTTAGTCCCGGACGACCGTAACCACCTTGCGCAAACAATCCGATTTGAGGCATATTTTTAGCTGTGATTGTTTTATTATAAATAGTGTAATAATCTCGTTGCGATTCATATAATGACAACTCGGGACGGTTTATCTGTTCATTCAAAATCGCTTCATCCTGCGGTTTTTCAAGTAATGTGCTGTCATTTAAATCTTGGTGGATGAATAAACTCAACATTTTCAGATAAGCAGTTCTCAAGCTTTTTTGTTCAGTTCGTTTCTGGTCGATATTCAGTAATTCAACGTCAATCTGGTCAAGATCAGATTGCATGGCTATACCATTGCGCAACATAGATTCGGTTATGGCTCGGTTGGTTTTCATATCCGATTCATTGAGATCAAATAATTTTAATTGTTCGTCTATTGTTAATATTCCGAAATACAGTTCGTTGATTTTATCTTTTACAGTATATAATTCAACTTCAACCTTTTTATTGCCGACTTCGGCATTGGCTTTAGTTACTTCTTTCTGTGCTTTTATTGTTCCTCCATCCCAAAGTAACTGTGATGCTTCTAAAGTAGCCTTATATTGATCTTTACTCATCGAAGGGATGTTTATCGGTATATTCAATGACGAAAAGTCGATCGGTAGTTTAGTCACTTCTGTCTGATAAGTTGCTTGCCCGTTAAGTGAAATTTGCGGCAGATAGCTTTTCGACAAGTTGCTTATTGTGAAATCTTTACTTAGTGATATCAGATCGTATTGCCTGATAAGCGGATAGTTGTCAACCGCTCTTTGTTTACAGTCTTCCAGTGTGATAGTCGTCTGTGAAAATAGAGACTGAAACAGAGCTGACAGGATTGTAATTAATACATATTTTTTCATAGAAGTTTAATCGTTTAGTTTTATCATTTCTTTAATCCATACCGGTACTGATTTTCTTCTTTCATTTATGAATGAATTGAATACATCGTTATTCATAGAATGCATATGGATCATTATAGGTCTTGCTATTAAAGGTACTATCACCATTGCTATTGTGTTGATGAAGATATCTAACGGTTTTATTTTTAGCTTGTTTTTCTTGATTAGTGCTTCTAATTGTGTAAAAAAACAACTTTTTAAAAGCAAATTTTTCGGGATACCTACTTGTTTGAAAAACAGTTCGGGCTGTGATTGCAATTCGCTCAGAACAAAAAGTGGCAGATTGGGTGAAGACGAAAGCACGTCAGCATAGCAATTAACTATTGCGTCTATTTTGAAAGACAGGCTTGTTCCCTCATTATGTATAATCTCAAATAAGTTTGAAAATAACTCCCGAATGCTCTCATTCATTATTATATTGAATAACTTTTCTTTGCTTCGGAAATAATAGTTCAGAAGTGCTGTATTTATTCCTGCAGCTTCCGCTATATCTCGTGTTCGCGTCAGTCCGTAGCCTTTCTCCAAAAATATTTTTCGGGCTGCCTCTTTTATCTTGTTTTC
>CALYPL010000036.1 GCA_945273835.1 uncultured Dysgonomonas sp. | reverse complement strand
TGTAAGGCTCATATTTAATTATTTATTTCTAAAAAGGGCTATTTGACCTTGAATAGCCATCTTGTTCCTACAAGAATTGTATGTGTATCTTCATTACTCAACCCGTTAAACATGCCTTCAAAATTCGTATTGCCATATGCATACATCGCATGAAAGCGTAAGTCTTTAATTAACTTGTTGGTGAAGGGATAAAACTCCATAACAGCTTGTATACCTAAATTTTCATATGCGTTACTGCGATATTCTTTATCATGTCGCTGATTCCAGGTTCCTTTTATGAAAGGTTTCCATTTTCCGAAATCATATTTCAGATTTACTCCAAGCGATTGATCTCTGACATATCTTGCGCCCAAGTTATCTACGCCGACTACTGATCCGTAATCCATATTGCGTGGACCAAAATAGTAGTCAATTTCCGAAGTAAATTTACTTATATTCAGTTGCAGACCTGCTGTAAGCCAATTATAGAACTTTGTCTTTTCGTGCTGAAATGCTCCGTATGCACAACGGGTTTTGACGACCCCATTAAAGAGATCACCCTCCCAAAGTGCATTGATAGCCAAAGCTTTATTTTTATATTTTTCGCTTGCAAATTGTGGTGCATCGGAGTTAACGACTTGTAAATTCATTACCTGCCCTTTAAAACGATAGGCAACATTTAAACCTGTCTTGTAAGCATCCAGATCATTGAATGCCATAGTTCCCTGATATATATCGGCGGGATTATAATCGTATTCGAACGTACCGAACTGAACTGACTGCTTACCTACGGTAAATGTCCACTTCTTTCCTAAATCGAAAGCAAGCCAAGCCTGATCTGTTGCTGCCGAATATCCTTCGCGCAAAGGTGTTTGGGGTTTATTCAAGCGCTGACGAACTCTGTAACGGATACCCGGAACGACTTCTCCTACAATCCAGAGTTTGAGCGTCTGTCCTTCGAATGAAGCTTGATCGAGGCTTCCTCTATCAAAAACGGTTTGGAAATCGACACGAGTATCCAGCATCAGATTCAACATTTTATCGTCCCATATAAGTTTATCCAAGATATTTTGGCTTTCTCTGTGTTGTGCAAATAGTCCTCCGCATAAACATATTGCTCCGATTATCAAATAAAATCTACGCATAACAAATGATTTAAAAATAAAAAGGTGCGCAAAGTTTATTGTTGGCACCTTTTAAATTGAACAAACATTTTTTTAATATTCAGAAAACATGCGCTGAATTTGTTTATAATCATTGGTCTTGGTTAGCGCCAACATTAGTAATACTCTTGATCTGTACGGATTGTTAAACCATGACGCTGCAAAACCATACTGATCGTCAGCTACTTCATCCCATTGCGCTGTTGGGCCTGTCATTATACGGGATGAGCGTACAACGGCGATTCCATGATTTTTTACTGCTTTTGCCAACGCATCCTGCAAAGCTGTGGTAATATTTCCATTTCCTACGCCTGCGGTAACTATGCCTTTTACATGTGCTTTGACTGCTGCATCAACAAACAGATCTGTTGCGTTTGAGTAACTAAGGATTATTTCAACTCTTGGCAGTTTATCTAAAGCTCTTACATCAAATTCGGAATTGGATGTATGTCTTTTTAAGGTCTGACGGGTAAAGATAGGTTTACCGTTATACACGATACCTAATGGTCCGTAATTGGGATTCTGGAAAGTTCCAACGCTCAATGTATTGGTTTTTGCCAAATCATCGGCTCCAAGAATTTTATCGTCCATAACAACCATAACACCTCGTCCGATAGACTCTGTGGCTACTGCTGTGGCTACTGCATTGTAAATATTACGTGGACCGTCAGCACTGATTGCTGTTGATGGGCGCATTGAACCGACTAAGATAACGGGCTTTTCACTCTTGACGGTAAGGTTCAAGAAATATGCTGTTTCTTCTTGTGTATCTGTTCCGTGAGTTATAACTATTCCTGCAACATCGCTTTGCGACAAGAGTTCGTTTACACGTTTGCTTAGTTTGAGCCAAACGTCATCATTCATATCCTGACTACCGATATTCGCTACTTGTTCGGCTTTTATAAAGGCTATATCCTTAATTTCGGGCACTGCTTTTAACAGTTCATTTACAGAAATTGCTCCTGCTTTATATCCTGCTGTAACTTCTGTGGCTCCCTGACCGGCTATTGTACCTCCTGTTGCCAGTATATATATTGTCTTTTTTTGCTGAGCATTAATCCCTAAGGATACTAACATTATAGTTGCTAAAACCCATAAAAACTTATAAGAAAAACTTGATTTCATAACAAAATTTTAATCTATTTATTAGTATTCAATTCTACTTATTACTATTACTCTTCCAAGCCTCAACATAATCCATCATGGTATCATGCAGTTTTTTACCTATAAGGCAATAGTCCTCGTCTTCAAGGTTGGCGAGAGATACTCTTACTGACCATTTCGGACCGGCAAATCCTCCTCCGTTCAACAAGACGATTGATGATAATTCTGCCAAGCGGAAAACAATATCTACGGGCTCAAAATTCTTTTCAAGAAAATCCACAAAGTCTTTTCCGTAATTATTCATAGCCCATTCATGAATGTCGATGGTACAATAATAGGCTGCGCGTTCTTTGTCGGGATAAACAGGAAAATCCATACAATTCCACAGCATGTGGTATCTATTATGCAATAGTTTGATACAATCTTCTTTATAAATATTCTTTGTATCCAATAGGGCATAAGCTGAAAACAATAGCATCTGCATCTGTTGTGGTGTAGAAAGTCCTGCTGTATGATTGAGTGCTACTTGACGGCTGTCTGCTACAAGACGATCTATAAATTTGAGTTTTTCGGGGTATAGGCTCAAACTTTCGTAAAGTTTTGCAAGACGCATTTTTTCCTTTTCGGGAATAGCTGTAAGCATATCATCATAAATGTTGTTCTCGCTAAGAGCGATAACACCGAGACGCCATCCTGTGGCTCCAAAATACTTGGAGAATGAATATACGCAGATTGTATTTTGCGGCAACTCATTCATCAATGAATTGAAACCATGTACAAATGTTCCGTAAACGTCATCGGTCAAGATCATTAGATTCGGATTCAGATTCTTAACAACTTTTACCAGATATTTGCGGCTGTCGTCGGCAATTTCTACTGAAGTTGGGTTACTTGGATTAACCACAAAAAATGCTTTAATGGTCTTATCGCCCAACTTATCTAATTCTTCATCGGGATATTGAAAATTTGAGATACCGTTACTATCTTTCGCTGAACCGTAAACATAGGTTACTTTGAATTGATAGCGGGCAAGTTCAGGTATTTCAAGGTAGGGTGTAAAGATAGGCACTCCCAATGCGATACGATCGCCCTTCTTCAGCAGACAGTTTTGAACTAAAGAATCGAACACATAACACATTGCTGCTGTACCTCCTTCAACGGCAAATAAGTCGTATTTTGTTTTTTTGATTGGATTATTTCCGCACATTTCCTGTATTAAATAATCATGCACGATTATTTCTGTATGTTTCAGCATTCTTACAGGAAATGGATATTGATCTCCGACTATACCTTCAGCAAGTTCAAATACCCATGAATCGGGATCAAAATCGTGTTTTTGTATTCCATATTCATAAAGTCCACGAAGCAATTCAACACCGGGTTTCTTTGCGTTTTTATCAAGATATTCTACAAATCTTTTGGCTATGCCTTTTTTTTGTGGAATGCCTGAAATGCCTGAGGGTTGATCTATTGCAAGCCTGCATTCATCTACACCAAACTGCCCCAGCGCAAAAAATGCTTCACGCGGCACTGTCGCGGTCCAATTGGGATTACCACGTCCTGCATTCAACATCGATCTCGCAACCTTCTGTTGTTGTTCTTTAGCCAAAGCAATCAAATTATCTTTCAGCTCAAATGGGCTTAACTGTTCAAGCTGCTGTTCCCGCTTACGGGAAGTCTTTAATTTATCAATATCCATAACGAAGATCTTTAAAAATTTACTATATTAACTCATCAATAGCACAATGACAACACCGCCGATAATCAATAAGGTGTTACCTACAGCGTAAGTAGTAGTATACGACAATGCCGGAACACGGCTCTGAAGGGCTTCTTCTAATGCTCCTAAAGCGGCAGTGGTTGTTCTGGCACCGGCACAAGCTCCCAATGTAATGGCAGGTTGAAATTTGAATACAAATCGACCTAAGAGAATACCGATGAACATTGGTACGATACTAACGAATATGCCCGCAATAAAAAGGCTTACACCGGCATCTTTCAATCCTGAAATAAAATCAGGACCAGCGTTGATTCCCACAACGGCGATAAAAATATTCAATCCCATGTTGTTCATCAACCACACTGCGGGTTCTGGAATAGCTCCAAATTTAGGACGTACTGAACGAAGCCAACCAAAGATAATTCCCATAATAAGCACACCTCCGCTTGCGCTGAGGCTCAACGGTATATTTCCGGTACGTAATGTGAGTGATCCGACGATGCCTCCTAAGAAGATACCTAAACCTACGAATAACAAATCTGTAACATTAGTTGGACGTTCTGCATATCCGAGATAATTGGCAAATCTGTCAACATCTTCTTTGCGACCCTCCAACTCAATTATGTCTCCTTGCTGAAGGAGCACATTTTTATAGAGAGGTATTGAAACTTTTCCTCTATGAATTTTACGGATGACAACTCCGTGACGTATCCTACAGACTTTCAGCTCTCCCAAAGATTTACCGACTACTTCGTGATTTGAGACCAGAACTTCCAATGTTTCAGCCTTAAAGTCCAATAATTCCACATCGGGTACTTCTACGCCGATTGCATCCTCATCTTTAATCAAGGAATCTATAGGTCCATTCAGAACAAGACAATCTCCTTTATTGATTTTGGTTTCGGGATCAGGTTCTTGAATGATGTCGCCTTTTGTTGGACGAATACGCTCTACATATACCGGCCAGCCCATTTTTACTAACCTATCCTCCAATTCTTGTACGGTTCTTTCCTGATCAAAAAAATAATTTGTAACTTTTATTGCTCTGAAAGTTGTGCCATTATAGGCGTACTCCATAGTGGCATCATCTTCATTAAGCACACCTCCCAGAGTTTTTTCATATTCTTTTGTTCTCTGTATTACATTTTTACCTAAAAGTTTAGGTCCAACTGAGGCGAGAAACCAAGCTGTTCCGGCAGTTCCGAATATATAAGTTACCGCATAAGCAACTGGTATTTTATTTATCAAAATTTGCTTCTGTGATTCGTCAATATTCAACTGATCTATTGTATCACTCGCAACTCCAATAACTGCTGATATGGTATTGGCTCCTCCGTACAGACCTGCAGAATTTCCTATATCAAAGCCTGCAATGAGGGCTGTTATCCATCCAATAAGTAAACAGGCGACACAAATAAGGGCGGCAAATATGATCTGTGGCAAACCATCTTTTTTAAGTCCATGAATAAATTGCGGCCCTACACTGTATCCTACAGCGAATAAGAATATTAAGAAGAAGGTTGATTTTACGGTGGGTGATATATTAATATTCAACTGACCGACAACTACGCCCATCAACAAAACACCTGTGACAGTGCCAAGCCCAAATCCTTTGATTTTTATTTGCCCAATAATAAAACCCAAAGCTAAGGTAAGGAAGATTGCAAGCTCTGGCGAATCTTGAAGCGTTTTGAGAAACCATTCCATAAGATTAATGAATTTTATTGTTTCGAAAATACCCTATGTATCAGCGATTAATTATAAGAATTAAACAAGCAGGTATATATAATGTTGAAGATATCAAACACTTTTTAATTTATTTTTTGATAAAATCCACCAATCGTTAATTTTTGATTTACAAAGACTAAGGCTATTTTTCAGACTAAAATACGGTAATTGGGATTACCAATTGTGAATGAATAACATTCCTACTCATTTTTTGCATAAAAAAGGACAAAAAAAATATCCTGCCTTATATAAGACAGGATATTAAATTTAATTGATGGATTTAACTATCGTTCAATTTCAGGAAATGGCATCCATTTATTTTTTCGACTATTCCATGTACTTTGTTTAGCGAGTGGAAGCATATTACGTCTTGCATCTGTAATTCGTTCTCCTCTCAAATATAAGTATACCCTACGCAAATGTGTTAATACAGCCAAATCAGGTGTAGAAGTTTCAACTGAGTTTGCATCGTATGATTTTATTACGCTATTAACTAATTCTAACGCATTTCCCGAAAGTTCTGATCGCAATACTAATTCTGCCTTAACGAGCTGCATTTCACTATAATCTGTTATTATCATCGGACTGTATTTGTCTAAAGTAGCCCAATATAGGTTTTTACCTTTATTTATTTTGGTTTGTATAGCTTTCTTTTCGGCGGCATTACGAAGTTCGCCGGGAATAACGGTATCGACTTGTGCATTCAGCGCATTTAGTCCTATTACCGAATACAAACTGTTTATTGATCCATTCTGATTATATGTGACGTTAAAACTGTCTCCTTCGCCAAAGGCATTGACAATATGTTTGGCTGCTTCTGCATAATTTTCCTGATTTATCTGTAATTTCACAATCATTG
Organism: uncultured Dysgonomonas sp.; assembly: GCA_945273835.1. Lineage (GTDB taxonomy): Bacteria > Bacteroidota > Bacteroidia > Bacteroidales > Dysgonomonadaceae > Dysgonomonas. The sequence goes on along the minus strand of CALYPL010000036.1, from coordinate 6,274 downwards.
TTTCTACTGTTCTGACTGCTAATCCGGATTTGAAAAATTCAGAATATTTTTTTAGTTCTTCATTATTTGCTTCAGCTATGGCTGTTGTATAATATTCAAGTGCTTTTTGGTAAATTTCTTTATGAGACATTATTTTATTTTTTATTGAAACGCCTCCTTCTTCATTTGTTCTGGATGAAAAGCTCTGGGCAAGCAAATAATATGCATATCCGCTGTAAAAATTACCTGTAAAACGCGCATATGATCTCACAACTTCTAAATTCGGATAATCGCTTTTAGCGACATTATTCTGGATTACAAGCAATTCTTCTGAACGTGCTCTAAGATTCTGAAGTGTATTCCAAAATCCATCGGACTGTCCTCCATTGGATGTTATATCATCATTTCTCAAACTTTTATATAAAAGTACATTTGGTTTATCTGAAGGTGCTATTTCATCGGTCATAGCTCCTGTATTTAGAAAATACGAGGATGCTGCGTCTCCAACAAGCATTTTGATATAATTAATCAAAGGACCGTCTACCAATTTATTGTTACCTACTGATGCAATCATACCGGGAGTGTTTATTTGCTCCCAAGTCAGGCTGTCGTTCGGAGTTTTGGCATCATCAACCCACCCATCGCATGCGGAAAAGGATAATAAAGTGATCAATAAGCTGAATGTTATATATATATTTTTTTTCATATCGAAGTATAAATAGGTTTAAGAATCAGAAATTGAGTGTCAGACTTGCGGTGTAAGTACGTGGAGTGGGCGCATTTGTTATATCTCGAGACAAGCTGCCGATTCCACGGGTTTTACGATTACCGCCATTACCTTCTACTTGAGGTTCAATACCGCTATAATTTGTGATAAGGAAAACATTTTGTGCGGCAATTACTAATTTACATTTCTTCACCATGTTGCGTGTGGCTTTAGCTACCATCGAGCTAAAATCGTATCCTACTGATACTGAACTCAATCTCAGAAAATCAGCTTTTTCTATATAGTTGGAACGGTTTCGTTCTGTGAAGGCCAGTTTTGTAGCAACTTCTTTGTAGGCATCGCTACCTACAGTTTGCTGTGCGAGTTGATTCAACAGATCTTCACGTTTTTTCATGTTATCACCTAAACCTACTACATTATAGAAGCTTTGATTATATACTGAAGCACCTACGGAATAGTTGAACATTGCACTAAGCAATAAATTATTCATAACTCGGACATCATATCCGAATGAACCATAAAAACCTGGAAAAGGTTTACCTAAGTAAGTAGGATTTTCGCTTTCTTTAGCGCCTTTATATACTCCGTTTTTATCGAATACCGGGCCTTCAACTTTCATATAATAAAAGGCATATGCCGGTTGACCTTCTTTAATGACATTCGGATAATTGTTGATTATTTGTCCGCCGGTATCCGTCACTTTATTTTTTTGCAGGTTGGTTGTTGTAAACATATCAATTGATGTTGATTTATCCGCCGATTCCCAAAGGTTGCCATTCCATTTGAATTCGAGTCCGTAACCTTCTACTTTTCCTATATTTTCGGGTACATTTCCTGTCCAACCTGTTACTGATGATTTCAACGGAACATAAATTATGGCATCTCTTGTAAACTGTGCGTAACCTGTCAGACTGAAGTTTTGTTTTAATATGCTTACGTCTGCTCCCAGTTCTATCTCACGCATACGTTCCGGTTTTATATTTTTATTACCCATTGTACCCGGTTTAACCACCGGTCCATAAGATGAATTACCTGACATGGTGTAAACGGTGCGGGCATCCGTTGGATAGGGTAATCGTCCTGACTCTCCATAGGCTGTACGGAGTTTGATATCATTTATATTGTATGCTACACTCATTGATGGATACCAAATGCTTGCTACGTTTGATCCGATCAGATTTGATGCATCACGACGTAATCCTGCGTTGATAAACATTTTGTTATCAAAGTTTACGAAAGCCTCTCCGTAAAGCCCCCATGTGCGTTGTTCAAAACTGCTTTCGCTGACATCTTTTGAACTTGCTGCTGCAACGTTATTGACATCTCCGCTGAAATTGCTTACATTGATGACATGGCTTGTCTGATATTGACGCGCTATTTGTGATAAAAGGGTTAGATTCATTGTCCATTTGGGAGCAAATGCAAATTGTTTATTGACTTTGAAATCCCAGTTAAAATTTGAATTTCGACGGTCACTTGTTTTCTTTTGTCCCTGATCATTAGAGCCAAGAATATAACCATATGGTAATATATATTCACCGTCGATAAAGTTATTATCCATTCCAAAGATTGTTTCGGTTATGATACCTAAAGGGAAAATATATCCCATGCGTAATGAACCTACTACTCTATCGTTGCTATATTTCCATTTCTGAGCTCTCCAAGTACGTTCCGAAATATATTGCCAAGGTTCTTGCGTACGCATCAGATTCCAAATAGCGTCATAACGACCTTGTGCTGTCTGAGGTAATTTAATTGTTCCTCTTGTGTAAGCCATATTAAGATCGAGCGAAAACTTGTCTTGTTTTAATTCATATGCTCCTTTAAGTGACATACGTTCATCTTTATTACCGGGAACGATTCCTGAAATATCATTATAGTTTAATGAAAAGAACAGTTTGTTACCCGGCGCATAAGCCTTAGTCAGGTTGGCATATGTATTAACCTGATTACCTGTCACAAAAAAGTCATTTATATCTTTGTTATTAACAAACTGATCATATTTTTGTGCCATTGTACTAAAGCCATAGGTCACCTTTGCGTTCAGATCTATACCTGATTTTATGTTCGCTCCTCTTTTAGTGGTTATTACAACAACACCGTTTGCAGCCTCAGAACCATAGGATGCTGCCGCCGCAGGTCCTTTAATAACATCAATGGTTGCAATATCTTCTAATGGAAGGTCGTTCAGCATACTCAAAGCGTCTTGCGATGAGTTGATGTCTGACGTATTGGTATTATTATATTTAATACCGTCAACATAAATTATCGGGTCTCTATCCATACTTAGTGTTGCACCGCTACGCACGTTAAAACGGATTGGCATCCCTACTTTACCATTTGTCTGAAATAACTGAACTCCGCTTACACGACCGTTTAACATGTCGGCAAATGATGATGAGTTTGTTTTTTCCATTATCTCGGATGCTTTTACGGCTTCTACATCCGCTCCAACTGCTTTCCAGTTTCTGGCACTTGCAATACTTGCGGTCACAGTAACTTCGTTGAGGGCTACTCCTGAATTGAGATAAATATCGTATTTGTCGGAGGTCAGATTTTTTTTCAGATGTATAGTTTCAGTGGTAAACCCGATCATCTTAACAACCATTTTATCTGCGTTGGTTATGTCAAGTCGGTAAGCGCCATCTTTATCTGAAACTGCAATATTACCGTTATCTGCTTTTAGGGTAACACCAATCAAAGTTTCACCGGTCTCTTTTTCAAAAACCTTTCCGGTGATTGTCTGACTGTATCCCGTAATTGTTGTTAATAATAAAAAAAATAAAATTGTTAGTTTTTTCATATATTTAAATTACATTAGACATTATGAATCTTATAGAGTATATAATTAGTATTAATTTTTAATTAGCATAGGCAATGAGCAAGGTCGATTTTGTTTGACCCTGCAAACAGCATATCTTATATATATGGACTAAATGACTTTTAGCTATATTAATTATAGGGTAAACGATAATTCGTTAAAACTAAAGCCGATACTTATCAAAGCATATCTGAAAATCACAATATGTTCAGGACTTTTAAAATACATGAAATCAGCAGATATATTGGCTCATACGCAAATATGAATCAAATGCGTCTTTAAGCTAAGCATATTTCATTTGTTATTTCATATTTTCGACGACACGTTTCAGAATCCTATATAGTGTTAAGAAATCCATATATTATTGAGTCACAAAGTTCGTTAATGATGTGTACTCCGTCAATAACAATTAATAAGTATAATAGCAAAGTGTTATACCTAATTATGGGCATTTTATAATATATTTACCATAATTAACGAATGTATAAACATGTTATAAAATAATTTAAACCGCAAAAATATTTATTTTAATATCTCAACCGCATTGGTTCATTTTCCTGTAGTCATTCGGAGTGCAGTTTTTCATTCGCCTGAAAGTCCGATTAAAATAAGGTATATCTTTAAAACCCGATAAATAGCAAATTTCCGCTACTGTCAGACCGGTTTTCAGCAGCATATGACAGGATATCTCAATCCGATATTCGTTCAGAAAAGAAATAAAAGACTTGCCGGTCATACGTTTAAAAAATATACAGAATGCAGCTTTATTCATGTCAACGAGTTTAGCCATCTCGTCTAAGGTTATCGTATTCTGATAATTGTTCATGATATAAAGGTGTATCCTTTTCATCCGTATAGTCCATTTATCCTCAACAATCCGCTTGCCTACATGATTTACATCATCAGAACATGCCATCAAATATAAGATTTGTATGAATGAAGAAATCTGTTCTATTTTAGATTGATTTGTCATAGCAACCAACAATTTCTGCAACGAAACAAGGTTATCGCCTTTAAAAGAAATTGCCTGTTCATAATTTCGGATAGTATTGATATAAGATTTCATTTCGGGAAAGGTGCGGGCGCAATTATCCAGAAAATGCCCTGTAAAGCTCAATGTGATATTTTCAATTTTTCCATCTAGATCAGCATCCAATTCCTGAAATAGCCAACAATGCGGGATATTAGGCGGGATAAGTATAACCTCGTTTCGAGAAAAAGGCTCGATCTTATCACCTATTATTCTTGTTCCGCTCCCGGTGATTATATAAGACAGCTCCCAAGATTTTTGTTCATGCAGAGTGATCTGTTCGTTCCAATAAATTTTTACGTGATCGAAGTGGAAAGCACATTCCTCAAGTTCGGGGATATGAGTATATTTAATTTTCTTATACATTACTACGCCGACTATTTACAAAAACGCAAATATAAGACAATAGTAATAAAATATAATCCAACAGCGGCATGATAGTTTGTCCTAAATTTGCGATCAATAATCAATCATGACAAATGCAATGGCAAATCAAACTGTAAGTTTAAAAGACTCGAAACCTCATTACGCAATTCTCGATGGCTTAAGGGGAGTAGCAGCAATAATGGTAGTTATATTTCACGTGTTAGAACTTTATACTGCCGGCGACCATACCAAGCAAATTATAAACCACGGTTATTTAGCCGTTGACTTTTTCTTTCTTCTTTCAGGATTTGTTCTCGGATATGCATACGATGATCGTTGGAAAACGATGACGATGAAAGAATTTTTCAAGCGTCGAATTATAAGGCTTCATCCGATGATTATTGCCGGAATGTTTTTCGGGGCTTTGTTGTTTTACTTTCAAGACGCTCCTATGTTGGGTTGGGGCAGTATACACGATGTTTCAATATTGAAGCTTATACTCGTCATGATCATCGGTTTTGTGTTAATACCAATCGGCAAAGGCTTAGATATAAGAGGATGGAACGAGATGTATCCGCTTAACGGACCTGCCTGGACGCTCTTTTTTGAATATATTGCCAATATAATGTATGCGCTCATTTTACGAAGAACGACAAAAACCGTGTTATCAATTTTCGTCATTATTGCAGCAGCAATTACTATCCATTTTGCTTTTACGAACGTGAATGGAGATATAATCGGAGGATGGGCAATTGATGACCCTCTTCAGTTAAGGATTGGATTTACCCGCTTAGCATTTCCTTTTTTAGCAGGTTTACTTTTAGCCCGCATCGGCAAATTACAATATACTCCAAATGCTTTCTTCACAACCAGTATTCTATTGATTATACTTTTGTCTATACCACATTTAGGTGGAGAAAACAATATTTGGAATCGTCTTTACGAATGTATCTGTCTGATGATATTCTTCCCTTTGATAATCTGGTTAGGCGCGGGAGGAAAGATTAAAGGTCAAAAAGCGACAAAAGTCTGTAAGTTTCTCGGAGATATATCATATCCGATCTATATTACACATTTTCCGCTGATCAATGTTTTCATGGCGTATACCGTAAACCACAGTCTTTCAATGGCACAATCTTGGCAGTATGGTCTGTTGACCGTTGTAGCTTCAATAGCCGTAGCTTATCTCAGCATGAAATTTTATGATATACCTGTCAGAGACTGGTTAAGAAAACGTTTTCTGAGTTCAAAGAAATAACAATCGTAAAACCGTTGACTCGAATAATACTAAAGTTTGAGCAACGGCTTTTTTATTATCTGATTCTTATTTACGCCCAACGAATATATATAT
>CALYPL010000035.1 GCA_945273835.1 uncultured Dysgonomonas sp. | reverse complement strand
CACATATGAATGTGTCGGATTCCGGCTTCTATATATGACTCTCCTATTGGAGAGAAACCGAGACTTTTGTAGAAATTCAACAGATAAATTTGAGCTGATATAAAGATGGGATGATCTTCGATTATGTTGATAGCCTTTTCGATCATATTACGACCATATCCGCATTTACGGTGCTCTGCTAATACTGCAACCCGACCGATAGAGGCTGTGTTTGAAGTTTTATCGGGTAAGAATATGCGACAATATGCAATTAATACATTACCAATGTATCCTTGCAGATGCAGGGCTTTTTGATCTTTATAATCGAAGTCCGGTGCTGATACTTTCTGTTCTAAATAAAATACTCTATTACGAATGTCAAAAATCTGATACAACGCATCGTTTGTCAGTGTATCGAAGTTATCTGTTTTCCATGTGATTTGCTTGAGGGCGTCCAAACCTTTATCAAGGAAACGTATAAAGTCGGATTCAAAATTCAGCGTAAATATACCCTGACCTATTTGCTTATGAATATCCTGTATGCTAAAGAAACGTCCATCTTCAACTTCATCATGGTCTATCTTTATGTCCCCATCATATATGGCATAATAGCAATAACTTAATTCTCTCTCCCTGTCGGATTCAATAATGTATGACCAAATGAATCGTGGATCAATATCTATAACTCCAAGTTCTTCACGGGCTTCTCTTACAACTGCCTCATGCGGAAGTTCACCTATATCAATGTGTCCGGCCGATGAGGTATCCCATAAATTAGGCTGAATATCTTTTTTTGCGGAACGTTTTTGAAGGAATAATTCTCCTTTGGAGTTGAAAAGATGCAAATGTACAACAGGATGCAATAATTTCGAGCCGTCATGACAACGACTGCGAGATGCTTGACCGGTAACTTTACCTTGCTCGTCAACTAAAGGAAATATTTCTTCTTCAGGTATCAAAATTGTTCTAATATTTTAATTCTTTTCATAATAGGCGGATAAATATCAAACAAGCCCCAAAGCCTTCTCCATCTACTTATTAATTGCATTTCCGGTTTTCAATAAATAATTGGACTATTACGGGATTATTTACAGACTCAATATGACTATTATCCGTATTTTACGTAAAACATTTGCCAACGCCCATGGTTTATGCGTCATTTCTGCTCGTTATTGAACGCACCGAAATAAATCGAAATAAGAACTATTAATGCAATAGCTAATATAAAAATCATAATAAAAATCATTATCGTAAGTTTTGAAAAGGTTGTATCACAAATATAAATAAAATATAAACTATATTGTTATAGTTTCAATTAATTTGGATAAAGCTGCTTTACTTAAATTTTCGTTTTCGCCATCGAAAGGCAGACGAAATTTGCATCCGCTTTTCCATTCTGAACAACCATAAGCTGATTTACCTTTTATTATAGTTCCCTTTTTACATAAAGGGCATATTAAAGCATAATCATCTGATTTTGTTTTTTTCTTTGTCTTTGTTTTAGTTTCTTTCTTTGTCTCGGCTTTTTTATCCTTTGGGCTCGTTTTTTTTGAAGATTTGGTTTTCTCTTCCTTAACTGCTTCTTCAATTGTTATGGAGTTTCCTTGTTCGTTTTTAACATTAGAAACTATCTCGATAAGCATTTCTTTCAATTCGCGTATAAATTGCCGAGGTTCATATTCTCCTTTTTCAATCTGACGAAGTTTCTTTTCCCATATACCTGTCAATTCAGCAGATTTCAGTAATTCTTCTTTGATTGTCTGAATCAATTCAACACCTGTTGCAGTGGCGTATAAATTTTTTCGTTCTTTACGTATATAGTTTCGCTTGAATAATGTTTCGATGATAGCGGCGCGTGTAGAAGGTCGCCCTATACCATTTTCTTTCAAAGCATCACGCAATTCATCGTTGTCTACAAACTTTCCGGCAGTCTCCATCGCGCGAAGAAGTGTAGCCTCTGTGTAATATTTAGGTGGTTGTGTCCACTTCTCATTCAGCATGGGTGTATGGGGCCCTGTTTCTCCTTTAACGAAAGCAGGCAGGATACCTTCATCATCGTTCTTGTCATTATCTTCTTCGTCCTTGTTTTCAGACTGCTTTTCAAATACAACCCGCCATCCCGGATCAATTATTTGCTTACCGGTGACTTTAAATTCCACTTCATTTACTTCTCCAAGCACCGTGGTTGTCGATACCAGACAATTCGGGTAAAAGGCAGCTATAAACCGTCTGGTTATCAAATCATACACTTTACGTTCTTCTGACGATATGTTATTTGGTCTTACCCCTGTGGGTATTATTGCATGGTGATCGGTTACCTTATTGTTATCAAATACCTTTTTAGATTTTTTTATTTTTGCAGCCAACACAGGCTTTACAAGCTCTTCGTAACCGGCAAGACCACGAAGTATGGCCGGAACTTTAGGAAAAATATCGTCACTCAGAAAAGTTGTGTCTACACGAGGATAGGTAGTAAGTTTCTTTTCGTATAGCGATTGTATGGTTTTAAGGGTATCTTCCGCCGATAAGGAAAACTTTTTATTGCATTCTACTTGTAATGCCGTTAGGTCAAACAGGCGTGGGGGAAATTCTTCTCCTTTTTTACTTGATACGTCCGTTATTTCAAAATCTGAATGACTTATTTCTTCTAAGAATTTTTCGCCTTCTTCTTTTTTAGTGAAACGACCTTTTGTTGCAGAGAATGTTGTATCACGATAAATAGTCTTCAGTTCCCAATATTGTTCGGGCACAAAATTTTCTATCTCAAGCTGACGGTTGACAATCAATGCCAATGTGGGTGTCTGTACACGCCCGATTGATAATACTGAGCGGTTCTGACCGTATTTCACAGTATAAAGCCGTGTTGCGTTCATACCTAAAAGCCAGTCACCGATTGCCCGCGACAATCCTGCTTCATATAACTTTTGAAAATCGGTCTCATCACGCAATTGTGTAAATCCTTCACGGATTGATTCTTCTGTTAGTGATGATATCCATAACCTTTTGACCGGACATTTGCATTGCGCTTTTTGCATTACCCATCGTTGAATGAGTTCCCCCTCCTGCCCGGCATCACCACAGTTTATTACTTCGTCGGCTTTGGCTATTAATGTTTCTATTACTTTAAACTGTTTTTTTACACCTTCATTTTCAATCAATTTTATACTAAACCTCGGGGGAATCATGGGCAATACTGATAGAGACCAAGATTTCCATTGTGAGGTATATTCATGAGGTTCTTTGAGTGTGCAAAAATGTCCGAATGTCCATGTTACCTGATAATCATTACCCTCGTAATAACCATCTCTACGGTTATTTGCCCCCAAAACGGTTGCTATTTCACGTGCTACACTCGGTTTTTCGGCTATGCAGACTTTCATCGTTTACTTAATAGCTTTCCTGTTCGTTCGGGAAATCATTATCTTTCACATCTTTTATATAATGCTGCACTGCGTCAATGATTGTGGTATGTAAATCAGCATATCTGCGCAAGAATTTTGGCGAGAAATTTTTATTGATACCCAACATATCATGCATAACCAGTACTTGCCCGTCTGTATATTTGCCTCCACCTATACCTATTGTAGGTATGGTTATGCCTTCTGTTACTTCTTTCGCTAATTGAGCAGGAATTTTTTCTAATACCACACCGAAGCATCCTACGGATTCGAGCAGCTTAACGTCTCTCATCAATTTGTCGGCTTCAGCTGTGTCTTTGGCGCGTACATTATAAGTTCCATATTTATTTATTGATTGAGGCATCAGCCCTAAGTGTCCCATGACAGGTATACCTGCATCAACTATTTTACGTATATCACCAATTATTTCTTCACCTCCTTCGATTTTCAGAGCATCTGCACCTGTTTCTTTCATCATGCGGATCGCATTTTCCAACGAGTTGAGAGGATTACCTGAAACTGTTCCGAAAGGCATATCAACGACAACTAATGCGCGCTTTGCTCCATTTACCACTGATCGTGCCATAAATATCATCTGATCAAGCGTCATCGGTAAAGTTGTGGTGTTACCGACCATCACATTTGAAGCTGAATCACCTACAAGTATAACATCCATTCCGGCTTGGTCTATAAGGCTTGCCATCGAAAAATCGTATGCAGTCAGCATGGATATTTTTTCTCCGCGCATCTTCATTTCTCGCAGACGATGAGTGGTTACTTTACGGTTATCTTCAGTATAAGTAGACATATTCTATTTTATTTAAATTTTTATGAGAACAAAAGTACTAAAATTATAAACATATGGGAATTGCTAATAATAGCAATTGATTTATCTTTGCCTAAATCTAATTTTATAAAATTACTAAATGAATCTTATCGAATTTCTTCCGCTTCTTATTATTTTAATAACAACTTTAACAAGCATAAAAGGGTTCAATAACAACATTTTTTTTGACAGACTGAAATTTAATGTGGGTGCTATCTTGGGAAAAGACCATCAATGGGATAGGCTTATCTCGTCAGCTTTCCTGCATGGAGACTGGCTGCATCTGATATTCAACATGTATGCTTTATATTCTTTCTCAAACTTTCTTGTCGACCAATTCGGAACATGGAAATACCTTTCAATTTATCTGTTGTCAATCATTGGAGGAGGATTGCTATCTCTGTTCATGCATCGTCGTGAATATTATTATAGTGCGATTGGTGCTTCAGGGGGCGTTATGGGAATCATTTATGCATCAATAGCTCTTTATCCTTCGTCCAGCATTGGTATATTTCCCTTTCCGTTCTTAATACCGGGATGGATTTTTGGTGTGATTTATATGCTCTTTTCAATTTACGGAATGAAGAACGATGCCGGCAATATCGGTCATGACGCACATATGGGAGGTGCTGCAGTCGGCTTGTTAATGACTGTTTGTTATTCACCCGATGCGTTTATTAATAATGGGTTATATATAGGGCTCATGGTTTTACCTCTAATTATACTCGGATTTATTGTGTGGAAAAAGAAATAATTTGTTTCTTTGCGGCAAATTTTTATGCCTTAACGATAGCGGATTTTACATGTGAAAGTAAAGTTCGAGTTTGAACTTTGCGCTTAACGAATTGTTTATATTTTTAAAACTAACAAAACAAAATGTCAAAAAATCCCACACCTCAAGAGTATGATGAAGAAGATGCTATTAAGTTTATCATCAACTACATTCCTTCTGAAATCAAAAATAAATTTTCGGAAGATGACATTAATTATATCATCGACATAGTCTACGATTATTATGACAGCATAGGATTGCTTGATGAGCCTACGGCATCGGATGCGATGGTAGAAATAGACGAAGATGAGATGATACAATATGTTTTGAAAAACGTTAAGAAGGATAAGAATCTAAATGCTGAATTCACGAATGAAGATATTAACTTTATTGTGCAAGGCGAATTAGCTTATTGCGATTCAATTGGTTTATTTGAGTAAAACATATCTAATATTTAAACATTTTCAATTATGAAAAATTTATCATTTTTAGCGGCTGTTGTTTTAGGCTGCTTAATTATTTTATCAAGTTGTGGCGCAAACAACACTGTTAAAGGCGGTGGCATCGGCGCAGGTGCAGGTGCTGCTTTAGGTGCCGGCTTAGGTGCAATCATTGGCGGTGGTAAAGGTGCTGCTTGGGGAGCCGGTTTAGGTACTGTTGTAGGTGGTTCTGCTGGAGCAATCATTGGTAACAAAATGGATAAGCAGAAAAAAGAACTTGAAAAAATCAACGGCGCACAGGTTGAGTCAATCAATGATGGTCAAGCTATTAAAGTAACTTTTGAATCAGGTATATTGTTTGATACTAATTCAAGCACTTTGAATACTACTTCACAATCTTCTTTGACAAGTTTTGCCCAGTCATTGAATAACAATCCTGATACCAATGTTCAGATATACGGTCATACTGATAGCAGCGGAAATGATCAGATAAATATTCCTCTTTCAGAAAAACGCGCTCAATCAGTTTACAATTTCTTGCAATTAAAAGGTGTAGCCGGAAGCCGTATGGTTTCTCAAGGTATGGGTTCATCTCAACCAGTTGCTGACAACAGCACTCGTCAAGGCAAAGCACAGAACCGTCGTGTTGAGGTATATATACTACCTAATGACAAGATGATCAGAGACGCTCAACAGGGTAAATAATATTGATTATTACATAATGAAAGGAGTTGTCCGGTTTTGGACAACTCCTTTTTTATTTGTGTATTTGTTTTATAGAGTTTTATAAATCTCTTATGGATAAATCTGCAATCCGTACAATTATTCAATTAATGTTAGATTATGGTTTACGGGTAAAATACATGATCTCATGTGTACTCTAACCGGATCACTTGTTACAACAACAGCATCGGGCAATGTCACCTGAACTCTATAATAACAAGTTCCCTTGTGCTGATTGATCGTAATATTACGATAATTGGCGTTAGGAATGTTTGTCCATGTATTTCCTTTATCAAAATTCATCTGCCATTGAAACTTACTGCCTTCGGCGGCATAAGGACAGACCAAATTACGATTTATCACATCGGCACAATCATCCTGATTAGTAGGCAAAACCGGATAATAATAAATAGGAGCTGCTTGTCCGCAAACAACTTGAGCATGAGCGCCATCTCCTTTATCATTCAGATTGATGATTATACCTCTATTCGGATTCCATTCGGTTGAAAAATTATCCAAAAAGAATGACATTTTAACCGTATTTCCAGGAGGTATACTTATTAAATTAACAAATACTGTTTTTTTTGAACTAACAGCTATTGCATCTTTATATATAGTTGTATAAAAAGGACTTTGGAATGAATTGTCTCCTGAATTAATTACGTTTACTGTTATTTTAAGTTTATCTGTCTCTTTATTGTATTCATAAATCGGTGTTTGTGCAAATTGAGCATTGGCAGCAATCCAGAAGGGTGTACCCAATTTATTAAGAATTGTTTGTTGTTGCTGACAATTATTAAATGGCCATACATCGTCGGATGTTCCGATTATTCCATCTTTACCCGGTAATCTTGTTGCTGAATTGAATTGGTATTGAGGTACAGTCAGATCGTTATTAACATTTACTGAGTTGTAAATATACTGATTCCATACGGCTCGTGCGGGTGCCCAAGGCTTTCCGGATGATTTAAAGATATTGAGCGCACCTGTTTCAGCCAATCTATCACCGCTTGGTAATCCTACAGCTACAATTTCTGCACTGCCATCAGCATCTACATCAGCGACCAAAGGGTATTGCATAATTGTTGTTTCTCCAAAATTTAGTGTCGCCATGATTTTTACAGGAGCTTGATGGGCATCTATGATAAGAACACGTGACTGGTCTGTCAATAAGACTTCATTCTTACCATCTAAATTGAAATCGAACAATGTACAAGCATTTGAATATGAGTCTTCATCGGGTTCAAATCCCCAATAATAAGAAAATGTCATATTATCCGAATTGTATTTATAACAACCAATTTTTTCATTGCTATATGCCACAGCACATTGTATGATTATTTCAAGATTGTCATCATTATCTACATCGGCAATCAAGGGTATACTTTTTCCACTCATGTTTGTAGGTATTATTTGGGGAGTACTGATTTTGTTGTTATGAAAGTCCCAAACATACATACAAACGTTACCATAATATCCTCTAACATCCCGATTGGTGATTAATAAATCAAGATATCCGTCTTTATTAAAGTCAACCGCTTGCGCGTGACCATCTTCGATTACGTTTGCTGGAGGTGTGGTTCGTTTTAACAGAGTTGCTGTATTGCTATCTTTCCCATTTCGGTTAGTTATATCAATGTTGTATACCTCATTACCTAAAATCAACTCAAGTTTTCCGTCATTATCCATGTCTGCTGCTATTGGAGATGATAATTTCCATGGATACTTGCTTGAAGAGTGACTGAAATGTGCCCACGAAGAACCTGTATTATTACCACTGCCAGCTTCGACTAATAATTTGCCTGTAGTTGCATCATATATTTTATTTCGAATATATACTTCGGGGTAACCGTCTTGATTGAAATCTGCAAATCCAATATTGGCTGCAAAGTCTCCGAATACTACTCCGAAGTCTATATCTGAAACCCAATAGGGTACATTGGGATTGGATGAAGTTATGTCATAAGCACGAAGTTTGTTGTCGAGTGTAGCTACTACAATTAATCCTTTCTTATCTTTAGTTTTAACCAAACCATACCCTGCCCCATCGTATTCACTGATGTATGAAGGCATTGTTATTTTATATTTTAGTGCATGGGATGAACCATCGAACACCAAAATTGTAGGTGAAGCTGTTGCACCATCATCTCTTGATCTTATACGCCCTTCTGCGCCAACACAAACTATTTCGGGTACCCCATCATTATCTAAATCTCCGATTAAGGGTATAATTAGTGTAGAAACTATATTTTGTGAAGACCATGTAGATTTTATCCCCCATTCCATAACGGGCGGATCTGTAAAACAGTCTATTTTAGACATTATATTATCGGGATAGTTATTTTGTGCGATACTAAACTGAATGGAGATTAATAATGCTCCCATAATTATTGCAGCTTTCATACTAATATTTTTTAGTTTTCAAATTTCAAAGCACCAACTTTCTAAAATTTTAAATATTTGTAAAAATCACCCGTAATTTTATTAATAATATAACTTCTTTTATCACTTTTATCACCTCCAAGCATTTCACGTGATACAAGCTACCGAACTTTTATACTTGCGATCAAATACTCCTGTAATTATGTATCTGGCTTGTTCTGGAGTTAAGTATTCTTTTCTTTTTGAACCCATTTTCAACACAATTTTAATTGTTTATTTCTGTTTATTAAAATATGTCAAACATAGATAATATATTGCCTTTATCAAAAGAAAAAGTCAAATAAATGATTTGTTTATAAAAGAGAGTTATTGAGACTGTTAAAAAGAAAATGTTAGTATTGAAAAATTACTAATAATATAGAAGTGTTAATTATGGCTTTAGTATGTTTTATTATAAAGTATTTTTTTTCGATAAGTATTACTAATTATCATCTTACTAAACTGAAGAGAAGAAATTAATTAAGCCGGATTTACTATCCGGCTTAATTTTAATATATTTTTTTACTGAAATAAGACAATACCCTTATTTGATACTATTCTAATGTAGTTAAGTTATGGTTTACAGGCATGGCACATGACCTTATTCTCACTTTTGTGGGATTACTCGTCAAAATAACACCACTGGGTAGTTTTACAATAGTTCTGTAATAACAAGTTCCACGAGTCTGATTTATGTTAATTTCTCGAGTAGTTGCATTAGGAATATTAGTCCAATCCAAATCTTTATAATAACTCATTTGCCATTGAAATGCACTACCTTCAATCGCGTAGGGGCATACTATTTTTCTATTTAACGAATCTGCACAACCATCTTGATCTGTGGGTAAAATCGGATGATATGTAATTGGAATAGACAGCGCGCAAACACCTTGTGCCTGAGATGCGTCTCCTTTATCATTAAGATTAATTATAATTGCATTATTGGGATTCCATTCAGCCATAAAATTATCTAATATAATTGATGTTTCTATTGTATCATTTGGGTTAATATTCGAATTATAGATATATGTGTATTTTTTTGAGTCGACCGATAGCTCATTTTTATAGATTGTTATGTAAAAAGGGCTGTAAAGCGTATTATCTCCAATATTAGATATTTTTAAAGTTATCTTTAACTTATCAGTATATTTGTCGTAATCGTAGACGGGCTGTCCAAAAAATTGAGCATTGGCAGCAAGCCAGAACGGCGTACCGTATTTATTAAGGTTTGTTTGTTGCTGCAAAAAATTGTTATATGGCTGTACGTCGTCTGCCGTACCTAATATTCCATCTTCACCTGGGTATATCGTAGCCTGACTTAACAATACTTTGGGTGTAGTAAGATCTTCATTTACAAACAAGGGATTATAAGATAAAGTATTCCAGACAGGTCTGGCCTTAGACCAAAATGTGGGATTTCCAGTAACTTCCGGACCGGCCTTGAACACAAATAGCTGACCAACACCGGAATGGATAACATCAGCTGTTCCTCCGGTCATCAAAATTTCGGCTTGCCCATCGTTATCTACATCGGCTACGGTCGGATATTCAAAGGCTGTTGAGGAAGTACAATCAAATTTTGCTAAATCTCGCACTCCCGTACTCTTGCTTCCATCCATAATACGTAAATGAGTATTATCTCTATAAATGATCTCTGCAACTCCGTCTTGATTGAAATCGAAAAGTGTCATGCCTGTTGCTCCAGAATTGTCATTATGTGGTGTACGCCAGAAAAAGTCCAATTCTTGAGAGGAGGCATTATATTTCAAGGCAGAAATAAAATCATATTGTGTATTCAGATTATTACCGACTTCGGCACCATGTGTTATCAATATCTCGGGATATTTATCCCCGTCAATATCCCCGACAAAAGGAATACTATGTTTGTATACGTTGTTTATTATTTTTGATCCAATAATTTTATCTTTTGCCCAAGAATAAACGTAAAGGTAATAAGTAGAATTGTTTGGCACATTTTCGCGTTTCACTGTGCTAACTATAATATCAAGATTACCGTCTAAGTCTATATCGGCAAGTTGAACGCATCCGTCGCCTCCTGTAGGTACTGTCATCGGCGAAGAGCCTATATATACTTGATTGGGAAATGTTTTTTCTAAAACCAACGCATCTGGATTCAGACCATAACGATTGGTAAGTTTTGTATTAAATTTCCATATCGTATTTCCTATACACAAACGCATAGAACCGTCATTCTTCAGATTTCCGACCATAGACTGATGCATAAAATTATTAGTGTAGTCCCAAGAGTGTATCAATCCTTGGTAATTATTGGTTATCCGTGTTAAAGTGCGCCCCGTTTCAGCAGCAACAACATTTCCCGCACAAATAATTTCTGAAAGTCCATCGCCATCAATATCCAATATTTGCATACATACTCCAAAAGTTTTCTGCTTCATGCCTTCATCAGAAGTCCATAACTTATTTCCATTGATGTCATACGCACAAAAAGAAGTTGAATTACTTGTATACATCAGAATGATAGATTTCATACTCCCATCGGTCCACTTAACTTTTGCTATACCAGCAAGTGGATTAATACCTGTATAAGAAGCATCAACAGGAAATTGAAATTTAATTTTCTGAGTCTTTCCATCCAAAATATAGAGTTTTTGATTTCCTCCATAGTTCGGTCCAACTAATACTATTTCCGGTGAGCCATCGCCATCTACATCCCCAACTAATATAACTGATTCTCCTGAAAAAATATTACGGTTCACATCCTTCATAGGGCTGATAGACCATTCTCTTTTTGGAGGTTCTGAAAAACAATCTGATTCGATTATATTATCAGGCGTCACGCCTCCTATAGGTAAAGTGGGAACTTGTGCTTGAATATAGTTTAAACTTAATATGGACAGACTAAGGACAATGAGAGTCTTTTTGACTATTTGCTTAATGTAATTTGTATGCATCATACATACTAAGCTGTTTTTTTTCATGATTTTAAATTATTTTTGCAAAATTGTGATTGTTTTATATCAATTAAACTGGAAATATTATGATTAAGTGTAAAATTGTTAATACGTAATCACGACAAAGTTTTATTTTGCTAACATTGTTATTGTGAAGCTGTTTTTAATCTTCGTAACAGTTATGTGCTTTCTGATATTTTAATTTTAGCGAATTAGTAGCTCAATCTATGATATAAAATCTCTTCCAAATAGACTTTTTACAAAAATCTATTTCGATCCATTCATACGCATAAATTTTTCAGATTTTCAGCCTTTTAGAATAAAAGCTGAAACAAATATATAAACAAATGATAAAACAAAAAAATTAAATTTAATTAATTTTATATTTATGTAATTTAATTTTTATATAATGATAACAATGTAAATTAATTAATTTTTGTGTGTAGAAAACAGATTGAACATACATTCCGTTAATATAAACAAAACTTAACAACTTAATTATTTTTATAATTTTAAATAATAAAGTTTTAACTTAAAAATTTTATTTTATCAATGTGTCGAAAATCTTTAGCAGTAAAAGAATAAAATTAAATTACTAAAACTTTTATTATCAATAAAAAACAATATCAATAGTATTTTTCAAAATTAATATTCAGATGGTGTTCTATTCTTAACTATATTATTTGTCAGACACTCCAATCGTAATACCGGATTTTACAGATAAAAAAAAGAAGTTAAAGATTTGTTTATCTTCAACTTCTTTAGACACTAATGTTGTTATATTTTATACCTTAAGATAATCGTCAATGTGTTTAGCAGTTTCCCGTCCGGATGCAATACATTTAACAACCAAAGATTGCCCACTGATACAATCTCCGGCACCAAATACTTTAGCTGTGTTAGTAGCTCTTTTGGCATCAGTAGCAATATTCTTGCGGGCATCTACTGCAAGATCCAATTCTTTAATCAGTGTATCCTGTACAGGATGAACAAAACCAAGTGCAAGAAACACCAAATCAACTTGAAGTATTTCAGGTTTGCCTACTTCTTTCATAGTTTGACGTCCGCTTTCATCTTTAGTCCATTCAACCTCAACCAGTTCAACTCCTGTTAATACTCCGTTTTCACCAATAAACCGCTTAGTATTAAGCGACCAACGACGTTCGCAACCTTCTTTGTGCGAAGATGATGTTTTGAGAACAACCGGGAATGATTCAGGCCACGGATTAGGTATTTCTTCCAATACAGGCGGTTTAGGCAATATTTCTATTTGAAGAATATTTGCCGCACCTTGTCGATTAGCTGTACCAATACAATCGGAACCTGTATCACCACCACCAATTACCAAAACGTTTTTTCCTTGAGCGTTAATTATTTTATCGGCGGGGACTTCATCTTTGGCAACTAAACGATTTTCCATAGCCAGGTA
>CALYPL010000034.1 GCA_945273835.1 uncultured Dysgonomonas sp. | reverse complement strand
ATCACAATTAGTGTATAAATATGATGTTAGAAAAAATATAGAATTTCAGATTATCATAAAATAAAAAACCATTGTTAGATATTCTAACAATGGTTTTTATATAATCTAAGGTTATATACCTTCAATTTAGTTTTTCATTAATAAACATGTCCGTCTTCTTTAGCATTTTTAATATCGAATTTCTTTTTCTCTAAAGAATGCCAAGCGTATACGATATATGCCAATACAATAGGTACTAATAACGAAACTACGCTCATAGCGGTAAGTGTAAATTCGCTTGAACATGAATTTTGAATCGTTAATGAACTGTTTAAATTAGTTGAAGAAGGGTAATAGGCTGTATTATTATAACCTGTTGTAAGTAATAACATACATACTGTAAGTACAGTTCCTAATCCGGCAAACCATATACCTTTTGTGAAATTTTTATCGAACATTGATTTTCCTAAGCCAAATAAAACTAATAATACCCCGGATAAGAATACAATGCCAACGATGGGCATTTCAAGGAGATTATAAAGATATTTATGTGGCTCAAGAGATACAATATCTGTTTCAGGGTTTACAGCATATCCTTTGGCTATAAAAGTCCATATAACGAATGCCAAGAAGAAAATTAAGAATGGTATTCCGTTCGTAAATAGGGCTTTGCGTGAACGTTCAACTAAAGTTTCGTCTTTTAGACGATTGATAAAGAATAAGCATGCAAGTGTACGGGCAAGGAAAAAAACTGCTAATCCTAGTAACCAACAACGTGGTTCAGCTAAAGCATCAAGACCATGCCACTCGTTCCCCCAACGACTTATTGTTGGTGCAATGAGGTCAGCTATGCTGTCTCTGTTTACAATAAAATCTGATCCTGTGAAAAATGTTGCTAGTGCTGCTCCTATAAGAAATGTGCCTGCCAGTCCATTAAAGAATAAAAATCCCTGATATGTCTTTTTCCCAAAAACATTATTCGGTCGTGATTGATATTCATAGGATACAGCTTGTAGTACGAAGCACAATAATATAAGCATCCAAACCCAATAAGCGCCACTAAAACTTGTTGAATAAAACATCGGAAATGATGCAAAGAACGCACCTCCGAAAGTTACTAAAGTAGTGAATGTATATTCCCATTTACGACCCAATGCGTTTACTAATGTTGATCGTTCTCTTTCGTTTTTTGCAAGTGAAAACAACATGGTTTGACCTCCTTGCACAAAGAGTAGGAAAGCAAGGATTCCTGCAAGCAGACTGATCAGGAACCACCAATAGTGTTGAAGAAAAGAATATGTAATCATAATTGTTGTCTTTTAATTTATTTCTGTTTCTATTTAGTGGTTTAATGTATCTCGTTTGTATCAGCTTCAACTTCGGGACCTTTGCGTATCTGTGAAAGCATAATACGTATTTCTGCTATTAGCAATCCTGTAAATAATATAAGGAATACAACGAAAGTTGTTATTACTGAACCTGCTGATAAGGCTGATAAGGCTGCTCTAACCGGTAGTACGTCTTGAATAGCCCAAGGTTGGCGTCCTACTTCTGCTACTATCCATCCTGCTTGTGAAGCTATATATACTAATGGTATTGACCAAATGCAAATCCAAAGCAGCCATTTTTTATTTTCGAGCGTCTTTTTATATAAAAAGAATAGTATCACGAGAAACAAAAGTATAAAGAATCCACCAAGATAGACCATCAAATGGAATGACCAGAAAACAAGGTTAGGCATGGATGGGATTAGTTCATCAGGTGAATTTAGATAACCATATCCAAAGTATGCGTAATTATCATCTAATATTTTTTTGAATTGCTGAGCTGCATTACTATCTCCATTCTTTTTAGCTGTGCGATAGTCTGCTAAAGCCTGAATAGCAGTTTTACCTCTCAATTGTTTTTCTTCAAATGAAGGCTCAGCTTTACCGTGATAATTGACATAATTTCCTTCAATAATGTTCTTTATTCCCGGTATATATGCCTCTCCATCCATGTATGACATCATAGATAAGCCTTTAGGTAATGATGGAAGATTAAATAAAAACGGCTTTTCGTCGTTATCCCATTTTTTGTTAGGATTCGGAATTGCAAAAGTGACAAGATCCGCTCCATTCTTACCTTCCCAAAGCCCTTCCATTACTGCCAGTTTCATGGGCTGCTTATCTGCAACTTGATGAGCAGAGTTGTGACCTGTAAATAGAGTAAGTACTGATGCTACCAAACCAAATATTGCACCGACTTTCATGGTCTGACGAGCAAATTCGATATTACGTTTTTTCAGCATATACCATCCTGCTACACCTATAATGAACACGCTACCTAATATCCAGCTTGACATTACTGTATGTGAAAATTTGTCTATTGCAACAGGAGATAGCGCAACCGACCAGAAACTAACCATTTCATTACGTGCTGTATCAGGATTAAATTCCATACCAACAGGGTATTGCATCCAACCGTTTGCTACAAGTATCCATAGTGCTGAAATCGTTGCTCCAAGAATAGTGAGCCATGTAGAGGCTAAGTGTGCTTTTTTACTTACTCTTTTCCATCCGAAAAACATGATCGAAATAAAGGTGGCTTCCATAAAGAAAGCAACAATTGCTTCTATTGCGAGTGGAGCTCCGAATATGTCGCCCACAAACCAACTGTAATTAGACCAGTTTGTACCAAACTGGAACTCAAGTATAAGTCCAGTCGCAACTCCAATAGCAAAATTGATTCCAAAAATATTTTGCCAAAATTTGGCTGTTCTTTTCCATTGTTCATTATTTGTACGTACATACATGGTTTCCATAATCGCCATGACAATACCTAAACCTAATGTGAGTGGAACGAACAACCAGTGATACATCGCGGTCAGAGCAAATTGCCCTCTTGACCAATCTAATAGTGAGGTACTAAGCAGTTCCATAATCAATAATTAATGTGATATGATTTATTTAAATAATTATTCAGTTGATCTTTCAATCAATTGCTGATTCACGTATTCAGCCTTTTTGTTTTCATCGTGAAATTTTGAATTTAAAAAGTTTGGGAAAAATATAGGTTTGAGTATCAAAAACATTATTATTAGTTTAATAATAACTAATGCCCATAATGTTTTGCCTAATGTCATATTTCTGAACCCATCCCAAAACATGGTAAAAAAATTAAATTTTGGTAATTGTTCTTCCATAATCAATATATTATTGTGTGGTGATTCTTATGTAAAATTTAATTAATATATTATCCGCTTTAACATCTTAATGAAATTATAATAATAAATAGATAATCTTCTTTTCAACTATTTTCTTGTCTGTTTTATTTCTAATATCTCTAATTGAGTAAATCAACAAGTAAGACAAACTGTCTTAAGTTATTGCTAAATAATAGCATTATGCTTCTCCTATAGCTCCGTTAATTGGCGGAAAAAAATCATCGTGGTTTTCAGAGTTAAGGCTTCTGTACTGAGCCTCAAAATTATCAATATTCTCTTTTAAGGCAGACAGAAGCCTTTTGGCATGTTCTGGTGTTAATATGATTCTTGATTTAACTTTTGCTTTAGTTAAACCCGGTATAATCCTTACAAAGTCTATGACAAATTCAGAATGAGAATGAGCAATTATGGCCAAATTAGAATATATGCCTTCAGCGACATCTTCAGGCAATTCAATTTGCATCTGGTTGTCTTGTTCATTATTATTATTCATATTAGTAGCTTTAATGTATTAAGGCAAAAATATATTTCTCACCTTCAATACAAAGGAAAAGAAATATGTGCTAAAAACAAAAGAAAGAAATAAATATTTTTTTGTTTAAGTTTACATAAATTGTTTGTTAGAATGTTTCAATGAAAATCCTGAAGATATTAATTTTATCAATGCTAATGTAATTGTCAATAATTTGAAATTACCTTATTTTGTTTTGATATAAAATATCAATGAGAGAAGAAAGAAAGGTTATTAAGTAATATAAAAAGAAAAAAGCCTCTACATTCAGAGGCTTTTTCTTTCGTTGTCTCACCAGGATTCGAACCTAGACAGACAGTACCAAAAACTGTAGTGCTACCATTACACCATGAGACAATCCTTTGCCGTAAAGCAGTGCAAAGATACAGCTTTTTATTAAAGTGCCAAAAAAAATAAAGTTTTTTTATTGATACTTGTATTTCAAAAGAGTATAAATGCAAAACATCGACTAAGGTAGAGGCTTAATATTAATTAAATTATAACTAATATTTTTATATCTAAGTATAAGCCTTAAATATTTAAATTTACCTTTGTATAAGTAATACTATTAAATACATATATTCATTATCATACTATTAAAAAATATGAAGATTTCAGATCTTTACGAGATATTCAAGCAATACCCTCAAGTAACTACCGATACAAGAAATTGTCCGCAAGATTCTATATTCTTTGCGCTTAAGGGGGCTAACTTCAATGGAAATGCTTATGCAAAAAAAGCATTGGAGGAAGGATGTCGTTACGCTGTTGTCGACGAAGAGCAGTATGCAACGCAACCTAATATAATCTTAGTTGAAGATTGTTTGAAAGCATTACAGCAATTAGCCAATTATCATCGATGCCAACTAAAAAAGACTCCCGTTATAGCTATAACAGGAACAAACGGAAAAACTACGACTAAAGAGCTTGTTGCTGCAGTATTGTCGCAAGAACATAATATTTTATATACCCAAGGTAATCTCAATAACCATATCGGAGTACCTCTCACGCTTCTTAAAATCAAAAAAGAACATGAAATAGCTATTATCGAAATGGGGGCGTCACATGTCGGAGAAATAAAAACTCTTGCTGAACTTGCTGAACCAAATTACGGATTGATTACTAATATAGGATATGCCCATCTTGAAGGATTCGGATCTTATGAAAACATAATCAAGACTAAAGGCGAGCTTTACGATTACATTAGAGAAAATAGCACAGGTAAATTATTTGTGGATTACGATAATACTTTACTTCGAGAGATGGCTGAAGGCATAACATCTCTTTATTATGGACTCGAAGATGATCTTTTTATTTCCGGTAAAGTTCTTTCAGCGAATCCTTATCTTGAAATTGAATGGACAATGGGGAATAATTGCCGGAAAAAGGTAATGACCAACCTGATAGGAGGTTATAACTTAACAAATGCACTGGCAGCTATAGCTATCGGAAAATATTTTGGTGTGAAATCAGAACTTATTTGTAAAGCGTTGGAAGAATACCAGCCTACCAACAATCGTTCACAATTACTCAAGACTGATCGGAATATGCTTATCGTTGATGCATATAATGCTAACCCGACAAGCATGAAAGCTGCTCTTGAGAACTTTAATCAGATGGAGGATATAAACCGTAAGGTGCTGATTTTAGGTGATATGAAAGAGCTTGGTGCCGACAGCATGAATGAACATCAGAAAATAGCTGATTATATTGAACAACATAATTTCGAAGATGTGTTCTTTGTCGGTGATAATTTCAATAATGTTACCACTCAATATAAGCGATTTAAAACTTTAGCAGAGATAGAGGATTATTTACAGAAGAATCCTATACAAGACAGCTATATTTTGCTTAAAGGGTCGAGAAGTGTACAGCTTGAAAAAATCATACCGCTTCTTTAAACGATAGAATATTTATTCATGCTCCGAAATTTAAGATATATTCTTTTAATTCGGAGCTTTTTTATAAAGGTAAGCCGCAATAAAGATAAACACGATATTCGGTATCCATACAGCTATCATCGGGCTAACAGCTCCTGATACGGCAAATGAAGAGCTGACTGTCATAAAAAGAATATAAGAAACACTTAGACCTAAGCCAACACCAATTTTTAGTCCCATCCCACCTTTCACTTTTCGTGCTGAAAGTGAAGCACCGATAATGGTTAAAATAAAAGCCGATGCCAGTGAAGCGAAGCGTTTGTGATATTCTACTTCAAACATAGTGATGCTGACATTACCAACATTAGCGAGACCACGCTCTTTCTGCTTATTTATGAAGCGGTATAATTTAGGCGTAGTCATTTGTTCAAACCCGTTTTCGCTCATCAAAAAATCCTCAGGAGTAATATATAAAGTTGTATCCAACTTTTCTCCATAGGAGACCTTTTCGCGCATACCTTCAAAGTCACGAGTATTATAATTATGCAACGTCCACTGATAAAGTGTATCGTAATGAATGTATTCAGCCAAAAGCCTTGATTTCAATTCTTTATTCTCAAATTTATCAAGCACGATATTACGTCCCTCACGAGTCTTGTTGTCATAGCTTGACATATATAAATAAACATTTTTCCCAACCTGCATCTGGATACGGCTTACATAGTTGACGCTCTTATCCCTGAAATACTTGTTCTGGAAAGCAATCCGTTTGGTGTTTGACGGAGGAATAATAAAATTACTCAGTACGAAAGTTAGAATTGAAATGATCAAAGCCGAAATCATATAAGGCTTCATCAGCCGTTTAAAACTCATGCCGTTAGACAACATGGCGATAATCTCAGAATTGTCAGCCAGTTTTGATGTGAAAAATATAACAGCTATAAAAACGAATAGCGAACTGAATAAATTGGCATAATAGGGGACAAAATTGATATAATAATCGAATATGATCTCTTTAAGAGGAGCATGCTTATTTATAAATTTGTCTAACCTCTCATTTATGTCAAATACTACCGATACGGATATAATAAGAATGATTGAGAAAACGAAAGTTCCCAAAAACTTCTTAATTATATATTTGTCCAATATAGATAGCATGTTCATTAAAATAAATAATAAAAAGTAACAGAAGTAACAGTTTTGCGTTAACTTCTCAAAATTCACTTGTGTTTATGGAAGTTTTACGTATTATTTACGCTTATATAGATAAAGCTATTATCAAAGAATAATTGATTTATCAACCTGATCTTTCCGACAAACTGTATAAATTTACAATCTTCGGGTTACTTTAACAATCATTTCTTTTTTCCACGAAGCAAAGTCGCCTGCAATTATGTGTTTACGGGATTCTTTTACAAGCCATAAATAAAAAGCAAGATTGTGTATTGAGGCAATTTGAAGTGCCAGAATCTCGTTAACCACAAACAAATGACGAAGATAAGCTTTAGAATATAAAGTATCAACAAAAGAAGCACCGTTTTCTTCAATTGGCGAAAAGTCATTAGCCCATCTTTTGTTGCGCATATTCATGATTCCCTCTTTCGTAAAGATTTGTCCATTGCGACCGTTACGTGTAGGCATGATGCAATCAAACATATCCACACCCCGTTCAATACTTTCCAATATATTAGCGGGTGTGCCCACACCCATCAAATAGCGGGGCTTATCTTGGGGCAATATCTCGTTTACAATCTCAATCATCTCATACATCTTCTCTGTGGGTTCTCCAACAGCCAGACCGCCAATAGCATTACCATCCGCACCGATAGAAGCTACATTCTCGGCTGCACGCCTGCGTAAATCGGGATAAACGCACCCCTGTACAATCGGAAAAAGAGCCTGTTTGTAACCATATTCGCATTCTGTCTCATTAAACCTTTTGACACATCGGGTAAGCCAACGCTCAGTCAGATCCAGCGATTTTTTTGCATAACTATATTCTGCATCGCCGGGTGTACACTCGTCGAACGCCATCATTATATCTGCACCTATCGTACGTTCAATATCCATTACGGTTTCAGGCGTAAAAAAATGTTTCGAGCCATCCACGTGTGAACGGAAAATAGCTCCCTCCTCAGTTAGTTTACGGTTATGAGCTAATGAAAAAACTTGAAAACCACCACTGTCAGTAAGGATAGGCTTGTCCCAGCTATTGAATTTATGTAAACCTCCCGCCTGACGCAAAATGTCAAGCCCGGGTCTTAAATAAAGATGATATGTATTGCCCAAAATAATCTGAGCCTTGATGTCATTTTCCAACTCCGTCATATGAACCGCTTTCACGGCTCCCTGTGTGCCAACAGGCATAAAAATCGGAGTTTCTATTTTCCCATGATCTGTAGTAATTAAACCGGCACGAGCATTAGAATGCTTATCAGTATATTGTAATTCAAAATCCATTTTATAAACACTTATCCGCCAATAATCTAAGATTGACTTTCTGTTTGCGCAGGAGACACAAGATCTTTCATCTGAACAAGAACAATAGAAGTTCTGTTCTTTTTAAGAACCGTGAACTCATAATCTTCAGCCACCAATTTATCATGCGTATTCGGAATTCGTCCGAACTTGTCGATCAAATATCCGGCCAAAGTATCGTACTGCTTATCCTTATCAATCGGGTGGGGTAGTTCATCATTAATATCACTTATAGCAGAAGTCGCCACAACTGAATACAAACCCTCGCCCATATCTTCCACAAATGGTAATTCATTATCGTACTCGTCCTGTATTTCACCGACAAGCTCTTCAAGAATATCTTCCATTGTGATTATACCTTCCATTCCGCCGTATTCATTCAATACGATGGCTATTTGTTGATGTCTTAGCTGAAACTCTTTCAGTAATTGACCTATTCTTTTTGTTTCAGGCGTAAAAAAAGCAGGACGTATGATGGAGCGAATATCTGTCTTATCGCTGCCACTTTCACGCATTTTGCGGAGCATATCCTTCAGGTGAACAACTCCTATTGTGTTATCAATACTATCTTCGTAACATGGAATGCGTGAATAGCCCTCTTCAATAACAAATTCAAGGGTAGATTCGTCATAATCATTAACGTCTATACCGACCACTTGCGTGCGGGGAACCATAATCTGTCTGGCAGTACGTTCAGAGAAGTCAAAAGCATTCTGGATCAAATCAAAGTCTGGACCTGTAGAGTCTTCGTTTCCGCTCTCTTTAACCTGATCGACAAGATATTTCAACTCATCACTGCTGTAAACTTCATTTTCTGTGACAACATGTAGCCCAAGAGCTTTGATGACAAGATTAGCAAAACTATTGAGTAACCAAATGAACGGGCGACAAATCAGATAGAATGTATGTAATGGATAAGCTACGACAAGTGTAGTCTTTTCTGAACGTTGTATAGCAATGGATTTAGGGGCAAGTTCTCCAAATACAATATGTAATGTGGTGATTAGGAAAAAAGCTACTCCTATGCTGATGCTGTGAATACTGACTCCGATACCAAATATGGTATATGATTCGAAAGAAACTCCAATTAAATTAAAAAAAAGTACAATGATTTTTGATACAATAGGCTCGCCAATCCATCCTAAAGCAAGACTCGAAATTGTGATGCCGAATTGTGTTCCTGCGAGATATGCGTCAAGGTGATGCACGATGTGCTTTGATAAAATTGCAGCTCTGTTGCCTTCTTGGGCTTTAAGTTCGAGTTGAGATGATCTGACTTTAACAATGGCAAACTCTGCCGCAACAAAAAAACCGTTTAGAAATACAAATAGAAAAGTTACTAATATGTACAGTATCATATATGAGTTTAATGATGATATTGCAAAGATAATATAATTGTTATTTCATTTAAACATCTAAGAATATAACTACTTAAAAATTTTTAGTAGATATGTGAGTAACCTATTTTTTTAACTATTAATATTAGGCAAACTTGTGTTGAGAATGCTTTTCTGTATTTTGTAGTAATCCGAATTTTATTCTTCTCTGATGTTAAATCCGGGAGCAAGTCCGTTTAAAATTTCAATAACATCTGACAACTTATCATTTTGTGTGAAACGCACAGTGTATAATTTATTGTTGAGTGATATAGGTCTGTCTGAAGTCAGTGGGTTCAGATAGTGATTTTCAATGCAATTTACGATTTCTTTTAATTTTGCGTTTTTAAATACCAATTCTCCTGTTTTCCAAGCCAAATCGTTATCTGACATTTTACTGATTGAGATAGTATCTAATTTATTATCCACGGTCAACTTTTGCCATGACCTGAGGTTATACTGCTTTTTATCCGATGTCTCTATTCTTGCCTTTCCTTGCGTTAAAACTACAGTTGTACTCTCTATGTTCGGATAAGCACGAATATTAAAACCATTGCTTATTGCTTCTACAATGAGGTCTGTGGCTTCGACTTTGAATGGTCTTTGTTCGTCAGCTGATACTGCGAAAAAAGCCTCGCCCGATAGGGATACGCGCCGCTCATTGTCTTTGAATTTAGCCGGATATCTCACGGTTGAACCGGAATTTACCCAAACATGGGTACTATCAGGCAATATCAATTCTTTGTGTTCGCCATATGGAGCCGTAAATTCTATAATTCTCGCCATTTCTGATTGCGAAAGTTCACCTACTTGATTCTCAAAAAATATATAACCGGCAATTACTATCAATATAGGTAATAAGACTGCTGCGCTTCTTAATAAATAACCACCGAGCGTAATTTTGTTTTCTTGAGGTTTGCTTAAGCCGAGTTTGTTTTTCACCTCTTTCAGCGAATCTATCACAGACATATTAACGTCAACATTTATAGATTGCCATACTTCGAATGATGCATCTGCTTTTTCGCTTTTATTCTTATCACTCAGCATCCATTTCTGGATCTCTTTCTCGACATCTTCAGTAAATCTGTTGTTTAAGAATTCAGCAATAATTTTATAAAAAATGTTACCGTCATTGGTATTATTCATATATATCTAAATCTTATTTCAATTTACCAAGCAGATTAATAGGTCGTTTCAATAGCATCTAAGATTGTTGAGTGCGAAAGTTGGTCAGCCTTAGGCTAAAAATCTTGCTTAAAAAATAATGGACTATATTGAAATTGTGTTAAAGGAAGCACTTTTCTTAAGATACTATTGATGCCCTACTATATACTACACAATAAACAATATTAAAACTCCCGACCTAAAATGTATTTTTTTACTAAAATACATTTATTTTTATTTAAATAGAGCAATAATATTGGTTGTAATTATAAAATTTTAAAAAATAAGTATCAAAAACAAGTTGATAATTTTTCTGATTTCACTGAGTGCAAGACTTAATTGGTTTTCGACCGTTTTTTTTGAAATATCAAGACGTAATGCAATTTCATCGTTCCGCAGACCTTTTTCGCGACTCAATTCGTAAATTTCTTTTCTTCTGTCTGGCATTTGTGAAATAGCCATTTTAATTAATAGTGCTGTTTCT
This sequence comes from uncultured Dysgonomonas sp., assembly GCA_945273835.1. Taxonomy (GTDB): domain Bacteria; phylum Bacteroidota; class Bacteroidia; order Bacteroidales; family Dysgonomonadaceae; genus Dysgonomonas. Next base: position 3,567 of record CALYPL010000034.1, on the reverse strand, counting down.
TGGGCGTAATACCCCTCTTCGATACTTTCTGTAACATCATCGGAATTTAGGTAGAGATGATCGTTTACGTAATTATCGTGTGTGAATTTCTTTTTCAGATAATTGATTGTAGCATTTCGGGCTGAAGTATGCAAGAATGCACTCATACCTTTCCCAAAATCGATAGATTCTCGGTTTATCCAAATTTTAACAAATATATCCTGAGCAAGTTCTTCGGCTTCGACGTCCGATTTGAGAATACTTTTTATGAAAAATTTTACTTTGCTGAAATAAGTAAGAAATAATAATTCAAAAGCTTTTTCATCTCCTTGACGAAGAGCATTTTGGATATCATCAGTTTTTGCTGAATTTTCTTTCATTGATTAAATTAACGCCATCTCGTCAGTCTGACAGATATAGCTTACGAATACTTTTTGATCTTTATGAGCTATTTTTTTTCTTTCCGAAGATAACAAAACTAAAAAAAATATTAAATAAAATCGCCAAAGAATTTATGTCGGGTTTGAAACTTGAATTTGAAACTTAAATTTGAAACTATTGTGTGATTATTTGCGAAGTTTCACATAATCAACAGTATGATTAGTTCCTTTATGTAAAATTAGGCTTGCTCTTGCGCGTGTAGGTAAAATGTTTTTTCGCAGATTTTTTAAATTTATTTCTCTCCAAATAGTGCGTGACGTCGAAATAGCTTCCGCTTCGCTTATTTGCGTGAAATTTCTGAAGTAAGATTTAGGGTCGGTAAATGCACCCTTACGTAATTTCATAAAGCGGGATATATACCACTCTTCCAATAAAGATTCTTCAGCATCTACATAGATGGAAAAATCGACAAAGTCAGAAACAAATAATTGAGCTTTGTTTTGTGGGTAATCTTTGCTGCTTTGCAAAACGTTAAGTCCCTCAAGTATTAATATGTCAGGTTGATTGATTTTAATATGTTTATCGGGTACGATATCGTAGATAAGATGGGAATATTCAGGGGCAGTCACATGGTGCTTGCCTGATTTTATATCCATTACAAAATTGAGAAGTTTTTTTGTGTCGTACGATTGCGGAAATCCTTTCTTTAATAAAATGCCTTTTTCTTCCAGAACCTTATTCGGATACAGAAACCCGTCGGTAGTGACAAGTGAAACTTGTGTGTGATTTTGCCAACGACTAAGCAATGCTTGTAACACTCTTGCTGTGGTGCTTTTGCCAACCGAAACGCTTCCCGCAATGCCGATTATGAAAGGTATCTTGAGGGTGTCTTGTTTGAGAAATTTTCTTAAAACCGTTTGTCTTACAGTACGAGCCTCGTAATAATGGCTGAGTAATCGGGAAAGAGGTAAATATATTTCTTCAACTTCTTGTATCGATAATTCATCGACAATGCCCTTAAGCTTTTCGATATCATCAGATGTTAATGTCATTGGTTCCGATTCTCGCAAATCGGACCATCGCTTGCGGTCGAAAATAAAATATGGAGTCAGGTTGCCATTCATAATAGAATAATGGTATCTGAAAAAAAATAGCCGCCAACATAATTTCGGCGGCTATTTTTTTTATTAATACTCACGTTGAAGTATCCACCAATCATTGAATGGTATACCATATTTTGCACGTAACGATTCTGGTGTTCCTTTTTCAGCAAAATTAGCTAAGATCTCATTCTTCCGTAAAATAGCTTGATCTTTAGTGTCGCAACTTGCTATAATAACTCGATACATACCTTGTTCGTTCTGAACAAGAATAATCTTGTAACCTTCATTTTCAATCCGTTGTTTCAGTGATTCAGCGTTAGGTTTCATGCTCATAGCTGCAATAACTACATTGTACGGTTTAAGTCCTGCAGCATCACTTTCGTATACAGGTGTAATTTTTTCTTTTCTTACAGTTTCTTGAGATGTCTGAGCCGATTTTGATGGAGTAGTTGGTGTTGAAGCTGACGATCCTTTATTAGTCGATTGCGTATTGTCTTGCATCTCACGTTCTTTAGCTGCTTCATAAACTGATTTATAAGCGCTTTGTTTAGGCTTACATGAGCCTAAAGCTATTATGCTTATCAGCACGAGGCTGATACTTAATAATTTCGTATTCATAATCAATATCTTATAATTAATTTTCTCGTACTTATATTAGTATGTATTTCAAATACATTTTATTATATTATAACTGTTAAACGTGTGAAATAGTTTAAATTTCTATATTAATTTATTATTTCGAATCCTGTGTATGGTATCAGAACTTTAGGTATACGTATTCCATCTTCGCATTGGTTGTTCTCAAGTAAAGCGGCAACTATTCGTGGAAGAGCCAATGCGCTACCGTTGAGAGTATGAACAAGCTGAGTCTTTTTATCAGCATTTTTATATCGGCATTTTAATCGGTTAGCCTGATAACTTTCGAAGTTGGAAACAGAACTTACTTCAAGCCAACGTTTCTGGGCTGCTGAATAAACTTCAAAATCGAAAGTAAGAGCTGAGGTAAAACTCATATCACCTCCGCAAAGGCGAAGTATGCGCCATGGTAATTCAAGACGATCAACCAATGTCTGCACATAAGCAACCATTTCTTTGAGCGATTCGTATGAGTGTTCGGGTTTGTCGATGCGTACAATTTCAACTTTATCGAACTGGTGTAAGCGATTCAATCCGCGTACATCTTTTCCGTAAGAACCGGCTTCACGTCTGAAGCAAGCAGAATATGCCGTGTTTTTGATCGGTAAATCTTTTTCGTCAAGAATTACGTCTCTGAACATGTTTGTGACAGGTACTTCTGCGGTAGGAATTAAATACAAGTCATCGGCATCAGCATGATACATTTGCCCTTCTTTATCGGGTAATTGACCTGTTCCGTATCCTGAAGCTGCATTTACCACGTATGGAGGCTGCACTTCGGTGTAGCCTGCTTCTCTTGCGCTGTCAAGAAAGAAATTTATGAGTGCGCGTTGTAATCGTGCTCCTTTACCTTTATATACAGGGAAACCCGCTCCCGTGATTTTTACTCCTAACTCGAAGTCTATTAAATCGTATTTTTTAGCTAATTCCCAATGAGGAAGTGCATTATTGTCTAATTCGGGAATGGTTCCACCAGTTTTTTCAATAACGTTATCTTCCGGCATTTTACCTTCTGGAACTTCATCAGATGGCAAATTGGGGATAAGTACAAGTATATCCTGTAAATCTTTTTCTGCCTGACGTAAAGTATCTTCAAGCAGTTTGCTTCCTTCTTTAATCTCGCTCACACGGGCTTTGGCGGCATCAGCCTCAAGTTTATGCCCTTCTTTCATCAATTGCCCGATTTGCTTCGACAATCCGTTCTGTTCCGATAAATTATTGTCTAATGCAGTCTGAGTCTGTTTACGCAACTTGTCAATCTCAAGAATACGGTTGATAAGCTCTTTACCGTCGAAATGTTTTTTCTCCAGTCTCTTTACTACCTCTTCGGGGTTTTCGTTGATTGTCTTTAACGTGAGCATATTTAATTTCCTTATATTGTTATCCTATTGATCTATTATTTAAACAAAGGTAAATCAAAAATTTTAGACTATCCGTCTTCACGCGTCAATTAATTTCCCTTAGAAAT
>CALYPL010000033.1 GCA_945273835.1 uncultured Dysgonomonas sp. | reverse complement strand
AATTTGCCCGTTTCGATTATATAAGGTATATTTGATGTATGAAGATTAATTTGTTAATCAGAAATTTTATCTATTGAAACTAACATAATTTATTGTACTTATGGCAAGACCTTCGACTAAAGATCAGTTGATTGAACTGAGTGAGGAAAATTTCAAAAAATTGTTTGACATAATCAATTCAATGTCTGAACAGGATCAAGAATCAAATTTTATGTTTGAAGACAGGGACAAAAATATCAGAGATGTTTTAATCCATCTTTATGAATGGCATCAATTGGTTCTGAACTGGGTCAAGGCTAACATTGCAGGTATTGAAACATCTTTTTTACCAAAACCTTATAATTGGAAGACTTATCCGCAATTGAATATTGTCTTTTGGGAAAAACATCAAAACACATCACTTAAGGAAGCGATTGAATTATTGAATAAAAGTCATGCAGAAGTAATAGGATTAATAAAATCTTTCTCGAACGAAGAATTATTTACTAATAAATATTTTAAATGGACCGGTACCACCAGCCTGGGTAGCTATTGCGTTTCTTCAACCTCAAGCCATTATGAGTGGGCAATAAAGAAGATTAAAAAGCATAGATCTGAACTTAAAAAGAAGAAATAACAGCTTGTATTCAGGACAATAGTCATTGCTCAATAAATCATTTTTATTGAGTTAATTTAATACTTGATATTGTAAATTATAAAGCTGAAAAAATGTTTATCTGATAAAAGTGTCTATCTTTGTATATACCAAATAAGCATCGGCAATAATGGTAAAATATCAAAGCGGGCATATTACAAATTCAAGTTTATTCGGTAAGCAAATAGCCGAAACAACACATATATTTATCCTCGGAAATTAATGTTTTCGGGGATTTTTTTTATCAAAAACATACAAAAAATATAAGCGATTATGGGTGAAAAAAGTTTAGTATCAATTGCGGATTACACAAAAGAAGATATTCTGAGGATATTGAAACTGGCCGAAAAATTCGACAGACAACCCAATCAGAATCTGTTGGAAGGTAAGGTTTGCGCAACACTTTTTTTCGAGCCTTCAACACGTACCCGTCTAAGTTTTGAAACTGCCGTGAATCGTCTCGGAGGTCGGATAATCGGTTTTTCGGATGCTTCAACAACCAGTTCAACAAAAGGTGAGACCTTGAAAGATACCATAATGATGGTTAGTAATTATGCAGATCTGATTATTATGCGTCATCATCTTGAAGGTGCTGCACGATATGCATCGGAAATATCGCCCGTACCCATTATCAATGCAGGCGATGGAGCCAATCAGCATCCGACACAAACCCTTCTTGATATTTATTCCATCTATAAGACGCAGAAAAAACTTGAGAATTTAAATATTACTATTGTCGGCGATCTCAAATATGGTCGAACCGTGCATTCGCTCATTAACGGAATGTCCCATTTCAATCCCACATTTCATTTTGTTGCTCCCGAAGAGTTGAGATTGCCATCTACTTATAAGAACTTTTGTGACGAACAGCATATCAAATACTCCGAACAAACGGATTTCACGTCTGAGGTTCTTAATCAAACGGATATCTTGTATATGACACGTGTTCAGCGTGAACGTTTTACCGACTTGATGGAATATGAGAAAGTGAAGAATGTTTATATTCTCCGAAAGGATATGTTGGACGGTACGAAAAATAACTTGCGTATATTGCATCCGCTGCCTCGTGTCAACGAGATACAGCAAGATGTGGATGACAGCCCTAAAGCATACTATTTTCAACAGGCAGGTAACGGTTTGTACGCGCGTCAGGCGGTTATATGTGACCTTTTAAATATTAACGTAGATTAGAAAGCAAAAACAGATATGGAAACCAAAAGAAAAGAATTGCAGGTTGCAGCCCTCAGTGAGGGTACGGTTATAGATCATATACCATCCGAAATGGTATTCAAAGTAATATCACTACTCGGTTTGGAAAATCTTGAAAACCCGATAACAATCGGTAATAATCTTGAGAGCAAGAAGATGGGGCGTAAAGGAATCATCAAGATTTCGGGAAAATTCTTTCACGAAGATGAAATCAGCCGTATAGCACTCATTGCTCCACATGTGGTACTTAATATAATACGTAATTATGAAGTGGTTGAAAAGAAGAAACTTGAGATACCACCAATCATCAAAGGTTTTGTAAAATGCAACAATCCTAAATGTATAACTAACAACGAACCGATGGTTAGCATATTTGATGTGACAGATAAGAATAAAGGTGATCTGCGTTGCCATTACTGCAATCTGAAGATTGAACATAAAGACATTGTTCTGAAATAATCATATTTGTCAGTCTACCTTAATATTTAAAATGAATAAAAAAAAGATTATATCCTTTATCGTAACGGTCTTGGCAGGTTTGGTTGTCGGGGCGTTAATATCGTACATCTTCTTTCCGTTAGGTCTTAAAAATAACATGAGCTATAGTTTCAATATCATCATATTTGGTTTACTCATCTGTTGTTTGTTATATTTCTTATACTATATCCAATCGATAAGAAAAGAAAAAAAACATGAGAAAGCGGTTAATAGCATTCTTGCGTTCAATAAAAAAATTGATAATATATTATTGAAACTTGACGATCCGCGAGAGAAACTGAAGGCGCTCCAAATGACTATTGAAAGCATTGAAAAACACGAAGAATACAATAGAAATCTTGAATGGAAATATAGTCTTCTGATCAGTATTTATGTGCGCATGACAGATATTTACGATATGCTTGGTGATGAAGAAAAGATGATGGAGATTTACAATCGCATACTTGAACTTAATTCTCGTCATGCAATTTCATATTTCAAACGTAGCTTAATCTATTATAATCGTGGAGATTATGCTAATGCTCTTGAGGATATAAATAAAGCCATAAAATATAACTCATATTTGCCTGTAGAAGATTTGTATACTAAACGTGGTCTGATTTACGATAAAATTGGAGATTATCAAAATGCTGTCGATGATTACAGTCATGCCCTACAAGTTTATAAAAGCTCTTCTCGTACAAATTTTGATTTATCTAACACATTTTTTAACAGGGCAAAAGCCTATGTTTGCATGAACAAGTATAGTGAAGCTATAAATGATTATCAAAAATATCTTGAATCCGATCCCGAAAATAAAGAACATCTAAAGTTGGAAGCTGAAAACGCAATAAATGAGTTACAAAAAAAGATTTGATAATTTTACTATTATATTTGTTTCTTTTTTAATGGATAATTTATAGGCAAAATTCAAAGTGTGATTTTGAATTGCATATCGGTAAGTTGTTTTATATATACTATAATTGATAATTTATGATTAACAGAGAAGGTTACTGGAAATATTCCCTTATGTTCCTGATTATTGTACTCGGAGTAATAATCTTTCAGCAATCATGGACATATATTAGCGGTATATTAGGAGCATGTACAATTTATGTGCTTGTCCGCAAACAGATGAAATACATGGTTACAAAACTAAGGATAAAAAAGGTATTTGCAGCCTTGATTGTTCTGCTCGAGGTCATTTTATGTATTCTTGTGCCAACCTTTTTGTTAATATGGCTTTTGTTGGGAAAATTACAAACAGTCGATTTTAATCCGCAGGAAATTGTGGCTACTGCTGAAAATTTTCTCAATCTGTTTCAGACCAAAACTGGTTACGATCTGGTTAATCCCGATAATGTAGCTAAGATAACTTCATTTGTCACAGTCGGTTTGCAAATGATAGTGGGGCAAGTTAGTTCATTTATAATAAATGCTATCGTATTGCTCTTCATCCTTTATTTTATGCTGTTAGGGAGCGATCAGATGGAAGCATATATTTATGATATATTGCCTTTCAACGACTCAAACAAAAAAAATGTGGTCAAAGAAATAAAAATGATGGTTCGCTCAAATGCTATCGGCATACCTCTTTTGGCAATAGTTCAAGGTACGATTGCGGGTATAGGTTATGCTATTTGTGGTGTCCATTCACCCGTTCTATTTGCATTTCTTACATGTTTTGCAACAATTATACCTATTGTAGGTACTTCGCTTGTATGGTTTCCGTTAGCAGCATATTTAGCTTTGACTGATCATTGGATTTCGGCCATAATATTGGCTGCTTATGCTTTACTTGTAATAAGTAATGTGGATAATGTTATACGATTTATGTTGCAAAAAAAACTTGCCGACACACACCCTCTTATTACTGTATTTGGTGTGATTTTAGGATTGCCCTTATTTGGTTTCTGGGGAGTTATTTTCGGACCGTTGCTTTTGTCAATGTTTTTTCTTTTGGTCAATATGTTTAAAATTGAGTATTTGGATACGCCGGATCGTAAAAAGCCTGTTTAAGCAGCCAAAAGTAAATTTTAATTTACAGATAAAACAAAGCCCTTATTTTCTTTAAAGATGATTTATTGAGAATAAGGGTTTTGAAATTTTATATATTACGAAGTTTCGTTCAATAGTCTGCTACATTACCTGTCGATTTCAGTATTGTCATTTTTTGTCTTAATCTCAATATTTGTTTTTTCAGGATTTTCAGTAAATACGTCGCCAGAATATTCAATACTAATAGTTTTTCCATCATCAGATACCGTTGCAGTTGAATCGCTTACTGATTCAACCTTTTGAGGGAAATGATAGCTTGTCTCCATTTTGCAACCCAATAACATCATTAGCTTTGAATTGATCTGAAATCGATTAAAATCAATGTCATTATCAGAATTGGATTCTTCTTCATTTTTTTTAGATGAAGGATTTGACGAACGGGTCATCTTGATTCCGTCCCATGTGAAAACTGGCATGTTGCTGAACCATTCCTTAAAATCAATTGAACTTTGATAATTAGGAGCATCTTTTTCTGCAACCTTTGATATAAGATTTCCAAATGAGCGCAAGGCTTTATTAAAATCATCAGTATTATTAAAATCACCGAATAAGGTCATAAAAGATGTCTGCGTATCAGAATCTGTTGTATAACGTATTTTAAAAGGAGCTGCGTTTTCCAAATCTTCTTTCAGTTCCGAAATATCCAACGTTTCGCCTTTGTTATTTTTGAATAAATCCACAAATGCCACGACAGAGTCTCTACGGTGGCTATTTTTCATACTATTGGTCGGCTCTAAAGAAAAACCCGAAAGCTGACTCATGTCGAACTGTAAACTGTATGATAATTTGCCGTTCTCGTGAAAAGTCATATCCTCATATACTGTACAACTATTCATTAAAAATATTAATGCGAAAACAAGACCGCTGAAAAACATGTTTTTCTTCATAAAAAAGGTATTAAAAAATATAATGATTTTTTTCTTGACATTGCAAAGATATGAAATTTGAACCATACAAAACGGTTAAGAAATTGTCACATAGCTTGAATTATGTGAAAAAAAAGAAGCGTCATAAGTGACGCTTCTTTTTTATTATTTTAAGATCGTTTATTCAAGATAGGTATAGCCGTATAGTCCTGAACGGTAGTTAGATAGAAACTCTTTACCTTCTTCAACAGTTATAGAGCCTTGTTTCACGCAACTTGTCACCCATGTTTCTACGGTGCGTACAAGTTTCTTGGCGTTATATTGAGCATAATCCAGTACTTCGGCAACAGTTTCACCATCTATCATTTGTTCAATCTTATAACCTTCTTTATCAACGGCAATATGAACGGCGTTAGTGTCACCGAATAAATTATGAAGGTCGCCCAGAATTTCCTGATAAGCACCAACAAGGAATACACCTAAATAATATGAATCGTTTCTCTTCTTATTGTGTACAGGCAGATAAGCATGCTGTCCGCCCGGAGAAATAAAATTATCTATTTTACCATCCGAATCACAGGTAATATCCTGTAAAGTAGCAGTCTTGTCAGGTTTCTCATCGAGTCTGTGGATAGGCATAATCGGAAAAACCTGATCAATTGCCCATGAATCGGGTAAAGACTGGAACAATGAAAAGTTGCAAAAATATTTATCGGGTAGCAATTTCGATAACTGCTTTAACTCTTCAGGTGCATGTTTCGAGCGTCCTGCGATTTGATATATTTCACGTGCTATCGAAAAATAAAGCCTTTCGATCTGCGCTCTTGTTTTCAGATTGAGCATACCTAAGCTGAACAAGTCAAGAGCCTCTTCACGGATTTGTTGTGCATCGTGCCATGCCTCAAGCATACGTGTCTGGCTGAGGTCGTCCCAGATTTGATACAATTCTTTCAGTAACTCATGATCATTCTCCGACACTTCTTCATCCTCATCCCATTCGGGCAAGGTTGCCGTTTCAAGCACTTCAAAAATAAGAATAGAATGGTGTGCTGTTAATGAACGTCCCGATTCAGTAATGATATTTGGATGAGGTATACCATTTTTGTCAGCGGCATCTACCATCGTAGCTATTGAGTCATTTACATATTCCTGTATCGAATAATTTATGCTGTTCTCGCTATATGGCGAGCGTGTACCATCGTAATCAACTCCTAAACCTCCACCTATGTCGGTAAATTCCACGTTGAAACCAAGACTGTGCAGTTGAACGTAGAATTGCGCCGCTTCACGCAGGGCTGTTTTAATGCGCCGTATTTTAGTGACTTGGCTACCTATATGAAAATGAATAAGACGTAACGAGTCTTTCATGTCATTCTTTTCAAGATAAGCTAACGCTTCAAGTAACTCGCTTGAATTAAGACCGAATTTGCTTCCGTCGCCGCCAGATTCTTCCCATTTACCACTTCCGGAACTTGCCAGTTTTATCCTAATTCCAATATTAGGAGTTATTTTAAGTTGTTTGGCAATTTTGGTGATGAGGTTGAGTTCGTTTAATTTTTCAACGACAATAAATACACGTTTACCCATTTTCTGAGCTAATAGCGCAAGCTCAATATAGCTTTCATCTTTATATCCGTTACATATAATAAGCGATTCGGGGTCGGTATTAATAGCTATAACGGCATGTAACTCTGGTTTAGAGCCGGCTTCAAGTCCGATATTGAATTTTTTTCCGTGGCTAACAAGTTCTTCCACCACAGGACGCATCTGATTGACTTTAATCGGATAAATTATGTGGTTTTGAGCTTTATAATTATACTCTTCGGCTGCTTGCTTGAAACAAGTCGATATTTTCTCGATGCGATTATCAAGAATATCGGGAAAACGCAACAATACGGGTGCTTCAATGTCCCTAAGCTGCAATTCGTCCATAATCTCTTTCAAGTCTACTGATGCTCCGCCAACTCGAGGAGTTACAGTTACATTACCTTTTTCGTTGATCGAAAAATAATTCACTCCCCAGCCTGCAATGTTGTACAGTTCAGCAGAGTCTTCGATACGCCATTTTCTCATTTTTAATAGTAACCAGTATTTTAATTATTCAACAGATAGATAAGTCGGAACCATTACCCGTTCTTGATTCAGTGTTTCGGGGCTGTAAACTTCAAAATCGGCATAATAGGCACGCTTGATGTCTGATTGCCAGATATGTTGCCAAGTTTCAGTTACACTTTCAGGTAGTGTTCCTTCAGATATGAATTTATAATATTTACCTGCGGGTATATCTTTATAATCAAATTCGCCCGTAATATCATTTGTGTTATTTACCTTATAACCTATAATAACCGTATATTCGCCATCTTTGTCACTTTCATAATCAGAATAGATACAATAAATATCGTCAGACAGGCGGTTATTGATCTCATCCTGAATATTGTTGTTTCTGAAATCATCCCATAGCCTGGCAATATCTTTGGCGGCTTTGCCGTCTTTATTAATTGTCCTAACAGAAATTCCAACAACTGAAAATTGCTCTAAATTCACTTCTTCGTGTTTCATCTGTAATTTTATTTAGAGTATAATATTATCAATATCTGAAAGAGAAGAATTTTTCTTCTTTAAAATTTTTTCAATTTCAGCAATATACAAATAATGGAAATCCTTCAAAGGATACCATTCTTCAATGATTTTTTTATCTAAAAAAGAAGATTCGAGGAGAGGTTGCACAAACAATTTCTTGACAAACAAAGCTGTGTGAGCTTCTTCAAAGAAGGGTATATCATTGTCTTTAACAATCGTCAATCCAACATTGTTTATCTTATCCCTGTCATCCCTGCCTGAAACCTTGCCTAAATAGCTCAATGCGCTTTTTTTATAGCTTGTGTCAAAGAATGTTAGAGAAAAGGACTCTGATGAATCCACGAACTCTTTTGTGTAACGTTGTGGACGTATCACCACAAAAACAACTTCTTTGTTCCACATGATACCGAATCCGCCCCAGCTTGCAGTCATGGTGTTGACAGAACCATCCGGTTTGGCGGCAGTAACAAGCATCCAATCCGATTTAATATCGAATGCTGACATATCCAGCTCTTTCAGCCGGATTTCTTTGAATTTGTTCATAACCTTTAATCCAGTTTAAGCACGGCAAGGAAGGCTTTCTGAGGCACTTCAACATTACCGACCTGCTTCATTCGTTTCTTACCTTCTTTTTGTTTTTCCAGAAGTTTACGCTTACGCGAAATATCGCCCCCATAACATTTTGCCGTAACATCCTTACGCACAGCTTTGATTGTTTCTCTTGCCACGATTTTAGCTCCGATGGCGGCCTGTACGGCTATGTCGAATTGCTGGCGGGGAATAAGTTCTTTTAATTTTTCGCACATCCGGCGTCCGAAGAATACGGCATTGTCGATATGTGTGAGTGTCGATAGGGCATCCACTGATTCACCATTCAGCAGAATATCCAGTTTTACCAGTTTAGATTCACGGTAATCGTTCATGTGATAATCAAAGGAAGCATAACCTTTCGATATACTTTTCAGTTTGTCATAAAAGTCGATGACGATTTCCGCTAAAGGAATATCGTATATAATTTCGATGCGATCACCCGAAATATATTCCTGTTTGATGAGGATACCGCGTTTACCCAAACAGAGAGTCATTATAGGACCGATGAACGTTGTTTGAGTAATAATTGACGCTCGTATATAAGGCTCTTCAATATAATCAATTTGAGTAGGGTCCGGTAATCCTGCAGGATTATGAACCTCTTTCATGTTTCCTTTCTTGTCATGCACTTTGTACGACACATTGGGTACGGTTGTGATAACATCCATGTTATATTCCCGTTCAAGGCGTTCCTGAATAATTTCCATGTGCAATAACCCGAGGAAACCACAACGAAATCCGAACCCTAACGCTACTGACGATTCAGGCTGAAAAGTTAAAGAAGCATCGTTCAACTGTAACTTTTCGAGCGATGCTCTCAGATTTTCAAAATCTTCACTCTCGATAGGATAAACACCCGCAAACACCATCGGTTTAACCTCCTCGAATCCTTCAATTGCCTTTTCGCAAGGATTCTGAACATGTGTGATTGTATCGCCGACTTTAACTTCTTTCGAAGTCTTGATTCCCGAAATAATGTAGCCTACATCACCACAGCATACCTCGTTACGTGGTGACATGGTGAGTTTTAATACACCAATTTCGTCAGCATCATATTCTTTACCCGTATTATAGAATTTAACACGGTCGCCTTTCCGAAGCGTTCCGTTCTCTATCTTGAAATAAGCGATAATGCCACGGAATGAATTGAATACAGAGTCAAAGATAAGTGCCTGTAACGGTGCTTCAGGATCGCCCTTAGGAGCTGGTATTTGATTGACGATGGCATTTAGAATATCATAAACACCTTGTCCCGTTTTACCGCTGGCACGGATTATCTCTTCTCGTTTGCAACCGAGTAACTCAATAATCTGGTCTTCAACCTCGTCCGGCATTGCGCTCGGTAAGTCTATTTTATTAAGTATCGGTATGATCTCCAGATTGTTGTCAATTGCCATATACAAATTTGATATGGTTTGCGCCTGAATACCCTGAGCGGCATCCACAATCAGCAAAGCACCTTCGCATGCGGCAATTGAACGTGAAACTTCGTACGAGAAATCAACGTGTCCCGGAGTATCAATCAGATTAAGAATGTATTTTTCGCCTTCATAAACATATTCCATCTGTATGGCGTGGCTTTTAATCGTGATACCACGTTCCCGTTCCAGATCCATGTCGTCCAATACCTGAGCTTGCATTTCACGCCCTTCAACAGTCTTAGTATACTCCAAAAGCCTGTCGGCAAGCGTGCTTTTACCATGGTCGATATGTGCAATGATACAAAAGTTTCGAATATTCTTCATCTATAATAATCCTGATTACTTATTTAAACTCAAATGTCAATTCATTGTTTTTAATAAACAACTTGCAAAGATACATAAAGATATGGAAAGTTTTGTTTCTGATTATCGTAACAATAAAGAAAACCATTTTGATTTTTATTCATTTTAAACATCCGTGCCATATAGTTTGTTATGATTGTCGGCAGAATTGTTGTAAACTTGTATTTTTATAGTCAGACGGATACAAACAATCTGTTCCGAATAAGGTTAAAATTCGCTTAATCATTTACTGTATCGTCAGTTCTCGAAACACTTGCAAAGCAGTAAATATTTAGTACAGTCAGAACATTTTTTATAAATTTGCTGTATTAAACCTAACACTTATATAGGTTTATGTTGAAAGAACAGCTGACAATAATAATATAAGGTCATTCTATTCAATTAAATATTAAATAAATGCAAGAAGATCAAGATAAAATTTTAGAAGAAGTCACAAGTGGAGAATACAAATACGGCTTTGTGACGGATATAGATACAGACGTTATACCCACCGGACTGAATGAAGAAGTGGTAAGGCTTATTTCTGCTAAAAAAAATGAACCTGACTGGATGCTCGATTTCAGATTGAAGGCATATCGTCACTGGTGTACGATGGAAATGCCCCATTGGGCGCATCTTGACATTCCTGAGATAGATTTTCAGTCAATCAGTTATTACGCCGCGCCCAAAAAGAAAGACGGACCTAAAAGTCTGGACGAAGTAGACCCGGAATTGCTGAAAACTTTCGATAAACTGGGGATACCTTTACATGAACGTGAGCAATTAGCAGGCGTATCTACGATGGCGGTTGATGCCGTTGTGGACAGCGTATCGGTAAAAACAACATTTAAAAAGACTTTGGCTGAAAAAGGAATCATATTCTGTTCTTTCAGTGAAGCCGTGCAAGAACATCCTGACTTAGTCCGTAAATACCTCGGTTCAGTAGTTCCCTATCGCGATAATTACTTTGCGGCTCTGAATTCGGCAGTGTTCAGTGACGGTTCATTTGTATATATACCAAAAGGAGTTCGATGTCCGATGGAATTATCCACATATTTCCGTATCAATGCGGCAAATACAGGACAATTTGAACGTACGCTGATTGTGGCTGATGACGATGCTTACGTAAGTTATCTTGAAGGCTGTACAGCACCAATGCGTGACGAAAATCAATTGCATGCCGCAATTGTAGAAATAGTAGCTCATGACCGTGCCGAAGTAAAATATTCAACCGTTCAGAACTGGTATCCCGGTGATAAAGAAGGTAAAGGCGGAATTTATAATTTTGTAACCAAAAGAGGTATTTGTAAAGGCGTTAAATCTAAAATATCATGGACTCAGGTCGAGACAGGTTCAGCAGTCACATGGAAATACCCATCATGCGTATTGGCGGGCGATGACTCAATAGGAGAATTCTATTCAGTAGCAGTCACCAATAATTTCCAACAGGCGGATACAGGTACTAAAATGATCCATATCGGTAAAAATACCAAAAGCCGTATCGTATCTAAGGGTATATCGGCAGGGCGTAGCCAGAATTCATACAGAGGGTTGGTAAAAGTCGGTATGAATGCTCATGGCGCTCGTAACCATTCACAATGTGACAGCTTGTTGCTTGGCGATCAATGCGGAGCACACACCTTTCCTTATTCAGATATAGCAAATCCGACGGCAATAATTGAACACGAGGCTACAACATCGAAGATCAGCGAAGATCAAGTGTTCTATTGCAATCAACGAGGAATATCCACCGAAGAAGCTGTTGCCCTTATCGTTAATGGATATGCTAAAGAAGTGATGCAAAAACTTCCGATGGAATTTGCCGTTGAGGCTCAAAAATTATTGCAGATTAGTCTGGAAGGAAGTGTCGGCTGATTTGTTGAGAATATAAGAAAGATAAAAGGTGCTCGATAGCACCTTTTTCTTTTATCAAAAGAATTGATTAAGCATAATTTTTAGTAATTTGCAGACTATAATAAATATATAAATCATATAACTATGTTTTCAAAAGAAACTTACATAAAAAGGCGTGAACAGCTTAAAAAGTCAATAGGGTCGGGCATATTGTTGTTTTTAGGAAACGATGAATGCGGAATGAACTTCGAGGACAATACATATCATTTTCGGCAAGATTCAACATTCTTGTATTTCTGGGGATTGCCATACGCAAATCTGTCGGCGATAATCAATATAGATGAAGATAAAGAAATCATCTTCGGCGATGAATTGACAATAGACCAGATTGTATGGATGGGTACACAACCTACATTGAAAGAAAAAAGTCAATTGGTAGGAGTCGCGGAAACACGTCCTTACGCTAAGATTGCCGATTATCTGCATGCCGCAAAGCAAAAAGGTCAGGAAATACATTTTTTGCCAACCTATCGGGCCGAACATAAATTGAAGCTGATGGACTGGTTAGGGCTTAAACCTGCCGAACAAACAGCATCGGTTGAATTTATTAAAGCAGTTGTAAATCAACGCAACTACAAATCCGCCGAAGAAATTGCTGAAATCGAAAAGGCTTGCGATATAACAGCCGATATGCATATAACCGCTATCAAGAAAATGAAAATCGGCATGAGAGAGTACGAATTGGCTGCGGCCCTCGAAGAGGTTGCCTTTGCTGCAGGCGGTAATCTTTCGTTCCCTACTATTGCTACTGTCAACGGGCAGATATTGCATAACCACGATAAAGGAAATATAATAAAAGAGGGTGATATGGTACTTATCGACGCAGGAGCAGAAACCGCAATGGGATATGCAGGAGATATGTCGTCAACCATACCAGCCGGAAAAAAATTCTCAGCGCGTCAGCGTGACGTTTATGATATACAAGTAGCCTCACATTTGGCAGCCGTAGAAGCATTGCGTCCGGGTATTAATTTTGAAGACGTATATAACCTTTCGGCAAAAGTGATATGTGAAGGCATGAAGTCCTTAGGATTAATGAGGGGAGACATGGAAGAAGCAGTTCAAGCAGGTGCGCACGCTATGTTTTTCCAATGCGGATTAGGTCATATGATGGGACTTGATGTACATGATATGGAAAATCTGGGAGAAGTATGGGTTGGATATGACGGACGACCTAAAAGCACGCAGTTCGGACGTAAATCCCTTCGCTTAGGGCGTAAGCTCGAACCCGGATTCGTGTTGACTATCGAACCCGGAGTTTACTTTATTCCCGAACTGATGGATATGTGGAGAAAAGAAAATCGTTTTGCCGAGTTTATTAATTACGACAAGCTCGATGCGTACAGAGATTTTGGTGGTATCCGTAACGAAGAAGATTATCTAATCACAGAAAACGGTTCACGCAGATTAGGAAAGAAAATTCCGCTCACAGCCGATGAAGTCGAAGCATTGAGATAGACCTCTTTGTATTCGGCGAGAGCTATAAGCCGGTCATTATAAATAACTTTTAAGTTATTTGAAGATAAGAACTGACGGAGGTAATAACGTTTAAATATAAAAATGTTATTACCTTTGTTGCGTCTTGGTGTCATTGTCGGGAGTTCGTTCCGATGATGATTAAAAGGGAATCAGGTGAAAATCCTGAACAGACCCACTGCTGTAAATTCTTTCCGGCGATTTATATCATAAAGTCGGATATATTAAACATTACTCATTACCACTGTCTTATTAGATGAAAATTTTTATTGATGAGGCGGGAAGGTCGTTTAATAATAAGATAAGTCAGAAAACCTGCCGGGATATTATTCGCACCCAGTCTTTCGGGGATAATTAAAGACTGAGGTAAAATTAAATAACTCAAAATAAATGAAGATTATAAAAAACTGGATAATCGGTTTTTTGTTGTGCCTGTTCATATCATTACATTCATGTATGAACTACGGTCCCACAGACGAACAAGATCTCAGTAGTTTGTCGGACGGTAATGGCTTGCTCATCGCCAATGAAGGTAATTTCATGTACGGTAATGCTTCTCTGTCATATTATAAACCAGTTGAACGAACTGTCGAAAATGAAGTTTTTTCACGGGCAAACGGTCGTAAGTTGGGAGATGTCGCACAATCAGTAAGTATCTATAATGGAGAAGGCTACATTGTAGTCAATAATTCAGGCGTGATATATGTTATCGATTTAACTACATTTAAATTGTTGGATGAAATAACAGGTTTTATATCACCAAGATATATACATTTTGTAGAGAAGAATAAAGCATATGTGACAGATCTTTATGCCGGACAGATAACGATAATAAACCCTGCAACTCATCGGATAACAGGACACATCAAGACACAGGGACACCCGTCAACCGAGCAGATGGTGCAATATGGAAAATATGTGTTTGTAAATTGTTGGTCGTCCGATAATAAGATATTAGTGATAGACACCCAAAAAGACCTTGTCGTAGATTCCTTACAGGTAGGCATACAGCCTAATTGTATAACGATAGATCGTAATAATAAAATATGGGTTACCACAGATGGAGGTTACGAAGGTAGTCCTTACGGCTGGGAAGCACCATCGCTGTATAAAATAGATGCGTATTCACGACAGATCGAAAGAGTATTTAAATTCAGAAAAGGAGAACAACTATCGAGGTTATGTATGAATGGTACACGTGATACATTATATTATATTAATAAAGGCATCTGGAAGATAGGAGTCAATGATGTTAGATTACCGATACGTCCTCTTTTACCTTATCAGGGTACACTTTATTATGGTTTGGCAATTGACCCACGTACCTCTGAAATCTATGTTGCCGATGCCATAGATTATGTTCAACCCGGTATCGTTTATCGTTATTCCCCCCAAGCTGT
>CALYPL010000032.1 GCA_945273835.1 uncultured Dysgonomonas sp. | reverse complement strand
ATAAATTCGTCTAATAGAAATACTAACTATTTTTCTTAAAACCTTTATCTATGATTCGTTTTCGAATATCTTCGTAATCTTTTGCATTTTGCGGATAAAAATCAAAATCCTTTAGGGTGGGAGGAAGATTTTGGCTTATTATTGTTTCAAAATTAATTGCTGTCTTTTGAATCCACAGTTTTTCCAATTTTGGCAGATTCTCTATTCTCTCAAGTGATTCTAACGATTTACAGTTTTGTATTCTTAGATATTCTAAATGCTGGAGCCTTTTGTCGAAGCAGACTTTACGAAGTCTGATATTATTTTCAAGTTCTAATATTTTCAAATTCTTGAACTTTGAAATATTGCTTAGATCTGAAAAACCTCTAACCCAATTTATTTCTAACTTTTCAATTTCATTTATTTCAATTTCGTTAATATTTTCACGGCTTCCCAAGATAAAACGAAGTGTTTTCAGTTTCTTTAAACTATTTATAAACGAAACATTTACATTTTTAATTGCATGGAGTGTTAAACAAGTAAGATTTGATAGATGTCCTATTGACTCAATATTCTTGTTATGTCCCCAAACGAATAAATATTCCAATTTTTTAAAATCACTCAGATGTTGAAGATTTAATGCTTTAGTTTTTGTTTCAAGTAAACTTAACCATCTGAGTTGTTTAAGATTTTCAGAGTTAAGGATTTCGACTTCTTTTAGTTCATATATACCAAGCGACAAGCGGATCAAAGAGTCAAGTTGCATAATAGTCTCAATATTATCTGCACTCGGTATATAATCGATTAATAGATACTTGACATTACGAATCTTTAACAAGGTAGAACAGTCGAAATGAAAACCATAAAATCTGACTCCGAAGTTTTCATCGAATTTCAAACATAGATCATCCAAAATTGACAGTATTTCATCTGTATATACAGCTCCTGAAAATTGAACAATAATAATTTTTCCCGCCTTCAGATATTCTTCAATATTGTTAATATCTAATGTACTCGGGTTGGTTATTCTTATTGGGAGCATGATTTTTGGTATTAGTTTTGATGTTGTTTGAAGTAAAGATAAATAAATAAACACAAATTTAGTGTAGTTAACAGGTTCGTTTTTGTTAGGTATTATTATCTTATAAAACCAAAATTCATGAGAGTTGAAATTTAAGAAGATGTTTTAAGAACTTCCCATCTATTATTTCATCTTATTGATTAAATTTGGAACATTGTTAAAAAAACACATAACTTTCTGACAAAGATAAAACACAGACAAAGCTTATATATCGATTTATACTGCCATAAGTTTAAAGTCTTGATGTAATATAAGTTATATTTGATGTGTCAGAAACATAGTTTTATCGGGTAGCATGTGGAAAGAACATCTATAAAACACTTAAGCGAGGTAAATCTTTTATCAGAACCTTGTGTAGAGAAGCAAAGGTTAAGTATTTAGAGGCTTAATATAAATTATGACCAATAAACTTTCGTTAAATTGGTTCGCCCGAGCAAGGATAACAAAAGACATCACATTCAATTGTTTTACCATTTTTTGCTATCTTGCAATAAAGCGTTAAACACAAATATCTACACTATCAGTAAAATGATTGCATATAATATGTTATTCAACTTAGATCTATGCTTATCAGGTCAATGCAAAGAAACGAGAGTCACTGAATAAAAAAATGTTTAAGATGAAAATGAAAGTTTTAAATATAGAATTTGAGTATAATGGAACTAATCAGATAATAAGTCCTGTTATTATGGAAGATGAACATAATATGGTCTTAGTTGATACAGGGTATTCTTCTCAGATTGAACTGTTTGATGAAGTTGCAAAAAAAAATGATATTATACTAGATCGGTTAACTTACATTATTATTACTCATCACGACTTTGATCACATTGGTTCATTAGCTGAGTTTAAAAGAAGATATCCTCATGTCAAAGTTCTGGCTTCGAGTATAGAAAAAGAATATATAGAAAAACAGAGAAAACCTTTGAGATTAGAACAAGCCGAAAAAAGATATTCATTTTTATCAGAAGACGATAAGCGGCAAGCGCTTATATTCCATAAAATGTTAGAAAGTGTTGAAGGTGTAGAAGTAAATGGAGTTTTAAAAAATCATCAAATTATTCCGATTGGAAAAGGAATAGAGGTCATTTATACTCCCGGGCACACTGAAGGGCATATATCTTTATATGTAAAAGAGAATAAAACGTTAATAGCTGGAGATGCTCTTGTCTTGATTAACGACCGACTTGAGATTCCATATCCAGAATTTGCTTACGATGCGGATAAAGCTAAAGAATCAATAAAGACATTATTTAATTATGAGATTGAAGAAATTATATGTTATCACGGAGGCTTATATAAGGGTAATTGGAAAGATATAATAATATTAGACAATTAGCAAATATAATGATTTTAGGATCTATAAAACTCTTCATACTTAATATATAATTTCACTTATTATTTATACGGGAGTAAAAAAGGAAAACATAAATATATGTTAACAGGTTGTTGAGAACTTAAATGAAGCGGAACTATGAACAGCATGTAATAGTCATTAGAAAGGTGATTAAATGAGAGGAAGTACGAAAAACCAGTTTTTTTCTTTACTGCCTTTACCAGTACAAATGGGGCTAAAATTGACTTTTCATTATATAAATATAGATAACCCCCCAATAAAATACTCAAACACTTTGATAATGTCTTGCAATACATATTACTATAATAGTGGGTGTCGTTTTTTGCTTAATATTCTTAGTGATTCTCTAATATCACTAAAATTAAAAAAAATATATAATTCTGATCTGTATATCATTTAAATATAACAAAAAAAAAGACTATCGGTATATTATTGATAGTCTTTTTTACTATTCAGAAAAATATAAATATTAGAATCTATATGTTGACTACAATTTTAGTCAACGAATCAACTTATCTTCCGTATTCCAGCCGTAAACATCAACATTAGGGGTAAATCCCGTTTTATCAGAATATTCAATCGTTATCGTTTTAGTATCGCCCGGAACAACAGAAATATAATTGTCGCTATAAAATGCCGGTAATATACGTTCGCCCGTTTTCGGATTTACGAGAGATATTCTGTTGAAGAAAGCAACAGGAGATCCCTTCGGATTGGAAATACTAACCTCCATCTTACCATTGCCGACAGACTTGGTCGAAACACTGATAGCTGCTTTTTTCATTTTATTCAAACCTGTATAATTTCCATTTGCATCAGGATACCAATAAAAATTATCAGTCAACAACTTGCCCTTCCTGTCAAACAACTGAAGATATAAGAAGCCTCCTTCATCACTAATCCTTTTTTCAAGTACGGTCTTCAGCGGTATAATTTTTTTTGCATCAGAAGCCTCTATATAAGCTATTTCCTGAGTAAGCATCGATTCATTTCCGTCCATGTCATAATACTTCGCCACAAGCATGAGATCACCCACCGGTGAGAACCCGTTATTGACAATCATAGTCCATTTTGTCACCGGATTGCACATGATATGCAACATTTCACTTCCTTTCCGCAAGCCGAATAAACAAGCATTAGGATCGAGATAGTAATCATACATTTGCCCACGCATGGAAGTCCACGGATTTTGGGTCTTCCAAATGATAGTACCCGTATACCACTCCCACATATGCGAACTGAAACCCTCGATCAAAGCTCTGTACTGATTGTAATTGACCAATTGAGCTTTCATTGCAAAATCTTTAATATCTTTTGGCGCTCCGTAAGGGAGGATATGTCCTTCGTAACCCACACCCGAATACGTATGATAAGTCCAAACAGAATCAACATCCTCTCTGAATTTTGCTTTCGGGTTATACTGCGGAGCTACAAGGCTTTTTTCGGGCAGAAAACGTGCCAACGATTCATAATCGCCTACACCCACCGATCCGACTTCGGAATTAAACGGCCAGGTGCGCTTTTCCCAGAATGTCTCTATCGGCTGAATGGTATAAGGGCCATCGCCGTTTCCTCCTAAGAAATTGTAAGACCATTGATCGGAATTAGAATAGTCGATGAACCACCGTGTACCATCCAGTTTGGGTAAAATAGAATCACGTAGAGGAATTAAAATATCATGAGGGGGCATTATCTCGTTTCCGCCGCACCAGATGGCAAGCGAAGGATAATTTCGAATCATTTTAATCATATCCACAGCCGACTCCAACACCAGATTATGATTGTCGGGGTATTTGCGCCGTGTCCACTGATCTTCCGACTTGAGAGGATCGAGCCAACGCCCGTTACAATCGCCAGAAAACCAGAAATCCTGAATGACCAGTAAGCCGTATTTATCGCATGCTTCATAAAACTCAGGTCTTTCAGTCAGAGCGCCTCCCCAGATTCGGATAAGATTTAAATTCATGTCCCTGTGATAACGTATTTCAGCATCATAACGTTCTTTGCTCAGGCGGAGCATAGCATCCGATATAATCCAGTTTCCACCCTTGATAAATATCCGTTGTCCGTTTACATAAACTTCTTTACTGCGTGTAAAAGCATTCCAAGCCGTCTGAATTTCTCTGACTCCAAATTCAACGTTTTCGCTATCCAGTACCTTTTTGCTTCCGTCTTCAGTAAAATCAATTTTTATATTATACAGATTTTGGTCGCCATAACCTGCAGGCCACCACAGCTTAGGATTTTTCAGTATGCAGTCGGGTAGAGAGATTTCCGTTGTTGATTTTGCTTTCAGGTTGACATTTTGCATGACTGATTTGCCTGCTATCGTATAGCTTATTATCCCTGAAACATCTTTGTCTGAACAATTCTCAAGCTCGGTTGAAACCTTTAATACTGCATCGTCTTGGGGTGCATCAGGTAGTCTTTTACCCGGAACAAGAGTAACTATATGCGGATTTTTTAGATTGACCTTACCTGTTTTTTCAATATATACTTTGTCCCATATACCGGTATTGCGATCTCTGATTGGTTGAATCCAATCCCAGCCTGCCACATATTGATGACTTACATTTTTTGCGATACGCCCGTCACCGCCCTGACCTCCGTTTGGCTTACCTACAGGATCGGGGGGATAAACTATCACAGCGAGGCGGTTTTTACCATTCTTAGCCAACAGTTGGGTTATATTGAACGTTTTACGAAGAAACATCCCTTTGTACGTTTCGTTATTGACTTTTTTGCCGTTCAGAAAAATTTCACAACTGTAATTAATTCCTCTGAAAGTGAGCCATACCTGATCATCTTCCGTGGGTGTTTTTTCTTCAAAATCTTTAACAAACCAATAAGTGTAGAAATCTCTACCTGTATCATAAATATCGGGAATCTTTTCATTGTTCATCCCGAAGAACGGATCGGGAACTTCTTTGTTCGCCAGTTGTGTGGTCAGAACCGTACCCGGAACTATGGCGTTTTGCCATTTTAATATTGTGTAAGAGGTCGTTGATATTCTTTCTCCTTTGTCCTTGACTTTAGAAGAGGGCATACACTTCCACCCTGTATTCAATTCATACCGATCTTGTGCATAAGCCGATATTATGAATGCTATCAGGTAGAAAGTCAGAATAATTGTTTTTCTCATTCGTATTTTGTTAACTTGTTGTATATTTGAATATTAGTATTTAAGAACTTTGAGGTATAACATGATTTATTATTGCATGTATTTTACATGGTTGCTACCTATCTAAAAGCATCGTGCTATTCTGTTACAGCTTCTACAATACCGTATTTCATATTCGGAGAATCCGAAGGTTTATCACCCATTTCAAACACAAGAGTTCCGCCTGCCACAATATCTTTAAAATCTATGTAAAACTTATCGTAAGGCTGATCGTTCAAAGTCACTGATTGAATATATTTGTTTTTTGCACTGTTGTTTTTAGCGACTACTTTGAATGTTTTACCATCTTTGACCTTAATAACCGCTTCGTCAATAATAGGGCTGCCAAATATGTACCTTCCGCCTGCAGGTTCCATCTGATAAAAGCCCAAAGCGGATAAAACGTACCAAGCCGACATTTGTCCCACATCTTCGTTGCCGGATAATCCGGCCGGCTCATCACGGTAAAGATCAGACATCACTTTGCGAATAAGATCAGCCCCTTTTGAGGGTTGACCGATATAAGGGTAGATATATAATATATGATGACTTGGCTCGTTGCCGTGTGCATATTGCCCGATCAGTCCGCTGATGTCCGGTGAAGCGTTTTTGCCTAAATCACCTTTTACCACGAATAATGAATCGAGTTTGCTTACAAATGCTTTTTTACTTCCAAACATCGAAATAAGACCTTGTATGTCATGAGGTACAAGCCATGTATATTGCCAGGCGTTACCCTCAGCGTAATCATTCTCACGGTGTACCGATTCAAAAGGGTTCAGATTGGGTCTGAATTTTCCGTCTGATGAAATTCCACGGACAAATCCTGTGCTTTTATCAAAGTAATGGGTATAAGCCTTGCTTCGTTTCATGAAATAATCGTAATCTTCTGTTTTGTCCATTTTCTTAGCCACCTGAGCCAATGACCAGTCAGCAATGGCATATTCCATAGCTTTCGATAATCCTTCTTCAGGGTCTTTGTCATATGGTATATAACCGTATTCTTTCATAAATTTCAACCCTCGTTCATCAAGCATCGCCGAGTTTTTCATGGCTTCGTATGCAAGCTCTTTGTCGAACCCATCATATCCTTTTAGTATTGCATCAGCTACAACTGAAATGGCTGGATTGCCTATCATACAATCTGTTTCGCAACCTGCCAGATGCCATACGGGCAATTTACCCTGTTGCTTATATATAGCAAGCATTGTATTGATGATATCCGCCATCTTTTCGGGATGGATGATAGTCATCAACGGATGAGCTGCCCGATAAGTGTCCCATAATGAGAATGTAGTGTAATTCTTGAACCCGTCGTTTTTGTGCATTGTGGCATCAGCTCCACGATAATCACCGTTCACATCGCAAAATTCGGAAGGGGCTATCATTGTGTGATAAAGAGCTGTATAGAATGTACGTTTTATCTTGGCATCATCCGTCTTAATTTGTATTTTGTTCAGCTCTTCATTCCAAGAATTATCGGCGTTTTCTATTGTCTGCTGAAAGTTCCACCCTGAAAGTTCGGATCGCATGTTCATTTTGGCGTTTTCGATGCTTACCGGCGACAGGGCTACTTTAATGTATAATGCTTCTTTGTCGTCGGTGTCGAAAAGAGCCTGACCATATATGCCTTTGGCTCGTAATTCAGATAGTGGCTTCATATCCTTTTCGTCTTCCTTGTCCGATAATAAAAATCCTTTCATCGGTTTGGAAAATTGTATAGTGAAGAATACCCGCTGATCTTTTGCCCATCCTTTTGAATAGCGATAACCCGAAACCACAGAGTCGTTTTCACATATTAAATAGGTGTCGGTCGGTTCATCCCAGTTTAATTTACTCTTTAGGTCAATAACTATTTTGGCTTCATTCGATTTTGGAAATGTATATTTATGAAATCCCACACGCTTTGTGGCGGTCAGTTCCGCATCTACATTAAATCTGTCGAGATGAACCGCATAATAACCGGGTTTAACTTTTTCCGTTTCATGCCTGAAAAGCGAATACATACCCGAAGCACGATCGTCAATCGTACCTTTTCCTAATCTAACTTCGCCCACAACAGGCATTAAGGCTATATCGCACAGATCGCCGATTCCTGTACCGTTCAGATGAGTATGTGTGAACCCCCAAATAGTGGAATCCGTAATGTGATAGCCCGATGTCCAGTCCCATCCCTCAGTTATATTGGTGGGACCGAGCTGAACCATGCCGAAAGGCACGTCTGCTCCCAAAAAAACATGACCATGATCGCCTGTTCCGATATATGGGTCAACATATTGCGTTAAGTTTTGCAGTTCGCTGACTTCCTGATGCTTATTACTGCCGCAAGCGAAAAGTAAAATGGCGGAAGTTATGGCAAGTACTCCTGATTTCATCAATTTCATTACGCTGATTGTTATTTAATTTTTATTCAATGCTGTTCAATAAATCGGTTTTACCCTCGTTCACAAGTTTCAGAATAAGTTCACCGAATAGGGTATTCTGCCAGGCAAACCAGTCTCTTGTAAATTTTGACGCATCGTCTTTATAAAATGATTCGTGCATAAAACCTGTTCCGGCATCTGTATCCATCAACATTTTCACACAAGTCCTGATTTCGTTGTCATCTTGTGATGTAAATGCTTTCATCATAATACTCATCGGCCATATCATATTAAGACTTACATGTGAAACGTGCGGACCGCCGATTCCCTCGCCGGCTGTACCTTTGAAGAAGTAAGGATTGTCTTCACTCCATACAAATTTTCTTGTGTTCTGATATATCGGATCATTTACATCCACATCTCCCAGATAAGGCATAGCCAAAAGGCTTGGAACGTTTGCGTCGTCCATAAACAATTGATTGCCGTATCCGTCTACTTCATAAGCGTATATCTTTCCGTATTTAGGGTGGTCGCATGTTGCATATTTACCAAGGGCCGTCTCCACTTCATCAGCCAGATTATTACACTCCTGCGCCATTTGGGTATTGTTATTGACTGTTGTCAGTATTTCGGCTGCTTTTCTCAGCGAGCTGACAGCGAAAAAGTTTGAAGGAATCAAAAACTGAAAGATTGTTGCATCGTCCGACGGGCGGAACATGGAAGCTATCAGTCCGACAGGACGAACGGGATTTCCCCAACCGTCATTCATAATGGTATCGGATGCTTTAGCTGTTTCTCTTTGAAATTTATATGGGCCTAAGCCGTCTTTTTTTTGTTGTTGTCTGAATGTTTTGACAATATTTCCGATAGCCTGTAACCACTCATCGTCAAATATACTTGAGTCACCCGTTGTTTTCCAGTAATAGTACGCAAGGCGGAGCGGATAGCACAGAGAATCTATTTCCCATTTCCGTTCATGAAGCTGAGGCTTCATGTCTGTCAGGTCGCTTTGCCACTGATGATCGGGATTAGGATCATAAGGATCAAGGAAAGCATTGGCATAGGGATCTATGATAATACACTTGAACTGACGGCGGATAACTCCCGCAAGCATATGTCGTAAATTGTCGTCTTTGTTTGCCAGCTGTACATAAGGCCAGACCTGAGCTCCCGAGTCACGAAGCCACATAGCGTGTATGTCGCCCGTATAAACAACCGTGTCGTCTTTACCGTCTGTTTTGCGATAACGTACGGTTGTATCCAGTGTATTCGGGTAGCAATTCTCAAACATCCAGCGTAGTTTGGCGTTTTTCAGTGTTTTTCTGATTCTGATGATTTCGTTTTCAACTGCTTCTGATCTGAATAACCTTTCTTTTTCGGCAGGGCGGTTACTCTTGTAACTTATTGCATTTACTACCGTGGTATTATCTTTTTTGAGGACAACGTCCATATCTGAAACTGTTGCCGACGCCCATAAAGTTGAGCCTAACATGGCTGAAAGTAAAGCTGTTTTTAATGTAATCTGTTTATTCATGATTTATTTAATTTTAGTTTCTTCTGAAAATGAATAAGGAAAATCGGTTTGGGTTTTTCCCCTTTCTTGATTGGGATGGGCTGACATATCGAATTTGATAATGGCTCCGTCCGTGAGAGTCTTGTGTTTAAAGTAATTTTTTGTATACATGGTATCGTTCAAAGTCAATTTTTCTACATAGCGGTTTTCTTTATCGTTATTGGACGCATCTATTACAATTTTATTTCCGTTTTCCAATGTGATGATAGCTTTTTTGAATAAAGGCGAACCTATAACATATTCATCGATGCCGGGACACACGGGATAGAAACCTAATGCGGAGAAGATATACCATGCCGAAGTTTGCCCGTTATCTTCGTCTCCGCAGTAGCCGTCAGGATTGGCGTTGTAAAGTTTATCCATCACTTCGCGTAACCGATATTGTGCCTTCCAAGGTTGTCCCGAATAATTATAAAGATAAATCATGTGTTGTATGGGCTGATTGCCATGTGCATAGTTTCCCATATTCATAATCTGCATTTCCCTGATTTCATGAATGACTTGTTTATAATAACTGTCATCGAAGAGGGGAGGCACATTAAATACTGAATCCATCATAGTGTTAAAACTTTCTTTTCCGCCCATCAGATTAATCAGTCCTTGCGGATCGTGAAATACCGACCATGTGTAGTGCCAGGCATTGCCTTCGGTAAACGCATCGCCCCATTTCAGCGGATTGAACGGCGATTGGAAACTTCCGTCCTTGTTTCGCCCTCGCATCAGCCTGAACTCATTATCAAAAACGTTTCTGTAATTTAAAGCTCTCTTTTTGTACACTTCAATCTCTTTTTGCGGTTTACCCAGCTTTTTCCCCAATTGATAAATGCACCAGTCGTCGTAGGCATATTCGAGTGTGCGTGCTACATTTTCATTGATATCAACATCGTAAGGTACATATCCCAAACGGTTATAATAATCGAACCCTTTTCTGCCTGTCGAGCTTATCAGAGGATGAACGGCATTAGCTCCGTGTGTTACTGCTTGCCATAACAATTCTATATCGTAACCTTGTAATCCTTTCACATAGGCATCGGTTACTACTGAAGCCGAATTGTTGCCGACCATGCAATCCCGATGTCCGGGACTTGCCCATTCTGGCAAAAAGCCGCTTTCTTTGTATGTGTTGACGAGTCCTTCCTGCATCTTTTCGTTCATCGAAGGGTAAAGTAGATTCAGAAGGGGGAATAAGGAGCGGAATGTATCCCAAAATCCGGTGTCGGTAAACATATAACCGTTCAATACTTGTCCATTATAAGGGCTGTAATGAATAACTTCGTTTTGGTTATTTACTTCGTAAAATGTTCGGGGGAACAACGTGGAACGGTATAGGCATGAATAGAATGTTCGCAAATTATCGAGGTTATCATCTTCAATGTCTATCTTTCCTAACACATCGTTCCATTGTTTTTTACCTTGTTCTTTTATTTCGTCAAACGATTTATTACCCAGTTCTTTAAGGTTGATTTCAGCTTGTTCAAAACTTATGAATGAGGATGCAAC
The DNA here is from genome assembly GCA_945273835.1 of uncultured Dysgonomonas sp. Classification (GTDB taxonomy): domain Bacteria; phylum Bacteroidota; class Bacteroidia; order Bacteroidales; family Dysgonomonadaceae; genus Dysgonomonas. The sequence goes on along the minus strand of CALYPL010000032.1, from coordinate 4,688 downwards.
CCGAACATGCACTTTTTCTCCTTTTTTTGTAGAGAAACCGATGATTCCGCCCGTATGATTATCAGAGCATTCAAGATTATCTTCCGATATTATGCCATTTCTCACCGAGGCTTTGTAATGAAAGGGTTTATCGAAAACAGCCACGAAAAAGTTTTTGAAATTATCCGGCACGCCACCGCTGTTTTTGGTCGTGTAACCGATAATTTTATTTTCTTCGGGAATTATTTTTATGTACGAGCCTTTGTCAAAAGCATCTACAACAACAAAAGAGCTGTCGTTTTGCGGAAATGTGAACCGAAAAATGGCTGCTCGTGATGTAGGGGATAATTCGGCGACAACATCATGATCGGCAAGATATACGGAATAATAATAAGGCTTTGCTGTTTCAGTTTTGTGCGAAAACCAGCTTGCTCGTTCTTCCTCGTCAAAAACAGGTTTGCCTGTGACGGGCATAATTGAGAACTGACCATAATCGTTGATCCACGGACTGGGTTGATGGATTTGTCTGAAACCTCTTATTTTATCGGCTGTATAAGTATATACCCATCCGTCGCCCATCTTACCGGTCTGAGGTGTCCAGAAATTCATACCCCAAGGCATAGCGATGGCAGGGTAGGTATTACCTGACGATAATGTATATTTACTCATAGTCCCCATCAAGGGATTGACGTATGCAGTATAATCACGTTCGATTGCATCAGCTGATTGTAGAGCGATAAAAATCGAACAAAAAAATAGAAACAAATGCTTTCTCATGGTCTTAGAAAATCTTATGCCTTAAATTTAATATATAATCGGCAATAAATTATCATTTCACGACAACTTCGTCTATAAAAAACCAACAGGGATGACCTACACCGTAATGCCAATGCGGGCAAGTCTTAGTTCCTGTAATTTCCACTTTAATAAATCTGGCTTTCATGGGTTTGTCGCTTGTATAGGCAATGTCGACAAATTTGACTCGCTGATCTCTGTCTTCGGGATTATCAATTGATTTTACCAATTGAAAGTTGCGACCGTCATCGGAAATGGAATATTTCACATTCAGGGGTTGAAGTATCCATTGACCTAACTGGTGAAGAAAATCGGTCTGTATGGTTGTAAATTCGTTAATGCTATCCAGATCAAGGATAAATGCTGCATCAATGCCTTCCCAGCCAACCCAACCTTCTGTAAAGGTCATACCGCCATAAAGACCATCCGTCAGAGCTGTTTTACCGATTGCGGCATATTTGCCGGTCGGTGGGGTCAGATAAGTAACCTTAGCTCCCGATGAGACAACATTTTCATTAGTAGGTATATAGCGCTCTCTATATAATTTGCAATAGTCAATCGGGGAATTTTCTCTTTCATTCAAAGTCGGTACATCAAACTTCTGTACCCGTTGCTCAAAAAGAGAGAGTTTATTCAGAATATCAGTCACATCCATAATGCTGTCGGTGCGGGCAATTTCAAGTTCAGAATATTGGAGGGGTAGTCGCGTGCGTTGCACACGCTTGAGTAAAACAGAATCGTTTTTCACCGCATTTTCAGCCTCGTCGAACATCTGATTATACCTCCGCATCAACTCGGGTTTAAGCATACCGTTTTTATGTGTGACAGGAGAATCGTATATCCATAATTTTTGTCCGCTGCCGATCAACGCTCCTTCCATGACTTTGGTATAGCGATATAGATAGGGAGCGGCATCTCCGTAATAGCCCTGCATAAATACCTGCATCAGCGAATCGGTATCGGCTTGGGGATTCCACATCAGTTTTGAGACTAACCATGTGCGCATTTCGGCGAAGTCTCCACCTTTGCTGCCCGCTATCTGCGAGAAATGCATTGTGGCGTTGTTTTTCTTGAAAAGCCGGATATTTTCCCCTAAAATATGAAAGTTTGGAAAGGGAACTAAGTAATTATCGAAATTTATTCCGTAATCCCATACAAATATATTGTCTGAAATGCGGCTCCACCCTTCCAATGCTTTTACAAACTCTCGTCCCGAAGCATTTTCGGTAAGTGATACTTCCCTGTTGCAATCAATACTGCAAAGCATGATATTCACGTTTGGGCGTGGTTTGACATGCTTAGGCGGTTTCATCGTGTAGAGGTAAGCTAATGTGGAGATTTGCTTGTCGGGAAATCTTTCGGCGAGTTTATTGATGAAATTGATGAGGCTGCCTGAATAAGATTCTTCGTAATCATCTATTGCCTTGCATTTTTCGCAACGGCAATTCGTGAAGTTGCCATCGTTCTGACTTACTGAAATGATTTGCTTGTCGGGATTAGCCTTAAATATGGAATCCAGTTTTGCCGAAACAATTTCTAAAACGTCAGGATTTGTCAGACACCATTGACTTGCTTTGCCCGGATGTCGTTTTCCATCAAAATATGAATAAAATTCAGGATGCTCATTGCCGTATCGGGCTGAAGGCAATAACTTATCGAATGTGTGTACCCAATAATCGGCGGCGAAAACCTCTTCGGGCGTTTTCAGCCTGTTCCACCATTTGTAAACTGAATCGGTTGCTAAAGCGTAATTCTGGCTTTGCCGATAACTGAAAGCCGGATTTTCTATAATATCCATGACAGGCAAGGTTAATGAAGGGGTAGGGGTGAACGAAAACTCATGGTCGCCCCAGTAACAGACGCCAAAATATTTTTCGAGTAATTCAACTACTCCGTATACTGAGCCATATCCTCCGCCTGACAAGATCTGTAATTTGTCATTGCATACGATCTTGAATCCATCTTTGTTAAGACCTCTTGAACTAATACCTTTGTTCAAATTGCCATTACCTATAATCAAGTCATTTTTAAGACTTTTTTTGTTCTGTACAATTGGCAGATAAGTTCCGCTGATACGATAAATAAATTCTTTTAATAAGTGTGCGGCATTTGCATCAATTGAGTCATTTGTCGTCAGAATAATTCTTGAAGTTGGTTTACCGTTTTTAGTAACTGAAACTTGTGCGTTGGAAATACCTGATGATAATGAAAGTAATATCAGTGACCAAACAAAAATGTATTTCATGGTAAATTAAATGAATGAATAAAATTAGAAAACAGAAAGCGGCGACTAATCGCCGCTCCTAACCAAATTAATTAACCCATCTATCAAATACTCAAGCTAAATGTGCTTGAATAATATAATTGATCAAACCGAATTTTAGGTTCCCAACACAGTACAATGCCAGTATCGGCTGTGGCTTCATGTCCATTTCCTGAGATATCAGCAAAGTATTTCCTTTTCCTTCATCCATCGGCCAATAACCAATCAGATCGGGATTAGCCGGATTAATGGAATAATACATGTTGTTTTTAATTTGTGTTTCACTAATAGCTGTTTTCTATAACTGAATCTGACTTACAGTACATTCGTTTTTGAAATATGAATTGTTTGATAGCATCTGTAAATAACAGCAGGTGTTTACACAAAGCACGATAATAAAGATTAAAAAAATCCTCAAAATTTTTCTTTTGCATAATGGTATAAGGTATTAGATGGTTCTATTACAAAGCCAATACTTTAAATAAAATAAACTATAGTATTTAATATTCTGCTTTGCTTTCCGAAAATTAATATAAAAAAAGAAAATATCCTAATTTATATTGGTTGCAATAATATGATATAATCAGCTAATGATCATATTTTATAAATATTGTTATTAGAAGGGCTGAATTTAAATGTCCGTTAATTGATGTTTTGTAAGGTATGAAAAAAAGAAGATATTGTTTAAAATATATATTGTAGTATAGGCAGACACGCAAAATTAAATTTCAAGTCTGCCTATGCTTGTATTATTAATTGGTGGTCAAACCGCCGTCCACGTGCATAATTGTGCCGGTTATCCATTTAGACATTTCCGATGCCAGGAAAACTGCAGCCTGAGCTATATCATCAGGTTTACCGATCGATTGCATCGGATAAATGGTTGATATCATCTCGTTAAATGCTTTTTGAGCTTTTTCGTCCATCTGTTGAAGATTGTGCATCAGCAGAGGTGTTTCAATGCTGCCTGGTGCAATTGCATTAACTCTTACCCCTTTCTTCCCCGCTTCAAAAGCTAAAGATTTTGTGAAAGAATTGACCGCACCTTTAGTCATTGAATATGCTGTTGAACATCTGCCCGATAGCATTCTGTCTGCAAAATATGAAGATATATTGATTACGTTGCCCTTTGCATGGATGAGTGATGCGTATAAGGCTTTAGTCAGCAGGTACATTGATTTTATATTTAAGTCGATATGCAAATTTAAAATATCCTCGTCGCTATCTTCGAACGGTACGAATCGAGCAATACCTGCATTATTTACTAAGACATCAACTTTAGGACTGATTGAAGTGATCTGCTCGGCAACTTTAGCTATTGACGCCGAGTCGGATAAATTTGCCGATATAGTGTAAACTTTAACATCGTAGGCAGATAAACTTTTTTTAGCCAGTTCTAATTTTTCATTGTTTCTTGCAATCAGGCAAATATCAGCATGGTTTTGTGCAAAAGATTCAGCTATGCCCAATCCTATGCCGTCACTGCCACCAGTAATAACTGTAAACTTGTTTTTTAACATAATGAATTTATTAATTGTTTGAAAGTTTGAGTTCATAAAAATAGCTCAGACTGCTCATCAGAGCTACGAAAAACAAATGTATATAAATAAATTTTAAATGTGTTAATTTATTCATTTATCATATCTAAATT
>CALYPL010000031.1 GCA_945273835.1 uncultured Dysgonomonas sp. | reverse complement strand
AAAAGAACAATATTTTTATTTTCTTATCTCTGCTTTATAAAGCAAAAAAAAGAACTACTTTTCAGTAATTCTTTTTCTTAGTTGCGGAGACCGGATTCGAACCGATGACCTCCAGGTTATGAGCCTGGCGAGCTACCACTGCTCCACCCCGCGATATTGTAATGCAAAAGTACACTTATTATGCTTACCATCCAAATAAATACAGGAAAATATTTAAATAAAATTTATGATGTAGGCAATTTTCCTAACAATTAGCAAGTTGACGATACAGTAATTTACCATCTGAAGGCAAGACCAAAACTAAGCCCATAATTATATTGCCAATAATTCCATTCACCTTTTTTCTTTGGATCTACTGAATCATCGAAACGTATATTGCCGTCTATTTCAGTAGTAAGATAGCGGTTAAGATCGAAGCGAAGTCTATTCATTGACTCAAGTTTAGTGTATTCGTAGCTTGTAAAGAACGTGAAGCGCGAATCAAGATAGATATTTCTTGTGAAATAATATTTGAAACTCTCTATATTGATTGTGGAACCGAGTTTTGTCATTGCTTTATGGCCGTCTTCAATACCATAAAGCGTTACTTTCACTTTATCGTCCTTATTGACCAATGTATAATCCACAGATAATGGAAGCAAACTTATTGACATCGCTATGCGGTCGCCTTTAAATGTTTTAGATTTTCTGTTAAGGCTATATTTCATACCGATACCGAGATTGACTTTTAATGGAGAAAGGAAGGATTGCTTCATTTCGTTAGAATTGACAGGATACATATTAAATATTGGTGTGGAAACTGTCAGATCAAGTGTATAAGTCCATTTCTTAAGGAAGGCATCGAAACCTAAACTGCTATTGGCGCGCAAATAGTCGTTGGTTATACCTATCGAATGGAGTGTATCTCCTTGGTTTCTTTGAAGGTCTAATCGCCATTCAACCGTATTTTTGAATGATACTCTGTTTTTTTTGTATTGTAGCGATATTCTGTGAAAATTATTAATGTTGAAGGTGTTGTCTCCACCGCCGACCCAATTGTCGGAAAAATTGTTCTGTGAAAATCTCAACGTGTGATCTCCTCCCTTCTTCCAATAAAGCTGCTTTATTTTGGTTGTTTCAACTTCAGGCGCATTGATTTCAATCGTATTATCAGCTTTCAGCAATTCTTTCAGCGGGTTTGGCTTTTCTACCATCCCGTCATCCATAATCGGAATATTCCTCAGCGTAAATTCGTTCAGATGCACTTTGTCGGGATTCAATAAGTAATAGTGTCTGCGAGTGGCTTGTATTCTGGCAATATCTTTAAGATCATTTGTAAATGTGCTGTCGGGGTTTATGAGGTGATAGCTTTTAATTGAATAAGAAGATACTGTATCCTGCTTGTGTAAAAAATTGAGATTGGACGGCAAAATTTTACCATCGAAAACGATTGGAAGAAAGACAGGATCTATTATAATGGTGTCATGAAAATTAACCGTGCTGTCAAATGGTGTCCAACTATATGCCGGGGTTTTTATTTTCAGATTAACATCCTTTAAGCGGCTTAATTGTATTTTTGATCTATCAAGCTGAGATATTATAGAATCTATCAATTGATAGATTACAGGTACTGAAGCAGTGTCTTTTACAGCATTGCTTTTGACTTGTTTATTAATATTGGTTATCTCATGCAATATGCTGTCGTTTCTGCGTATAACAATATTGTCTGTATGCTGAGCCGTTACAGACGTGCTGATTGTTAGCAGGATTGCCGATAAGCATAAAATTAGGGTAGTGGATTTCATTATTAAAAACCTTATTCACTTCAAAATGATTAAATAAAGAATACTATACCTGCCAAAGTTAATAATTAAAATCTGTATTTGCGTTTTAACATAGATAAATCATTTTTTTAAGAAGATAACATCGTTTCAAAAAAAGACCTTGGCATAATTTGCCAAGGTCTTTTTCCGTTATAATCGAAATGTAAATTTATTTATCGTAATTGAGCATTTAATTCTTTTTCGAGCAAAGTTTGAATCTTTTTCATAATGTTGTCAATTTGTTTATCATTCAGAGTTTTGTCATCATCTTGCAAAACAAAATTAACTGCATAAGATTTTTTACCTTCCGGCAAGTTTTTACCTTCATAAACATCGAATAATGATACTTGCTTTAAGAATTTACGTTCAGCTTTATAAGCAATACTCTCAACATCGGCAAATAACACATTATTGTCGAGAAGTAAAGCTAAATCTCTTTTTACTGCAGGATATTTTGAAATTTCTGAATATGTAATTTCATGTTTCTTGATTTCTTTCATCAAGGCATTCCAATCTAATTCGGCAAAATACACGTCTGTGCTGATATCCATCGATTTCAACAATTTATTATTGACAATACCGAATGCTCCTAATTTTCGTCCCGTTTTAGCTTCTATGTTGATGGCAGAACTGAATATATCGTCTGAAAATTGTGTGTATTTATATTTTCCTTCCGTGATGCCAAGACGCAAAAGTATGTTTTCGACATAAGCCTTTAGTTGGTATACTGACGATTTTTCATTAGGTGACGTCCAACTGTTGGTTATTGTGTTTCCGCTTAACCATAATCCCAAATGAAATGCCTCACTGTATTGAGCCAGATCGTCAGTTTCAGACTTTTTCTCAGCATCGTAATAATAGCAGTTACCGAATTCATAAAAGCGGATATCCTGATTCTTGCGATTGCGGTTGTAAGCAATGCTTTCTAATCCGCCATAGAGTAAAGTCTGACGCATTACGCTCAGATCGGTGCTTAGCGGATTTAGGAGGCGAACGCAATTGCTGTCAGCATAGATTTTATTATCGGCATAATAAGATTCTTTTGTCAGCGAATTGCACATGATTTCGTTAAATCCGCATCCAGTAAGTTGTTCAGAAATCAGATTCTGTAAATCATAGCTTTTATCGGTCGGAGTCTGATAAGAGAGATTTGATTTCAGGCTGTCACCGATTTCAACATTGTTATATCCGTAAATGCGTAATATATCCTCTATAACATCGGCTTCGCGTAATACGTCTACACGGTAAGTGGGTATCGCGATGGATAAAATATTAGCTTCTTCTTTCAATATCTCTATTTCAAGACTGCTTAAAATAGATTTTACGGTCTGGCTCGGAATATCTTTGCCAATCAGTGAATTTACTTTGCTCAGAGATAATTCTACAACAGGTCGCTCTATTTTCTGCGGGTAAATATCTTGAATGTCTCCGACAACTTTACCTCCCGCCAGTTCAAGAATGAGTGATGCTGCACGTTTTAATACATATATCGAGTCGTTCGGGTCGCACCCCCTTTCAAATCGGAACGATGAGTCGGTACTCAATCCGTGACGGCGAGCTGTTTTACGTATCCAAGTCGGATTGAAGTAGGCGCATTCAAGAAATATATCGGTGGTTGTTTCGGTAACTCCCGATTTAAATCCGCCGAATACTCCCGCGAGACACATTCCTTCGGTATCGTTGCAAATCATCAAATCCTTATCGCTTAAAGTCCTTTCCACTTCATCAAGCGTGACAAATTTTGTTCCTTCAGGCAAGGTTTTTACAACAACTTTTCCATTTGTGATATGCGCTTTATCAAAGGCATGTAACGGATGTCCCATTTCATGCAACACATAATTGGTTATGTCCACCACATTATTAATAGGACGCAGACCTATCGTAGTCAGTCGGTTTTTGAGCCAATCGGGACTTTCGGTAACTTTAACGCCTGATATTGTTAAGCCTGTATAACGTGGGCATGCTTCGGTATTTTCAACCTCAACGCTTATTCCTGTTCCCTCATTATGATCCGAGATATTATTTATATCAGGTTTATGTAATTTTGATGTTTTATTGTTCTGTTTTAAATAAGCAGCCAAATCACGAGCAACGCCGTAATGCGAGGCAGCATCCACACGGTTAGGCGTAATATCTACTTCAAGCAAATAATCGCTTTTTATATTGTAATAGTCTTTAGCCAATGTTCCGGCTTTGACATCATTCGGAAGCTCGATTATACCTGCGTGACTTGTTCCTACTCCGATCTCGTCTTCGGCACAGATCATCCCATTCGATTCTTCGCCCCGTATTTTAGATTTTTTGATAACGAAAGATTCTTCTCCCGAATATAGTGTTGTGCCGATAGTGGCAACAATAACTTTCAGTCCTACTGCAACGTTAGCGGCTCCACATACTATTTGGGTTGGCTGCCCATCGCCCAAATCTACGGTTGTGATATGCAAATGATCTGAATTGGGATGGTCAACACAAGTAAGTACTTCTCCAACCACAAGTCCTTCAAGCCCGCCTTTAATGGTCTGAACTTCTTCTACACTACCGGTCTCAAGTCCGATAGATGTAAGTGCTTCGAGTGTTTCGTTCGGCGTAAGGTCGAAATCTAAATAATCTTTCAGCCAATTGTACGAGATATTCATATAATAAAATTCATTAATTACTTAGTTTATAGAAAAAGTTTCCCAAAATTACAAAAATCCGTATGAGTTAACAAATATCCTTCTTCAATTTACAGCCACAGTTTCGGGCTGACAGATTTAAGTATTAAAGCGAAGAGATAAGCGTTTAATTGCCGCTGTATGCGCTTGTTAAAAGTAGTTGAGTTTTGTCAATACAGATTCTATTTGTTGCAGAAGCGAAATATTTCCGCTGTTGTCAATTACAAAATCTGATAATTTAACTTTTTCTTCGTCAGGCATCTGGCTTTCAATACGTTGCTTAGCATTGTCATACGAAGTGTTATTTCGGCTCATTATCCGCTTTATACGGATTTCTAAAGGGGTATATACGGTAATAACTTTGTCGAACATAGCATTAAAACCTGATTCAAAAAGGATTGCCGATTCGCTTGCAATTATTTTGCTGTCGGCATACGATTCTAACCATTCCGATAAGTCGGCTCTGACAACGGGGTGTATGATTGAATTGACAGTTTTGAGTTTCTCTTTATCGTTGAAAATAATAGAAGCAAGTAAAGGCTTGTTCAGCTTGCCACCTTCGTAAATATCATTACCAAACTTTTCGGTCAACTTTTCCCTGATTTCTTCCGATGATTCAGTCAGTCGTTTGCTTTCGTCATCAGCTATATAAACGGGTATTCCGTACAATCTGAGTATTTCTGAAACGACGGATTTGCCGCTTCCTATACCTCCTGTTATGGCAAGTTTTATCATCTTAATGAAGATTATTTTTCGGTATTATTTTCAATTATAAACTCAACTTCCGAAGGTACAGGGGATTTTGTTTTCACAAAGTCAGGACTGCTCAAAATTCGTAGCGCTATTGTCGATTCAGTTTTCTCCTTGATTTCGTTATAATCCACAACTACTTGAAAATTAGCTGATGAAATATCTTTATACCGCTTTAAGCCTACGTACATAGGTATTTTGACCTTGGGCGGAAAAAAACGCGCTGTCATATTAGCGGGTAAATTAATACATTTTACCGGCACTTCAACTTCTTTTTCGGTATATTCATCAACAGGTATAGATATTTGTACGGTATTAGGCACAAATTTTATTCCGTTTATCGGTTTTATTTTCACTGAAATAGTTTTGTCGCCGGTTAAGTTTGTTATTGTATCTGCATACGTGTGCGCATATAATAAGGTATCAAGTGCTTCCTTACGTCCGTATGCTTTTACAAAATCAGGAGTTATTTTAAGCTCTCCATCCTTCATGTAGCCGGGGTTAAGATTGATGTATCCGTCATAGATAACAGCCAATTGCTTTTTATTCAGTGGAGCATATTGAAATGATATGTAAGATGGATAGTAGGATAATAAATCGGAAGTTGCAAATAGTTTCGAGCGTATCATCTGTTCTAATACACCGCTTTGTATTATGTAGGGTTGCGGATTATTATTGATAATCTTCTTTACATTAATAACTAACGAATCTTTATCTTTTGTGAAAAAGTATTTGAACAAAGTTATACCATCGTCTTTATATCTTGCCTTGATATGAGTGGGCATATCATTTACCAACAAAATGCTGTCGGGAATGTTTACATACTTGATGGGTATGATTTGTGTCGCCTCGAATTTCTGGCGGTAAATTTGCATTATCCAGAATATTGAGGCTAGCATTACGAAAAACAAAAAAGTCAGTACTTTCTTCCAATGAATTTCTTTCAGAAAAGAACTGACTTCTTGTTTTATAATCTTTTTAGTATTGCTCATCTTAGCCATACTAATGTGGTGTCTTGTTGCTTATTTTTGTTCTGTTTCGGCAGCAGTAGCGTACACAGAAGATTTTTCAATTTTAATTTTTACGTTGTCGGATATTTCAATCAAGAAATAAGTTTCACCAATTTCTTTTATACGTCCGTGTATACCACCTGCAGTTACAACGCGGTCTCCGACTTTCATTGAGTTGCGGGCTTCCTGCAAGGCTTTCTGTTTTTTCTGCTGGGGACGTATCATGAAAAAATACATGATAACAAATAATGCTACAAACATTAATATCATACCCATAGAACCTCCGAACATACCACCTTCGGGTTGAGCTGCGGCAGCGGTTTCCTGTAACAAAACTGTCAATAAATTCATAAATTTCGATTTATATCTTAATAATATTTACTTTAGTGTGATTGATACAAAGATAACTGATTTTCTGAAACAAAATCTATTTAAATTATCAGCCAAAAGTTACTATTTCTTAATTATTTTGTTTTGTTCTTTCAAGTCATTGACTACAGCATCAAGTATGCCGTTCACAAACCCGGCACTTTTAGCAGTACTGTATGATTTGGCTATATTGATATATTCGTTCAGAGTAACACTTATCGGTATGGACGGGAAAGCTATCAATTCAGCTATGGCAATCTGCATGATTAGCATATCCATGAAAGCGATACGTTCCGATTCCCAGTTTTTTGTATATTGATCAATAATGTCCCGATATGCTTTGACATTCAGCATGGACTCTCTGAGTAATTTTATTGCAAATTCACGGTCTGATACATCTTTGAACATTGGCAACAACTCTTGCTCTGAACCTGCTTCCGGAGAGAAGCGTTTAATAGTTTTGAGTGCAAAGGAACTGACAATGTCAATATCATCATTCCAGAACAAACTCTCATCTTCTAATATATCATAAAGCTCCTCGGTTTCACATATAATATTTTTGAAAATATCGCGCCACAACTCACGATCGTCGTCATATGTAACGCTGTCTTTCAGTAAATACGAATTGTAGGCTTTGGATTTTAATATAGTATCCAACAGATTGCGGACAAAAGTTTCGTGCTCCTCCCACGAAAAAGGTCTGTCTTCCAGATATTTTTGTAAATAAACATTAGCCTTCAGCTGCGCAACAAATTTGTTTTGCAAAAGTCTGACGTTTGGATGTCGATCTTCATCAGAAGGCAGCAACTTCGCTCTTCGGGATTCCACACGTATTTCATAGCTTTCAGTTATGACAATAGGCAATAATAAAAAGTAATGATACAGATCATACGATTTCTGGAGGCTGAACATTAAGTCATTTTCAGCTTTTTTTAGATCTCTTGTATCGGACTGATAACAAGAAAATAGTATTTGTAATACCCTTATACGAATAAGAACGCGATTGATCATCTATTGGTATGTATTTGAGCGGCAAAAGTAGTTATTATTTTTATTAAGTACAAAACCTTAATGTTATAATTTGTTGATAATAACACTATCTTTGTTCTAAATTTTAAAACTAAAAAATGAAGAAAATAACAATAGCGATTGATGGCTTTTCAGCATGTGGTAAAAGCACGATGGCTAAGGCTTTAGCGCAAAAAATAAATTATATTTACGTAGATAGTGGTGCAATGTACCGTGCAATTACATTGTATAGCCTTAAAAACGGACTGATTGATGAAAACGGCAACGTTGATGTTGCTAAATTGCAGGCTGACATTAATAATATAAAGGTTACTTTCAGACTTGATGATAAAACTAAGCTGCCGATCACCTATTTGAATGGCGAAAATGTGGAAGCAGATATTCGTTCGATGGAGGTGTCGGGTAAAGTCAGTGCCATCAGTTCACTCGGATTTGTACGCCGTGCTATGGTTACCCAACAACAGGAACTTGGACAAGCTAAAGGAATTGTTATGGACGGTCGGGATATCGGTACAGTAGTATTTCCGAAAGCCGAACTGAAAATATTTGTAACGGCTAAACCGGAGGTAAGAGCGCAACGCAGACTGGACGAATTGCGTTCAAAAGGCGATATGAAAACTACATTTAAAGAAGTTTTCCAAAACCTACAAGAACGTGACAACGCAGATCAGACCCGTACAGACAGTCCGCTGAAAAAAGCAGACGATGCACTTGTGTTAGATAATTCCTACATGACGAGGGATCAACAAATGCAATGGATTCTTGAGCGATTTGAGGAGGTAATTAATAAGGGAGTATGAGTAAAATTGAAATAGATCCCAAATCAGGCTTTTGTTTTGGTGTGGTCAACGCCATAAAAAAAGCCGAAGAAGAGCTTGCTAAAGGAGAAGTCCTGTATTGTCTGGGCGATATAGTACACAATAATATTGAAGTTGAACGGCTTGAAAAACTCGGATTACGGACAATTAACCATGAGGAGTTTGCAAAATTGCATGATGCAAAAGTATTGCTTCGAGCACATGGCGAACCACCTTCGACTTACCAAATTGCCAAAGAAAATAATATTGAAATCATAGACGCATCTTGTCCCGTTGTACTCAGGTTGCAAAAGAAAATAAACACCAAGTATAACGAGGAAAAAGCTAATAACGCACAGATTGTTATATACGGAAAAATAGGACATGCCGAAGTAAACGGTCTAATCGGACAAACCGAGTCGAACGCCATAGTTATCGAGAAAAAAGACGATTTAGATAAACTTGATTATACACGTAATATCTGTCTTTTCTCACAAACAACCAAACCATTAGACGGCTTTGCGGAGATAATAGAAATCATCCAAAGCAGGATGCAAGGCGATGCCTCCTTTGAATATTTCGATACCATATGCCGGCAAGTATCAAACCGTATACCCAACATCAAAGATTTCGCAACCGCACACGATGTCGTGTTTTTTGTGGCTGGAAAGAAAAGCTCAAACGGTAAAGTTCTGTTTGCAGAATGCCAGAAATACAACCCGAATTCCTATTTCATAACAAACCCTGACGATATTGACGCATCATTGATCCGAAATGATATTTCAATCGGTATTTGCGGGGCGACTTCTACGCCTAAATGGCAAATGGACGAAGTGGAAAAAAGAATTAAAGAAATTGAAATTGACAGGTTTGTAAACAAATGAAATTTTTGCCGATCACTTTTAAATAAAAAGATATTATTTCTTACATTTGTAAGTAAAACTAACAATAAATAAAACAAAGTAGGCATGACTGTTAAATGTATAGGGATCTTGACATCCGGGGGTGATGCTCCGGGTATGAATGCGGCGATACGTGCTGTAACACGTGCTGCAATATATAGCGGAATGGAAGTAAAAGGTATCATGCGAGGATACAAAGGTCTTATCGCAGACGAATTCATACCTTTCAAAACAAATTCAGTCAGTAACATAATACAACAAGGAGGAACTATTTTAAAAACTGCCCGTTGTCAGGAATTTATGACACCCGAAGGACGTAAAATAGCCTACGATGCCCTTGTGCGCGAAAATATAGATGCCTTGGTTGTTATTGGTGGCGATGGTTCGTTGACCGGCGCACGAATATTCGCTCAGGAATATAACTATCCAATTATCGGACTTCCCGGAACAATCGACAACGATTTGCAGGGTACCGATTTCACTATCGGATATGATACAGCTCTCAACACCATAATGCAGGCGGTTGATAAAATCCGTGATACAGCAAGTTCGCACGAACGTCTGTTCTTTATCGAAGTGATGGGGCGTGAATGCGGATTTTTGGCTCTAAACGGTGCGATAGCATCAGGAGCAGAAGCGGCTATCATTCCCGAAGTTTCGAAGAAAGACGACCAGCTTGCCAAACTCATCGACAACGGTTTCCGTAAAAGTAAAAACAGCAGTTTGGTGTTAGTAACAGAAGGCGATATAACCGGCGGTGCTATGAAATTGGCAGAACGTGTTAAAAACGAATACCCTCAATATGATGTACGTGTAACCATATTAGGGCATGTGCAGCGAGGAGGTTCGCCAACGGCAAACGACCGTATTCTGGCAAGCCGTATGGGAGCTGCAGCCATTGATGCACTCAACGACGATCAACGTAATGTGATGATCGGTATTCAGAACGATAAAATAGTATATGTGCCGTTCTCAAAAGCGGTAAAGAAAAACAAACCTTTTCCCGAAGATTTGTACAATACACTGCAAATACTATCTATCTAAGAAACTCAATCTTAATCGTAATACGAAAGGCATATACTTATTAAAGTGTATGCCTTTCCTTTTTGGCTATATTGCAGACTGTTTTTTAATTTGATTATAGACCTGTCATTTATTCAGATTAATCCACACACTATTATCATATACACATACAATTACCGATATTTATACCAACCATACCCATAAAATCTTTAATTTTACATGATTTTTTACTATCAGCCCAAACAAATATGATTTTAAATAAAGTAGCCGCTTATATCACCGACAAGCAATTACTTGCAGAAAGGGAGAAAGTAATAATAGGTTTAAGCGGAGGAGCAGATTCAATCGCATTAGTGGATATTTTGTCTCGATTAGGATACAAATGCGTGGCAGCACATTGCAATTTTCATCTGCGTGGCGACGAGTCGGACAGAGATGCTGCCTTTGTTGATCTTTTCTGCCGAAGCCGTAACATTAATTTGCATACGGTGGATTTCGATACAGTTACTTATGCAAAAGCACATAAATTGTCGATTGAAATGGCGGCACGCGAACTGAGATATAATTGGTTTGACAAAATATGTTCCGAATTAGAAATTAATGCGCTGGCAGTAGCACACCATCAGGATGATTCAGTAGAAACAGTGTTACTCAATCTCATTCGGGGAACAGGGATTCGTGGTCTGACAGGGATCATGCCCCGAAATGGCAGAGTAATCAGACCATTGCTTTGCCTGAGCCGTAAAGAAATACTCGATTATATAGATGAAAAGGGATTAACGTACGTGACTGATAGCACAAATAATGAAACAGATTATACCCGCAATAAAATCAGACTTGATATAATTCCTTTATTAGAAGCCATTAACCCTTCAGCAAAAGATGCGATCGCCCGCACCTCAGAATATCTTTCGCAAGTAGAGCGTATTTATTCAGAATATCTTTCCGATTGTAAGACTTGTGTTATGGACGGCAATAAAATAAAAATAGACGAGTTGCTTCATATTTCAGAGCCAAAAGCCGTACTATACGAGCTTCTTGCACCTTTCGGTTTTAACAGCTCGTCCACAGAGCAAATATTCAACTCACTGAACGGACTGTCTGGTAAAAGATTTTATTCCGATACGCATCAATTGATAAAAGACCGTGATAATTTAATCATCAGCCATATCAAAGATGAAGACGAAGAAGATACGTATTATATCAATGAAGATGATCAGTATATAGATACACCACTAAAATTAAAAATCGAAACAATTGAGAATACCCCCGATATAAATATCGAGAAAAATAAATCAGTAGTATATTTAAATAAAGATAAACTGCAGTATCCGCTGACATTAAGAAGATGGAAGCAGGGCGATTGGTTTGTACCTTTCGGGATGAAAGGACGTAAAAAACTGAGCGATTACTTTTCTGATAATAAATTTTCATTGCTTGATAAAGAAAACGTCTGGATTCTGGTTTCAGGTAACGATATAATTTGGATAGTCGGGCATCGTAGCGATGAAAGAATCAAGATCGTACCTTCAGCAAAATCAATATTGAAAATCAATATAGATTGATTCCTAAATAGCATTAACCGATGGAGTAAAACAAAGAGCCGATGGTTGATGTTAGAGAATGAGGCTCTTGAATTACAACTATTTTTTCTACCTTTGTTTGCATAATAGAAACCTGTATATGGTAAATACAAAAGAACAATTTGAGTATGTGATAAATATATGCCGTGATCTTTATTCAAAGAAATTGATTGATTACGGTGCGTCATGGCGCATTTTACGCCCTCAGTCCGTAACAGATCAGTTGTTTATCAAAGCAAAGCGTATTCGTAGCCTTGAAGAAAAAGGCGTGAGTTTGGTAGGCGAAGGAGTTTTGCCTGAATTTATCGGTATAGTCAACTATGGCGTTATCGGTCTGATACAACTTGAACTTGGCTTCGCAGAGCAAGTTGATATAGACTCAGAGGCGGCAGTTTTGTTGTATGATAAATATATTACGCAGACCAAAGAATTGATGTTTGCAAAAAATCACGATTATGACGAAGCATGGCGGTCGATGCGCATAAGTTCGTATACAGATCTTATTCTCACTAAAATCTATCGTACCAAGCAAATAGAGGAACATCAGGGACTTACCTTAGTCTCAGAAGGTATAGATGCAAATTATATGGACATGGTAAACTATGCCTTGTTTGCTCTAATTAAACTTACTTATGCCGAAGACGGAAGTCTTATAGCCGAACAACCCCTTAGAGTATGAACAAGAGTACCAAAGATCGGATTATCAAGATTGGCGTAGAATTGTCCCGAATCATTTTGGGCTGTACATTTATTTTTTCGGGTTTCGTTAAAGCCGTCGATCCGATGGGTACGGACTACAAAATCGAAGACTATCTTTCAACGTTCGGATTTTCGGATTTATCCTTTCTGGCGTTGCCCGCATCGTTTCTTTTATGTGGTTTTGAATTTGTGCTTGGCGCATTCATGCTGATGGGAATTTATCGGAAGATAAACTCACGGTTTATGCTGTTTACTATGTGTTTTATGACAGCGTTAACGCTTTATCTGGCAATTGCCAACCCTGTTGAAGATTGTGGATGCTTCGGAGATGCGCTGAAAATTACCAATTGGCAGACATTCTATAAAAATATTGTGCTGCTTCTGCTCTCATTAGTAACTTTCCGATACCATCAATATATTACCAATTTCTTTACAGGCAAGACCTATTGGCTTGCAGCATTATTCATAGTTGCATTTATCGGTTTGTTTATGTTGAGGAACTATTATTTCGATCCGATATTCGATTTTCGTCCATATAAAATAGGAGCCAATATCCCGCAACTCATGACTGTCCCTGAAGGTAAAGGGAGGGTAGAGGAGATGAGCTTAGTCTACTCCAAAGACGGAAAAGAAAAGGCTTTCACGGAACAGAACTATCCTTGGCAGGATTCTACGTGGACATTTGTTCGCTTAGATACCAAAGTAATACGTGAAGGAGAGTTGCCGAAAATAAAAGATTTTGAGCTAAACGAACTTCTTATAGACAACGACAAAAACATGATTGTCGGCGAAGAGGATGTAACACAAAAGGTGCTTACCGATACAGGATATGTTTTTTTGATGATCACGCCATCTTTATCCGAAATCCGTAAAGACCATCTGAGCGAGTTTGAAGATATTGCCAACTATGCAAGCGATCTTAACTATGCTTTCTATTGCCTCACAGCATCGGTGAGTGACGATATACTTGCTTGGCGAAACGAAGAGGTGGTTGACTATGTGTTCTGTCGAGCTGATGAGCGGGCGTTGAAGACTGTTATACGCACCAATCCCGGATTGCTTTTGCTCAAGGGTGGGGTAGTTTATAATAAATGGAGCGACATATCCGTGCCGTCAGAAAGTGAACTTAATGCCCCATTAGAAAAATTGTCGTTAGGCAAGCCGGTTGACAGGGAAGAAAAAGATATGTATAATTTAATTTATATATCTGCCATTTTCGTATTACCTTTGCTGTGTCTAAAAGGATTGGACTTTTTGTTCTTTTGGCGTAAAAGACATAAAGCTGAACCGAATAAAACTTCATAAAACGATTAATATTTAGATATAATAAAAACATTAAATTATGAGAAAGAATATTGTAGCCGGAAACTGGAAAATGAATAAGAACCTGCAAGAAGGAGTTGAATTTGCAAAAGAACTTGACAAAGCTCTTACAGGAAAATCACCAAAATGCGATGTAGTGATAGGTACACCATTCATTCACCTTGCAACCGTAACATCAGTAGTTGATGCAAAAAGAGTAGGCGTTTCGGCTCAGAATTGCGCAGACAAAGTATCAGGAGCATACACCGGTGAAGTTTCAGCCGCTATGGTAGCATCAACAGGAGCAGGTTATGTAATCTTAGGACACTCAGAACGCCGTACGTATTATGGCGAAACAAGCGCTAAATTGAAAGAAAAAGTTAAATTGGCTTTAGAAAATAATCTGAAACCGATTTTCTGCATCGGCGAAACTAAAGACGAACGTGAAGGCAACACACATTTCGAGGTAGTAAAAAGCCAGATTGTAGAAGCATTATTCGATTTGTCAGCAGACGATTTTTCAAAAATAATTTTAGCTTATGAGCCGGTTTGGGCCATCGGCACAGGACTTACAGCGACTTCAGCTCAGGCTCAGGAAATGCATGCGCACATCCGCAAAATTTTAGCCGATAAATATGGCAAAGAAGTTGCAGATAATACAACCATCCTTTACGGTGGCAGCTGTAACAAAAACAATGCAAAAGAATTGTTCGCTTGTCCCGATATTGATGGTGGATTGATTGGCGGAGCTTCACTAAAAGTTGAAGATTTCATGCCTATAATTGAAGCATTTTAATAAACTGATGTCATTCAGATATTTCCCCCAGTCCTATTCTAAATAGGATTGAGGGAATCGTTTTTTAATAATTAAACCCCAATCATGAGTAAAATTTGCAATTTGTTATTTTTATACCTCTCATTCACCTATTGCCTTGCCGCACAAGATAAAATTAAGAGCCCAATAATTGAAGACCTTAATACAGTAAAACCGTCGCAAGGAAAAGTTAAAGTGATGCAAGACGAAAGCATTAAAAATATCGTGGCAATATATGCTCCTACTGATACCACAGCCACTGATTGGAATGCGGTTAATCACATTAAAGTCAACGGATTTAAAATCCAGGTTTTTTCAGGAAATAACAATCGCCAATCCAAAGACGAAGCACAGCGTAAAGCACAGATGGTAAAAGGCGCTTTTCCGTCAGAAGAAGTAACCGTGTCTTATAACTCCCCCTTTTGGCGTGTGCGAGTAGGTAATTATGTTACCCGAGAACAGGCTAACGAAGTTCTTGTAAAAATGAAAAAAACGTTTCCTTCATTCGGTCGGGAAATGTACGTGATTGAAAATGTTCCCGTAAAACTTATTGTAGATTAAAATTCGATGCAAAAAGATAATATAACAGAACAGCTGGCTGCCCATTATAAGGAAATAATAAAACTTCTGGGGGAAAATTCAGAGCGTGAAGGACTGCTTGACACTCCGCAACGAGTTGCCAAAGCAATGCAGTTTCTGACTAAAGGATACACTGAAAATCCCGAAGAGATTTTAAAAAAAGCACTCTTCAAAGAAGACTATCGTCAGATGGTAATCGTTAAAGACATAGACTTCTATTCCCTTTGCGAACACCATATGCTACCATTCTGGGGTAAAGCACATGTAGCATATATACCCAATGGTTATATCACAGGTTTGAGTAAAATTCCACGTGTAGTAGATGTTTTTGCAAGACGTCTTCAAGTACAGGAACGATTGACCACTGAAATCAAAGATTGTATTAATCGTACACTCAATCCTTTAGGTGTGATGGTTGTTATAGAAGCAAAGCACATGTGCATGCAAATGCGTGGTGTTGAAAAACAAAACTCTACAACAACAACATCTGATTTTGTTGGAGTATTCGAACAGGCAAAGACTCGCGAAGAGTTTATTAATCTCATTAAATAAAATACACGCTAATTATAAATAAAGACAAACAAAGTGGAGCAGTTGAACAAATCAGTTCCACTTTTGTTTCAAATGTTGAAAGCAAAAATCAACATATGGTCTTATATAATATTCATACCCACATTCACTCAATCAGTCAGTTTAACGATTATTATATACGTTACATTGTTAATACTTATCCACTCGAATTCGATTTGCTGCGTAGGCAGCAACCCGCCGCTAAAGTTTTTTCGTGCGGAATACACCCTTGGTACTGCCATAACTACGAGCCCCAGTTTCAAAAACTAAGGGAGCTGATTGAAACAAAACCCACAATAATTGCAATAGGCGAAGCAGGCATCGATAAGCTGAAAGGTGCAGATTTAGAAACACAATTAAGCGTATTCAGGCTTCAGGCAGCACTCGCAGAAGAAGTATCTAAGCCACTAATAATCCATTGTGTGAAAGGTTGGGCAGAAATAATTTCAGTAAAAAAAGAATTAAATGCCAAGCAACCTTGGATAATACACGGATTCAGAGGCGGAATAGAACTCACCCGTCAATTAGTCAAACAAGGATTTAAATTTTCCATCGGTAAATATTTCGACCACCAAGCCATACATGAAATTCCGATAACATCATTATTTTTAGAAACAGACGATTCAGAATCATCCATCGTAACAATTTATTCACGCGTTGCAACAGTTTTAGGGCTGAAAACTACCGAGTTGATTAATCAGATTAGTAGTAATGTGAAATCAACTTTCAAATTGACTCATAAAACAAGTCTGGTTAATTAAAAATTATATTATTTTTGTGTCAAAATGTGCTGATTGTATGATTGATGCAAATGCCCGTATTCTGCTTATATATACGGGAGGAACTATCGGAATGGTGGAAAACCCTTTAACAGGGATTCTTGAGTCGTTTGATTTTGAACATCTAAATAATCATTTCCCAGAAATAGAGATGTTTAAATTTCAGATTGACCATGTTGTATTCGATCCTGTCATTGACTCGTCTGAAATCAGACCCGATCATTGGCGCAAGATGGTGCATATAATACAGGACAATTACGACAATTATGATGGTTTTGTAATTCTTCACGGAACCGATACCATGGCATATACAGCTTCCGCATTAAGCTTTATGATTGAAAATTTATCGAAGCCGATAGTTTTAACCGGAGCTCAATTGCCCATCGGTAAATTAAGGACTGATGCGAAAGAAAATTTAATAACAGCACTTGAAATAGCAGCCGATAAAGATATGGAAGGTAATCCTATTGTACCCGAAGTAAGTATATTCTTCCAGAACTATCTAATGAGAGGTAATCGGACAACAAAAGTAAATGCAGAAAATTTCAATGCATTTAGATCTTTCAATTATCCCGCATTAGCACGTTCAGGAATTAACATATGGTACGATAGAAAAGCCATACTCACACCCGATTATAATAAGACAGAACGATTTCACTATCATCTCAATACCCATATAGCCACACTCAAGCTGTTTCCGGGAATTAACAGCGATATGGTTGCTGCCGTGTTAGGCATAAAAGGAGTAAGAGCAGTCATTCTTGAAACGTATGGAACAGGTAATGCTCCGATGGCACCTTGGTTTCTAGAGTTAATCAAAGATGCAGTTAAACGAGGAATATTAGTTGTGAACAAAACACAGTGTCCAATCGGAAGCGTTGATATGTACCGTTATGAAACAGGGCTTGAACTTTTGAAAACCGGAGTAATCAGTGGCTTTGACGCCACCATGGAAACCCTTATCACTAAATTGATGTTTTTGATTGGTCATAACTATGACAACGAAGATATTAAGATAAGAATGCGAGTCCCATTAGCCGGCGAAATAACACATCCGGAAGAACGAAATAATGAAAGGATGTAATAAGTTCTTATTTTGCCATCGGAAGTATTTAATCACTGCAGACATTTTCTTACGAACAACCCAATTTGTATACTGATCAGACTTTTATCTGTTTAAAACAGATAAATAACTCCGTTCATTCAATATACGACCAAGTCCAGATATATTTAAGTTAATACGTTTATGAAGATATTCAATAGACATACTTAATATATATTAAAAAATATAAACAAGGTCAATAATAAATCAAGTCTTGACAAATTTGTTCAATAAAAAAAAGAAATCGCTTATATTTGAAATCATAGAATAAAAAAATGAAAAAATTAGGGTTAATATTTATCGCATATATTATTATATGCAGCAGTGGCTTAGCACAACAAGCTAAACCGACCGAAAATCGAGAAAAAAAAGATTCAACCACAATCTATCAGGATTCAATACGTATACTATCAAAAACTCTGCTCTTAGAAGCTCAGGCATCAAAACTGTATAAAGATTCTTTGATTTCATTGCAAGACTCAATTACAAAATTGAAAATCATGCCTCACCAAGCAAACATTACCCCCGTGAAAAAAATCATAGGCTCTATGTTTGGAGAATCAATGAAACTGGGAAATGCCGATAGTCTGATCAATGAATTTGACTCAAGACCATCCTTCGGAATATTCAGAGATAACTATATTGTCGTAGGAACAGAAATGTTTAAAAAAGCTACAAAATACAATTCAGACGCAAAATTTCAGGTAAGCATACGCCAACGATTAACTAATAGCGTACTGCCATTTAAAACCCATTTATATCTAACCTATACCCAAAAAGCTTTCTGGGATATCTTTCAAGATTCATTTCCCTTTCGGGATCTCAATTTTAATCCCGGTATCGGTATAGGAAAACCATTAATAGCCAATAATCGCTTTTTAGGAATGGTAACATTAGAAGTCGAGCACGAATCAAACGGGAAAGATGGTGATGCATCCCGCAGTTGGAATAAAATAACATTCGGCTCGATGCTAACCTTCAACGACAAATGGGCTTTGCAAGCCAAAGCATGGATTCCACTTGTAGATGGCGAAAACAATAAACATCTCACATCCTATTCAGGATTAGGTCTTGTTGCGCTTAATTATATGAGCTCAAAAAGTAAATACAATGCAAATATCGTTGTCACTAAAAGAGCAGGAGCATTTTTCGATTCTAACATACTAGTCAATTTCTCCATCCGATTATTCAGTGACGACAACCAATATTTATTCGCCGAATACTATAATGGTTTCGGAGAATCGATGCTCGACTATAAACAATACAGGCAAAGAATCCGTTTCGGAATAGTCATACGTCCGAATTTCTTTTCAGTATTCTAAACAGAATAACACCAAAATTACTGATAATAACCTAAAATATTTTCAAAAATTATTTGTCTTATTATCAGTAGTTTGATAAGTTCTCGAAAAAAAAGTTTGAAAAAAGTGCATAAAAAATTTGGATAATAGGGAAAAT
>CALYPL010000030.1 GCA_945273835.1 uncultured Dysgonomonas sp. | reverse complement strand
TAAGACAAGAAAAGTCGCTGATTTAGCAACCTTTCAAATTTCCATTTATGTGACCCCGGAGAGGCTCGAACTCTCGACCCACTGATTAAGAGTCAGTTGCTCTACCAACTGAGCTACGGAGTCATTCACAGCGCTACAAAAATATAATAAATATTCTTTACGAAAAAACTTTTCGATAAAACATTATATATAATTATGCATCTTCGCCGTATTCCATCAAATATGATTTGATAAAATCATCGATGTCACCATCCATTACAGCCTGTACATTAGATGTTTGAAAATTAGTGCGATGATCTTTAACCCTACGGTCGTCAAACACATAGCTACGGATTTGTGATCCCCATTCAATTTTTTTCTTACCTGCTTCAATCTTAGAAACTTCGCGGCGGCGACGTTCAAGTTCTAACTCATAAAGTTGCGATTTGAGTAAGCGCATCGCATTATCTTTATTACCGAATTGAGAACGACTTTCTGTGTTTTCAATAACAATTTCATTCTCTTCGCCGGTTTCAGGGTCTTTATATTTATAATGAAGACGAACGCCTGTCTCAACTTTATTTACATTCTGTCCACCCGCACCGCTTGAACGGAAAGTATCCCACGTGATATCTGCCGGATTTACATCTATTTCGATTGTATCGTCAACCAACGGAACAACAAACACAGAGGCGAAAGAAGTCATACGTTTTCCTTGTGCATTGAAAGGTGATACACGGACAAGACGATGTACTCCATTTTCAGATTTAAGATAACCATATGCATATTCACCTTCAATCTGGAGGGTGGCGGTTTTAATACCCGCTTCATCACCGTCCTGCCAGTTGGTTACTGTTGTTTTATATCCTTTTGATTCGCACCAACGTTGATACATTCGGAAAAGCATCGAAGCCCAATCCTGTCCTTCAGTTCCACCGGCACCACTGTTTATTTTAAGAACCGCACCGAGTTTATCTTCTTCACGGCGAAGCATGTTTCTTAGTTCAAGATTCTCAATCAGGAGCAATGCGTTATTATAAGCTTCATCCACTTCTTCTTCCGAAGTGATTCCTTCTTTCTGAAAATCAAAAGCCAACTGCAACTCATCGGTAGCAGATTTCACTTCATTGTATCCTTCAATCCAGACCTTAAGACCACGGATAACCTTCATTTGTGTTTCAGCCGCTTTAGCATCATCCCAGAAACCGGGAACATGCGTACGAAGCTCTTCTTCTTCGAGTTGTATTATTTTTGCATCGACGTCAAAGATGCCTCCCCAGCGCAGACTCGCGCTCCAACACATCTTTTAGTTGGTCTGTCGTTATCATAAGTAATCTTTTTGTTTTAATTTTGGGTTGTAAAGATATGAAAAAAGAGGTAAATAACAATATTTTAGATGAGTCAGGATTTAAGCTGGAAATTAGGTCGATTCAATGAATTATCGGCTGAAGAACTATATGCTATTTTAAATTTACGCTGTCAGGTTTTTGTTGTGGAACAAACATGTCCCTATCTTGATGTTGACTATAAAGATTTGAAAGCATTGCATCTATGCGGCTATCATCAGAATGAATTAGTCGCTTATTGCAGGTTATTCTATGCGGGAGATTATTTTGAAGAAGCATCAATAGGGCGTGTCGTGGTTTTACCCGAAAAAAGAAAATACGGTTACGGTCATCAATTAATGAAAAAAGCTATTGATATACTTGAGACTGAAATGAAAGAAAATTGTATTGTCATTTCAGCACAACAATATTTAGAAAAATTTTACGAAAGTCATGGCTTTAATAAAGTGAGTGATATGTATCTTGAAGACGATATTCCTCATGTACGAATGATGAGAAAGTAAGCCAATCGAAAAAAGCCCGAATGCTTTTTCACAAAAGTGTAAAGTGGTTCTACAGCTTTTGATATGTAAATCAGATTCAAAACATTAGAAATTGCTTAAAGTGACTTCTTTTTGAGAAGCATACCGAATTATCAAACTTGTAGCTATCTTTGTATTCAAAATTATAATACACATACGTGATGAGATATATTAAATATATTGGATTATTTCTAAGTCTTATTATTTCGATGAAACTCGCTAGCCAAAATAAACTGATGACCCTCGAAGAGCTTATACCGGGTGGTAAAAACTATTCTAAATACAAGGTCGAAATGCCTCGCAAACTGGCATGGTTAGGAGATGCATTAACATATGTGAAAGGCGACACTATTTACGAAGTAAACCCTCACAAAAAAGCCTTTATTACATCCATCTATACTGTCAATGATTTTAATACAAATTTAAAGTTAGATGATGCGGAAGCATTAAAAAGTCTATACTATGTCAATCCCATAACTTCGGGCGATAACTTGTTCTCCATATACACGAATAGTAAATTATACATTTACAACGATAAGGATAAGTCTATAATTTCGGCATTCAGCCAAGTTAGCGGTATGAACAATCAAGATTTATCGCCTGACAACAAGAAATTAGCTTATACAAAAGATAACAATTTGTACATGCAGACTTCGGACGGCGTTGAAACCGAAGTTGCTTCTGATCCGGATAAAGGCATTGTATACGGACAAACCGTGCATCGGAATGAATTTGGAATTCACAAAGGAATATTTTGGTCTCCGAAAGGAAATCTTTTGGCATTTTACCGAAAAGATGAAACAATGGTAACTGATTATCCTTTGGTAGACGTTTCGGCACGTGTGGCTAAACTGAAAGATATAAAATACCCGATGGCAGGAATGAAAAGCCATCATGTAACAGTCGGTATTTACAATCCTGATACCAAACAAACGGTTTATCTGAAAACAGGCACGCCTAAAGATAAATATTTGACAAATATTTCATGGAGTCCTGACGAAAAAAGCATCTATCTTGCCGAACTGAATAGAGGTCAGGACACTTGCAGATTGAAAAGATACGATGCCCTGACAGGCAATCTCGAAGCTGAACTTTTCATGGAAACAAGACCTCAGTATGTTGAGCCTCAGAATCCTGTTAAATTTCTGAAAAACGATGCCGGAAAATTTATATGGCAAAGTGACCGTGATGGTTACAACCACATCTATCTGTACGACACATCTGGAAAATTACTAAAGCAATTAACCAAAGGAGCATGGGTTGTTACTCAGGTATTAGGTTTTGATGAGAAAGGCGAAAATATCATTTATATTTCTACCGAAGACAGCCCTATCGAAAAGCATATCTATATGGTTAATATAAAGACAGGGAAACGTACTAAATTATCTAAAGAAGAAGGAGTCCATACTGCTCAGATCAGTAAATCGGGAAAATATATCTACGATTGGTATTCATCGCAGCACAATCCCGGTAAAGTCTCATTTATAGATATAAAATCGGGAAAGAGCTATGTCTTTTATTCCGCTCCCGACCCCTATAAAAATGTGACTTTACCGGAAATCACGATAAGTTCACTAAAAGCAAATGATGGTAAAACCGATTTATATTATCGTTTAACTAAACCAACGAACTTTGATCCTTCAAAAAAATATCCGGTAATAGTTTATGTATATGGAGGACCACACTCACAATTAGTCGATAATTCATGGCTTGGACAAGCCAGAGGTTGGGATATTTATATGGCTCAGAAAGGCTATATAGTTTTCACGCTTGACAACAGAGGTACTTCTGACAGAGGTATTAATTTCGAAAATATCACGTTCCGTCAGTTAGGTGTAATTGAAACCGAAGATCAAATGACCGGCGTAGATTATCTGAAATCACTGCCTTATGTGGATGCCGACAGAATAGGTGTACATGGATGGAGTTTCGGTGGATTTATGACCTTGAATTTGATGTTACGCCATCCCGAAACGTTTAAAACAGGAGTAGCAGGTGGTCCTGTCACTGATTGGAAGTATTATGAGATCATGTATGGCGAACGCTATATGGATACGCCTCAAGATAATCCCAAAGGATATAAAAATTCAAGCATGGTAAATCGTGCCGGAGACCTGAAAGGACGATTGTTGATTATTCACGGCGATCAAGACCCTACTGTGGTCATGCAACAGAGTTTGCAATTCCTGAAATCAGCCATCAAAGAAGGTACGCATCCCGACTTTTTTGTCTATCCCGGACATGGTCATAATATGTATGGTCACGACCGTGTGCATCTTCACGAACATATAACACGTTACTTTGACGATTTTTTGAAATAAAATAAATCTTTGATGTATAAAATAAGTAAACAATTTACCTTTTCGGCATCGCACATACTTGCCGGATTGTCGGACAACCATCCTTGCAGCAGATTACACGGGCATAATTATGTTCTGACCGTATATCTGAAATCAGAAAATCTGGACAATGTTGGTTTCGTCCGTGATTATCGGGGGTTGGATTTTGTAAAAAAGTACATTGATGAGAATCTCGACCACAGACATCTGAATGATATTACAGGGTTCAACCCAACGGCTGAAAATCTGGCAAAATACCTATTTGATGTCTTTAAACCGCAAATTAACGAGCTATACGCCGTTGAGATATCTGAGACGTCTAAAACTTCGGCAATATATGAAGTTATTGATTAACGAGATATTTTATTCTCTTCAAGGCGAAGGCGGAAGAGCAGGAGAAGCATCCATATTCATCCGATTGTCTAAATGTAATCTTTCTTGTGATTTTTGTGATACCGACTTTCATTCAGGTACAGAAATGACCATTGAAGAGATTGTGAAAATCATAAGTATATATCCTTGCAAATGGATTATTTGGACGGGGGGAGAACCAACCCTGCAACTTACTGATGAGCATCTCGAAGCATTCAGAAAGTTAGGCTATAACCAAGCTATTGAAACTAACGGAACACGTACTGTTCCAAAGCTGATAGATTACATAACCTGCAGTCCCAAAAAAAATATCGAATTAATAAAATCAAAAATACCTTTCGTGAACGAAATTCGTATGGCTATCAAAGACGGCGACATCATCCCCGATACTGCTGAATTACCGATAGCAAACAACTACTTTCTTAGTCCTATTTTTGACGGCGACAAAATGAATATGGAAAATATCAATTATTGTGTTGAGCTAATAAAAAAAAATCCACAATGGCGGTTGAGTCTTCAATTGCATAAGTTGATACATATAGAATAAGTCGACTAAACTCAACATGCTTAAGCCGTACCCAGCAATAATTTTATAAGACAAATATGAATATTATGCACAAATTTAGTATTTTTGTGCTAAATTGAGTTAGCAACTTTTAAACTTAAATAAAATGAGCAATAATCTATTAAAAGGAAAACGTGGTATTATCTTTGGCGCCCTTAACGATAAATCAATAGCTTGGAAGGTAGCCGAAAAAGCTGTTGAACAAGGAGCCACCATAACACTCTCGAACACTGCTATGGCTCTCAGAATGGGAGAGATCAACGCACTAAGCGAAAAATTAAATGCCAAAGTTATTGCAGCCGATGCATGCAGCGTAGAAGAACTTGAAGAAGTATTCAAACAATCGATGGAAGCATTAGGCGGTAAAATAGACTTCGTTCTACACTCTATCGGTATGTCTCCGAATGTTCGCAAAGGACGTGATTACGATAATCTTGATTACGGGTTTCTTGATAAAACATTAAATATATCAGCTATCTCTTTCCATAAAATGATGCAGGTTGCAAAGAAACTTGACGCCATTGCTGAAGGAGGTTCTATTCTTGCGCTTACTCACATAGCAGCACAACGGACCTTCACCGGATATAATGATATGGCTGATGCCAAAGCATTATTAGAATCAATCGGACGCAGCTTCGGTTATGTTTACGGGCGTGATAAAGGTGTGCGTGTAAATACAATCTCACAATCTCCTACCCTCACAACTGCCGGACAAGGTATCGGTGGTATGAATGCTTTCTTTGACTTTGCTGAAAAAATGTCTCCTCTTGGCAATGCAAGCGCGGAAGAATGTGCTGACTATTGTGTAGTAATGTTCTCAGATTTGACTCGCAAAGTAACAATGCAAAATCTGTTCCACGATGGAGGGTTTTCAAATATGGGTCTTACACAAGCCATTGTTGAAGATTATATCGAAAAGAAATAACAACTCTACTCTACGATATAGGTGGCTCATAAATAATTATTTATGAGCCATTTTCATTGTGACAATTCATTGTTTTTGGATAAAACTAACTCTAATTTTGAAAAAAATGCTCATAAAGCTATATAATGAAAATCCGAATCAGAAAGAAATAGATCAGGTAGTTTCTACTCTCAAAGCAGGCGGACTGATCATTTATCCGACTGATACTGTTTATGCCATCGGTTGCGATGCCTTAAATGTAAAAGCAATTGAGAGAATTTGTAAATTAAAAGGAATCAATCCTGTTAAAAATAATCTCTCTATTATTTGCAGAGACCTGAGTCAAGTCAGCGAATATGCAAGGATGAATGATGAGATATTCAGATTATTAAAAAACAACCTGCCGGGACCTTTCACATTTATCCTTAATACCACTTCATCTTTGCCAAAAATTTATAAGAATAAAAAAAATGTGGGAGTAAGAATACCTGACAATAATATAATACATGAAATAGTACGCAATTTGGGCAATCCGATAATGACGACTTCTATCAAAAATGAATATGACGACAATGAAGAGATAGAATATATTCTCGATCCGGAGCTTATTAACGAAAAGTATCAAAAAATAGCAGATATAGTTATAGATGGTGGTTATGGTGGAACTGAAGGCTCTACAATCGTAGATTGCAGTGGCGAAACACCTGTCATAATCAGACAAGGTAAAGGTAAACTCATTTTGTGATAACCAAATTTAATACATATATTTGTTAATCATACACTAACAATAATAAGTATAGATATGAAGCATAAAATCAGTATCTACACACTTTTTTTCCTAATTTTATCTGGGACTATATTTTCATGTTCTGACGATGATGATAACAATAACATAAAAAGACCTGTTATTGAAGAAAATAAACATAATTCTGTCAATGAATGGATATATAATGAAATGTCAAAATTATATCTATGGAATGACTTTATCCCTGAGCATGGAAAATTAAACTTTAATACTGATCCTTACGATTTTTTTGAAAATCTGCTTTATAAATACAATACCTCGAACGGCGATCGTTTTTCTCACATGGATGGAACACATGCCAGCTTACCGAAAATGGCATTAACAAAAAGCAGCTCAAATAACAATCTTGGATTTGATTATTGTTTGATAAATTTTTCAAACAATGAAGGTGTATATCAAAATTCTGCAGCATTAGTATTTTATGTTGAGAAAAGCAGTGATGCATATAGAAAAGGTCTTAGAAGAGGTTGTCTTATCAGCGAAGTGGACGGAGAAACAATAACAAAGTCTAATTGGTATAATGTATTGAACAATAACAAAACTTCATATGAAATTAAGTTTGCGAAAAATAATGATTTATTTCAAAAAAAGAACCTTACACAAAAAGTTATTTCAACAGATAATCCTGAACATTCACCTATTTTGTTAGATAGTACATACACTGTTAATGGACATAAAATTGGCTATTTAGTTTATACCTCTTTCAATATGGGCAGCTTGTCAAATCGCGAGTATGACGTTGAAATGGCTAACACACTTACGAAGTTCAAAAACGAAGGAATTAATGAATTGGTTTTAGACTTACGTTACAATGGCGGTGGTTACGTACAATGCGCGAAATATCTTGCAAGTAGCTTAGTTCCAAATCGTGACACAAAAAATATTTTTGAGATAAAGACCTATAACAAAACAATACAGGCTGAACTGAATAATTTGCCGGACAATGATCCGGAAAAAATAAAGAATATGTATTCTTATTTTGCTGACTATGTTCAAAATGATAATAATAAAAATCTGGCTTCAATCCCGCGCCTTGGCGATCAATTAAACAATATCTATGTTATAGGCACACGTTTTACAGCCTCGGCAAGTGAGATGACTGTTAATACATTACGACCTTATCTGGAAGAAAACGGTAAACATCTTTATTTAGTCGGCGAGACCACGGTTGGTAAAAATGTAGGCTCATGGCCAATTTATGAAGATGACAACAAAAACAATCCATATGTACTTTGGCCGATCATATTCCGCTCTCATAATAAAACGTATAATAAATCAAATCCCGAACTTTCTTCAGCTTATTCAAAAGGTTTCAATCCGGATATACCAGGTGATGATTTAGATTTACTATACGAAGGTTTAAAAGATTTTGGAGATCAGGATGAAACGCTTCTTAAAATAGCAATTAACCATATACAAGGAATCAATACACCAAAATCTTTTAGTGAGTCTAAACAAAAAGTAACTTTAGGAAAGTCATCAACCGAAATAAAAAATGGTGGATTTATAATGATTGATGAGCCTCACACAACATCAATGACATTGAATAAGAATTAATAAGCTATCGACGATGAAAGTACTCAAATTTGGTGGAACATCTTTGATTTCTGCAAGCAGTCTTTTGAATATCAAGAATATAATTGATAACATTGATACTTCGGCAGTAATCGTTGTATCTGCGCTGAAAGGCGTTACACAACATTTGTTGAAGGCTTCGCAAATGGCTTGTGACGGTAACATCAGTTATGAAAAAGAGTACAAGCACATCGTAGATCAGCATATAACGATAATCAATGAATTAAACTTTGATAGTCATACACATGAGCGTCTAACGACAGATGTTTATGTGTTGCTTGAAGAGTTGAGCAACATATTTAAAGGCGTATTTCTTATTAATGACTTGTCTTTAAAAACATCAGATAAAATAGTTAGTTACGGCGAACGATTATCAACGCTAATTTTCAGTTATCTTATTCCCGATTTTCAATTATTAGATGCGACCCAACTGATAAAAACGACATCTGATTTCAATAAGCATACTCCAGATTTAGAACTGTGCGGAAAACTTATACGTGAGGCATATGAAGCATCAGAGAAACGTTTATTGATGGCAGGGTTCATTTCAAGCTGTCGGGAAAACGGCGATTTAACCAATCTGGGTAGAGGCGGTTCGGATTATACCGCAGCAATAATAGCTTCCGCACTCAATGCCGAGCTTCTTGAATTGTGGACAGATGTAGACGGATTGATGTCTGCTGATCCCGAATTAACAAGTGATGCACATGTCATAGAACATCTTACTTATACCGAAGCTACTGAGTTATGTAATTTTGGATCTAAAATAATATATCCACCTACCCTATTTTCGGTTTATCATAGAAATATACCGATCAGAATACGCAATACATTTAATACTGCTGCATATGGAACATATATCTCTCACGAACAGAAAGAACAGAAGGGTAAAGCCTTAATAAAAGGCATATCGACCATACAAGACACATGCCTAATTACAGTTTTGGGCTTGGGAATGGTAGGTATAATCGGAGTCAATTATAGAATTTTCCGAACATTAGCAAAAAATGGCATAAGTGTTTTCCTTGTTTCACAGGCTTCTTCAGAAAACAGCACGTCTATAGGTGTACGGAATATCGATGCTAAGTTAGCTGTAAAAGTACTTGAAGAAGAATTCGCTCACGAAATATCTTTAGGTAGTATAAACAGAATACAATCAGAATCAGATCTCGCCACAGTTGCTATTGTTGGAGAGGATATGAAATATACTCCGGGCATAGCCGGACGTCTGTTCGAGACTTTAGGCAAAAGCGGTATTAGTGTGTTAGCTTTAGCACAAGGTGCTTCCGAAGTAAATATTTCATTTGTGATCCGCAACAAATACCTGAAAAAAGCGATAAACTCTATTCACGATTCATTTTTTCTCTCCGATTATAAAGTTCTTAACTTATTTATTACAGGTATAGGAACTGTCGGCAGCAATCTGATTAAACAGATTAAACATCAACAGCCTAAATTGATGGAGCAATATGCTTTGCAACTGAATGTGGTTGGCATTGCCAGAGGGAAGAAGGCTGTATTTTCACGTCAAGGTATTAATTTGGATAATTATGTGGATGAATTGGAAAAGAATGGCATCCCGAGTTCGCCTGAAGTTTTGCGTGAAAACATATTAGGTATGAATATTTTTAACGCAGTATTTGTTGATTGCACTGCAAGCGATATCATCGCTCAAATCTATCAAGATTTATTGTCACACAATGTATCAGTAGTTACAGCAAACAAAGTGGCTGCATCATCAGCATACGATAAGTATATTAAACTTAAAAATACAGCACGTGAACGAAATATAAAATTCCTGTTCGAAACAAATGTAGGCGCAGGACTACCCATCATCAATACGATGAATTCGCTTACTAATTCGGGCGATAAAATAATAAGGATTGAAGCCGTTTTATCCGGCACGCTGAATTTTATATTCAATACATTAAGCAAAGACATATCTTTCAGCAAAGCAATTTTATTAGCAAAAGAAAACGGTTACAGTGAACCAGATCCACGAATTGACCTCAGCGGTATGGATGTCGTGCGCAAGTTGGTTATTCTCACTCGTGAAGCCGGTTACAGAATCGAGCAACCAGACGTAGAACGAAACTTGTTTATACCACAAAAATACTTCGATGGAACAATACAGGAATTCTGGAATACAATCAGCGATCTGGATAATGATTTCGAAGCACGGCGTTGCAAGCTTGAAAATGAGCATAAACGATTACGTTTTGTAGCCAAGTTCAGCAATGGGGAATGCAAAGTCGGTTTGGAAGAAGTTGGACAGAATCATCCTTTCTATGATCTGGAAGGTAGTAATAATATCATACAAATAACAACTGAAAGATATAATGAATATCCAATGATAATAAAAGGATATGGCGCCGGAGCAAGCGTAACGGCAGCCGGTGTATTTTCGGACATAATCAGTATAGCGAATATACGATAGTCCAAAGTCAGAAAGTATAAATTTTTAGAACAAAAGTCATGAAACAATCCTTTATATAAAGGCAGGCATAAAAGAGATTATTTAATGAAAGATTTTATAATATCAGAAAATAAAAACGAACAAGCTGTTCTTGTCGGTATTATCACGCAAGAACAAAAAGAAGAACAAGTCAAAGAATATCTGGATGAATTGGCTTTCCTTGCCAACACAGCGGGCATCGAACCTGTCAAAAATTTTACTCAGAAATTGGATTATGCAAACCCAGTAACATTTGTCGGTTCGGGTAAGATAAACGAAATAAAAGCGTATATTGAAGAACATGAAATAGGTATTGCCATTTTTGACGATGAGTTATCTCCAAAACAATTGCGTAATATCGAGAAAGAATTGGGTATCAGAATCCTTGACCGCACAAGCCTGATACTCGATATATTCGCGATGCGTGCGCAAACATCCTATGCAAAAACGCAGGTCGAGCTTGCTCAATATCAGTACCTTTTACCTCGCTTAACCCGTTTATGGACGCATCTCGACCGTCAACGGGGTGGAGGTGTCATGATGCGTGGTGTGGGTGAAACTCAGCTTGAGAGCGACCGCCGAATTATTCTCGACAAAATCGCTTTTCTGAAAGAACAACTGAAAGGGATTGATAAACAAATGGCTTCGCAACGGAAGAATAGAGGAAAGATGGTGCGTGTTGCCCTTGTTGGGTATACCAATGTGGGTAAATCTACGTTGATGAATCTGTTGAGTAAATCAGATGTGTTTGCCGAGAATAAACTATTTGCGACACTCGATACTACTGTACGCAAGGTTATTATTGACAATCTTCCTTTTCTGCTAACTGATACAGTAGGTTTTATACGGAAACTGCCTACTCACCTTGTTGAATCTTTTAAATCTACTCTTGACGAGGTCCGTGAAGCGGATCTGTTGGTTCATGTGGTTGATATTTCACATCCAAACTTTGAAGAACAAATCGAGGTTGTAACAAACACACTTCATGATATTGATAAAGAAGCTAAACCAACAATTCTTGTATTCAACAAAGTGGACGCATTTTCTTACGTTCAGAAAGACGAAGATGATTTAACTCCTCTGAAAAAGGAAAATATATCACTCGATGAGTTGAAAAAAACCTGGATGAATAAAATGGCTGACGACTGCGTTTTCATTTCAGCTAAAAATAAAATCAATATTGAGGCGCTGAAAGAGAAACTTTATAATAAAGTGAAAGAAATACATATGGAAAGATATCCTTATAACGATTTCTTATTTCAGAAATACGATATTGAAGAATAAGAATATGTCACACCATGATATTCAGAGCCATATATTCGAGTCTTTAAAATCCTGTTATCCCGAATCGGAAGTTAAGGCATTGAGCAGAATCATACTCGAAGAAGTTACAGGAAATTCATTTAATTCTATCTGTTTCAATAATCAAACACCCCTCTCGGACGAACAGATTAATGAAATAGATTCCATATTGTCACGTCTACAAAAGCATGAACCGATACAATATATACTAGGTAAGGCCGAATTTTTCGGTATGGGCTTTTGCGTTAACTGTGACACATTGATACCCCGACCGGAAACGGAAGAACTGGTTGAGTTAATTATTAATGAAAACAAACAAATCGAACCATCGATACTTGATATCGGGACAGGAAGCGGATGTATTGCTATTTCATTATCTAAAAAAATACCGAAATCATATGTATCGGCATGGGATTTCTCGGATGGTGCTTTAAAAGTGGCTCGCAAAAATTCGGAAATAAATAACACACATGTTTCTTTTGATAATGTTGATATCTTGAAAGGCTACCCGAAAAAGAATAAGTATGATATTATAGTGAGTAATCCTCCATATATTACCGAAAGCGAAAAATCGGAGATGCATGCTAATGTGTTGGATTATGAGCCCCACTCTGCCTTGTTTGTATCTGATGATAAATCTTTAATTTTTTATGAACATATTGCCGATATCGGATTCAATTTATTGAATAAAAATGGCAGAATCTATTTTGAAATTAACAGATCAAAAGGCATTAATGTAATAGATATGCTCAATCAAAAAGGATATTCGGATATAGTCTTAATAAAAGATATTAGCGGAAATGACAGAATTGTCAGATGCCAAAAATCAAAATAGGATCTCATTTGTAATTGATTATATTAGTTTTATCATTATACACAATAACCCTAAACGTAGTATCTGCCTAAACTTCTAACTGAGTGCCAATTATATAATTTCAATAAGTTTTTTTTATTAAAATCATATAAATTAAATAAAAATTTATTAGCTTTGCATCGCAAAACATACAATAGGCCGATTTTTTTTATTTTATTCAAGTAGACATGTAAGTTACTCATTCGGGTACAAAGCAGTCTTTACTAAGAGAAAACGTTAATTTATCATTTAACAAATATAAATTACGTTTTATCTCATTTTATACATTTCCAACAAAACAGCAACGATATAAATTTAGTTCAACATAACTAAATTGATGAATATCATAGTCTTTAAAAGATTATACTTTTTTGTAATTAGAAATGAGTATTAAGTTTTTTCTTCCTATATTTATATATCATAAAAATAATGTTGAAGAAATTAAAATCATATATGATGCCTGTGGCTTTAATCATAGGCGGGATTTTCTATAAGCAATTCGGATTATTAAGCGCGTGTACCCCTTATCTGATTGCCACAATGCTATTAATATCTTATTCCAATATCACGCTTAAAGATATTAGGATTACTAAATTGCATCTCTCTCTTCTTGCAATACAAATTATCGGGAGTATAGCTATATTAGCAATACTAATGCCTTTTAGTAAGATTATGGCTGAGGGAGCAATGATTTGTATATTAGCTCCGACCGCCACTTCGGCAGTAGTAATAACAGGAATGTTGGGAGGAAATATGGCAAGCCTGACAACATATAGCCTTATGAGCAATCTTATTGTTACATTTATAGCTCCTATAACCTTTTCCATCACGGGAGAAATGAAAGATGTTCCTTTTTTTGAATCAATAACGACCATTTTTTCACGCGTATTTGTGCTCTTGCTACTTCCGTTTGTAGCTTCTTTACTAATCGGTCGTCTTTTACCTAAAGTACAAGACAAAATCCGAAAGATGCAGTTTTTATCTTTTATTCTATGGAATATCGCCTTATTAATAGTAACCGGTAAAACTGTACAATTTATAATCAATAAAGGTAGCTCACATTTTGTGGAAGAAATAATTATGGCAATGGTCTCTTTAGCCATCTGTCTCGGACAATTTCTGACCGGACGCTATTTTGGAAAAAAATATAATGATACTATTGCTGGGGGGCAAGGATTAGGGCAAAAAAATACAATTTTGGCTATTTGGATGGCTCAAAGTTACCTCAATCCGCTATCTTCAATTGCACCCGGAGCTTACATTTTATGGCAAAACATTGTAAATTCATATCAAATATGGAAAAAACAAAGAGTAGAATAGGGAAATCCAGGCCACAAGCAATAAGCTGTCTATAAGAAATATAGCAAAACGAACAAACATAGTAAAAAATAATCTATATAGACTTCGCTAATTTTATCATAAAATCTATTAGGTTATAAAGCCAAATGGCTCAGAACACATTTAAGATTCCTAATTTTATCGAGAATAAATATTTTAAAATATAATAAACGCAACATTCGCTATTGATTTCCGTTTTACATCGGGAATATCACTGATGCAAAACTTTCAGCACTTAATAATTGATATATTATTTACAAAATATTTTTATTAAAAAATCTCAAAAAGTAATATGTAACAACCATTTATTTTGTTCCTTTGTTCCAAATTAGGTGAATAATATGCTTTTTTGTAGTACATTTTTCCTTATCAGCTTTATATATGTCTAATAAACAGCAAATTAAACCTGTATCTTTCTTTACCGCAGGTTTCATAACAACTTTAAGTATAACTTTGGTTTTATTTCTTTTGGGTATTACTTTCCTTGTCGGATTTACCGGACGTGGTTTTACTTCTTATCTTAAAGAGAACATGGCTGTTTCAATTGAATTACCCGATAGCATAAGCGAGGTTGCGATTGACAAAATGCAAAGGGATTTGAATAAAAGTCCTTATGTGAAATCAACAACCTATATCAGTAAAGAAGAAATTAGAAAGCAATTAATTGAAGACTTAGGACGTGACCCTGAAGAAATATTAGGCTTTAATCCTGCTCATGCCTATATTGATGTTTTTATAAAATCGAATTATGTCAATAATGATAGCATAAAGATTGTAGAAAAAAATCTGAAAGGTGTTAAATCAGTCAACAACATTATTTATAATGAAGAAGATATTGCTATGGCAAACTCTAATTTATCGCGCATAGGATCAATATTATTGTTATTGGCATTAATTCTCATCGTTATTTCGTTCACACTCATTCGTAACACCATACAATTAAACATATACTCTAAAAGGTTTCTGATAAATACAATGCGATTAGTCGGAGCAACTAATTCCTTTATTCGAAAACCATTTATAACAAGTATGATTATCTGTGGGATGGTTGCAGCAGTTTTAGCCAATATGCTTATTACAGCGGTTATCTATTATCTGGTGAAAGAATATCCCGATTTGATATCAATGGTGAAAATTAACGAACTATTAATTGTATATGTATCAGTCGTGATTTTAGGACTATTAATTACAGTAACGGCTACGATATTTTCAGTTAATCGCTATTTAAGAATGACATCGAATAAACTATATCATATATAATAAGACTACAATGGATAAAAAAGATTTCGCACTCAAGAAGGTCAACTATATTATATGTATAATATCTGTATTCCTCATAATATTAGGATTTGTATTAATGACAGGTCCTTCTTCAAGCATAGAAGGAGGTTTCCAACCTGACATTTTCAGTACCCGCAGAATTGTAGTTGCACCAATGATCTGCTTTTCAGGCTTTTTACTAATGATAGTAGGTATCTTATTTAAGGGCAAGAAGGAAAGCAAAACTGAAGAATAATCACACAATCAATTAAATATGAGTATTTTTGAAGCGATTATTATTGCCATCGTCGAAGGACTAACTGAGTTTCTCCCTGTATCTTCAACAGGGCATATGATTATAGCTCAGAAGATATTGGGTGTTGAAAGCACCGAATTTGTTAAAGCATTTACGGTTATCATACAATTCGGAGCGATTTTATCAGTTATAGTCTTGTATTGGAAACGTTTTTTTAATGTGAACAAAGATGTTCCCGACAATGTAACGGGTGTTAATCGCTTGCTGAAAAAATATGATTTTTACTGGAAATTGTTAATTGGATTTATTCCCGCAGCTGTGTTAGGTTTCCTATTTAGTGATATAATTGACGATTTGCTCGAAAGCGTAAAAGTTGTCGCCATTATGCTGGTCTTAGGAGGTATAGTTATGCTATTTGTCGATAAATGGTTCAATAAACCTAAAGTTGACCAACACTTAAGCGAAAAGAATGCTTTTATTATCGGTTTTTTTCAGTGCATCGCCATGATTCCCGGCGTATCACGCTCAATGGCCACTATCGTCGGT
This sequence comes from uncultured Dysgonomonas sp., assembly GCA_945273835.1. GTDB lineage: Bacteria > Bacteroidota > Bacteroidia > Bacteroidales > Dysgonomonadaceae > Dysgonomonas. Next base: position 3,446 of record CALYPL010000030.1, on the reverse strand, counting down.
GGTATGACGCAGGGGTTGACCCGTAAAAACGCAGCCGAGTTTTCATTTTTTCTTGCCGTTCCCACCATGGCTGCCGCTACTGGATATAAGTTACTAAAACTCTTTTTATCAGAAAACGGTTCCGAAATGCTTCATCAAAATATAAATGTACTCATTATAGGTAATATAGTGGCATTTATAGTAGCCATGCTGGCTATCAAATTCTTTATCGGCTTCATTACAAAATATGGATTCAAGCTTTTTGGCTGGTACCGCATCATTATAGGCGGAATTATTCTGGGACTTTTGTTTTTAGGTTACGATTTAAGTATTGCTTAATGGATTTTTTAGCGGGCGAGACATTATATATTAATAAACCTTTACATTGGACATCTTTTAAGTTGGTTCGGACGCTTCGCAATAAACTTTGTCGTAAGTTAGGTGTTAAAAAACTAAAGGTAGGTCATGCTGGAACTTTAGACCCTTTAGCAACAGGTGTAATGATTATTTGCACAGGAAAAAACACGAAATTGATTGAGTCGTTCCAATATCAGACGAAAGAATACATCGCAACCATCAGATTAGGTGAGACAACGCCTTCGTTTGACCTTGAAACACAGGTTGACGGTACGTACGAAACAAATCACATTACACGCGAACTGATTGAAGAAAAGCTAAAAGGTTTTATCGGCAGAATAGAACAAATCCCACCGGCTTTTTCAGCGTGTAAGGTTGGCGGTAAACGTGCTTATGAACTTGCAAGAGAAGGCAAGGATGTCGAACTGAAGGCAAAAGAGTTAGTAATAGACGAAATTGAATTGATCACATGTGAATTACCCGTTATAAGCATACGTGTTGTTTGCAGTAAGGGCACATACATAAGGGCTTTGGCAAGAGATATCGGCTTGGCGCTAAATTCTGGGGCACATCTTTCAGCATTAGAAAGGACTCGAATAGGCGATGTTACACTGGCTGACTGTATTGATGGAACGTTAATTGACGAAATGATTGAACAAATAGATATAAAACCATAAAATAAGGAGTAGGTATATGAAACTATCTCAATTCAAATTTGATTTACCTGACAAATTGATAGCCACGCATCCCGCATATAACAGAGATGACGCACGTTTAATGGTAGTCAACCGTAAAACGGGAGAAATAGAGCATAAAATATTTAAAGAAGTAATAGATTATTACGACGAAGGTGACATTTTCGTATTTAACGACACTAAAGTTTTTCCGGCTCGATTATACGGCAATAAAGAAAAAACCGGCGCAACCATCGAAGTCTTTCTTTTACGTGAGTTAAACGAAGAATTCCATCTATGGGATGTGCTTGTAGATCCCGCACGTAAAATTCGTATCGGAAATAAATTATACTTTGGCGACGACGATTCGATGGTAGCCGAAGTGATAGACAATACAACATCGAGAGGTAGAACCCTCAGATTCTTATACGATGGTCCACCCGAAGAATTCAAAGAAACACTTTACGCATTAGGCGAAACACCTATACCAAAATACTTAGGCAGAGGCGAAGAGTCTGAAGACAGAGAACGTTATCAGACAATTTTTGCAAAGAACGAAGGTGCAGTTGTAGCTCCTGCGGCCGGCATGCACTTCAGCCGCGAATTAATGAAACGTATGGAAATTAAAGGTATTGATTTCTCTTTCATTACACTTCATTCAGGGTTGGGTAACTATCGTGAAATCGATGTAGAAGATCTTACAAAGCATAAGATGGATTCTGAACAATTAATCATTACCCAAGAAGCAGCCGATCAGGTAAATCAAGCAAAAGACTCAAAACACAAAGTTGTAGCAGTTGGTACATCTGTAATGCGTGCAATGGAAACAATTGTTGCCACTGACGGACACCTCAAAATCAACGAAGGCTGGACAAATAAGTTTATCTTTCCGCCTTACGATTTCAGTATCGCCGATTCATTGATTACGAATTTTCATCTACCACAGTCAACTTTATTAATGATGACAGCGGCATTCGGAGGATACGATCTTATAATGGATGTATACAATAAAGCGGTAGCCGAAGGATATCGTTTCGGTACATATGGTGACGCAATGATGATTATCTGATAATGGAAACTCATATTGTATATTTAGCTTTAGGAGCCAATATCGGAGATAAAGAGAAAAATATACATCTGGCTTTAGAAAATATTGATAAGCGGATAGGCAAATTACTTGCCTTATCCGCTTTTTATGTAACCAAAGCGCAAGGATTTGATTCAGATAATTTATTTATCAATGCTGCTTGCAAAATAAAAACCGAGCTATCGCCACTCGAAGTTTTAGAATACACTCAGGTTATTGAACGCGAGTTAGGCAGAAAGAAAAAAACTATTGGAGGGCAATATACCGATCGACTGATAGATATAGACATTCTGTTTTATGATAATCAAATATTAGAATATCCACATTTAATCATCCCCCACCCTCACATGCAAGAAAGAGATTATGTGTTAAAACCAATGTCTGATATTGCGTCTGATTTTAGACACCCTATATTAAACAAAACGATAGAAGAATTAACTTCCGCCTACTTTGAATAAATTAAGGGAGCGACAAAAGGCGTATTTACCCACTTTCCGTTAAATGGATTAAGCTCTCGCATAATTCCGACTTCTGCCCCAAACTTATCATTTATTTTAAACTCCAACGATCCGCCAAATGATGTTTGTGGGTATAAATACATCATCGGGCTGCCTGCATTTACCGAACCTTTATTTTGCAAATCTTTGAATTTGTCTCTTCCCGATGCAGAATATTGACCGTAGATATTAATGCGTATCGCATCGATCGGAATTAACTTGACAGCTCCGTTATATCCGAAATTATTAAATGATATCCCGCTAAAATTATTTTTTGCGCCATATATTCCGCCCGAAAGTTGCAACCATGAAACAGGGCTATATGTAAGTCGAGGGTTCACAATCTGCTGACTTCCTATCCCGATATACGAAATTCTATTATTTGCTGAAGATAAAGTTAATTTATCAGACAGGTTATATAGACGGTAATAATTATTATAATCGTAAATGAAGGAGAAGCTACTATGAAGACTTTGATTATATTCTGAGCTTTGCTTCAATGGAATTAGAAATTTATTTGGAGTTGCCTGATTATTCTGCAACGTTAAAAAAGTAAGATCGGCTTGCTGTTTGTAAAAATTATCTCGTCGTAAAGTTAAATACTTATTTGAATTGTAATTTACCCCAAGGCGGTAATCAGGGCGTGAAATTCTCTGCTGATTCTTCTCATTTATCAATTGATTGAACAGAGCATCATATTGCTTAATCGCAAGGGGGATGGAATCTTTATGCGTAATCAGGTCATTCTGACTATACATAGAGTGTATAATCAGAGTAATAAACACCAATATTCCTAATTTCCGCTTCATGATAAGTTATCCTTAGCTTCTTACCGTAAATTTAGAGAAAAAA
>CALYPL010000029.1 GCA_945273835.1 uncultured Dysgonomonas sp. | reverse complement strand
ACATTTGGGTAATCGTGCTAAGCAGATATAGCGACCGTGGAGGATTAACCAGTGGCAACAAGGATATACAAAAAGGAAACTTTGGTAAAAAATTACCAAAGTTTCCTTTTTGTTTGGTATAAATTTTAGTTTAAAAGTCTTTTCACTGTATCTGAAATATCTTTTCCGGCTGCTAATCCTGCGAGTTTTTTGGTTGCAACTCCCATTACTTTGCCCATATCGGCAGGTGAGGATGCTCCGACTTCGGTTATTATGGCTTTTAATTTTTCATCTAATTCTTCGGGTGTGAGTTGTTTGGGCAGATAGGCTTCAATTACTCCTGCTTCGGCAAGTTCTTTTTCGGCAAGATCTGATCGTTCTTGACCTGTATATATTGCGGCACTATCTTTCCGTTGTTTAACCATCTTCTGCAATATTAGGATGGCTTTATCGTCGGGTAATTCATCGTTTGCTCCTTTAGCTGTCTTAGCTTCAATAAATTCTTTTTTGATACCTCGCAATGCTTCTAATCGTATTTTATCTTTTGCACGCATTGCTTCTTTTATGTCTTCGCTTACTTTATCAAAAAGGTTCATAATTGGTTGTTTTAATTGTTTTTTTTGTCGAATAAATCATTCGGATGTTTGTTTGTACTCCGATATTCTCCCGGATTGAAATTTTCGTCACGCTTAAAGACAGGCGTGTTTTCTAATGCTTCTATGATACGGTCGTCGTCTAATTCTTCTGTTGACAGGATAAATGGCTTGGGTTCTATGAATATATTTTTTACTTCCATGGTCTTGACTCCGTCTTTCCCATAGTGTTGTTCAATCATAGAATTGATACGCCGTTTTTCTTCTTCTTCTTTCTTAAGTCTTTCTTCTTCGGCTTGTTCTTCTTCTTCGGTCAGTATACGGGTATGTTCTTCTATACCGGGTATGCTTGACATGCCGAATCCTGTTGCGAGTAGTGTTATTTTAACTTTTTTGTCTAAGTTATTTTCTGTTGCTGTCCCCCATATTACTTCTACTTCGGATCCGAAATGTTTCATAAAGTTGGAGACGGCTTCCATTTCTTCTACGATTAACGGACTTTCTGAATCGGAATATATGTTAAACAATACTTTCTGTGCTTCGAACACGTTATTGTTATTGAGTAAGGGTGAATGCAAGGCATTGCTAAAGGCTTCTTCAACCCGATTTTCGCCTTCTCCGTATCCGCTACTCATTATGGCTACTCCTCCGTCTTTAAGAATGGTTTTAACATCGGCAAAGTCGAGATTTATATGTCCATGAACGGTTATTATTTCCGCAATGCCTTTGGCTGCTATAGTGAGTGTGTCATCAGCTTTGGCAAAGGCATTTGGAATTGTAAGATCTGAATATATGTCAATAAGTCTCTCGTTATTTATAACGAGCAGTGCATCGACATTATGTGCCATTTGTTCTACTCCTTTGAGTGCTTGTATTATTTTTTTTCGTCCTTCAAATACAAATGGTATTGTTACGATACCGATTGTGAGGATATCCATATTCTTGGCAATTTTGGCGATGACGGGTGCTGCTCCTGTGCCTGTTCCGCCTCCCATTCCCGCGGTGATAAAAACCATGCGTGTTCCATCGCCTAATAGTTGCTTAATGTCTTCTTCGCTTTCTTTTGCAGCGGCTTCGGCTACTTCGGGGCGGTTGCCTGCTCCTAATCCTTCGGTTGTGCGTCTTCCTAATTGCACGCGTGTTTCTACAGGCGATTCACATAGTGCCTGATTGTCTGTATTGCATAATGCAAAGGATACGTCATGTATGCCTTCGTTATACATATGATTGACGGCATTTCCTCCGCCGCCTCCCACTCCTATTACTTTTATTATGGATTGTGTTTTACGTGGAAACTGAAAGTCTAATATTTTTTCGTCCATATCTTTAAACGGATATTTTGTAAGCTCTGTTTATCTAAACTTTATATATTTTATTTATCATCTTCGTCTTCGTCAAACATGGTTCCTCCGAAGTTCGAAACTTTCTCGAATAGACGGAACAATGGTCCGGCTTGTTTTTCTTTTTTATTCTTCGGGTTCTTTTTGTTTTTGAAATTGTCTTTGCTGCTTGTAGTGGTTTCGGGATTCTGAGCTTTCTGTTCTATGGGCCCTGGTTTGGGTTGTATTACGGGTTCTGCAGGTTTTTCTATTTTTTCACAGTTTTCGTTTCCGAAGAGAAGCATGCTCAGAGCTTGTGTGTATGATGGATTCTGCAATAATTCGGATGCATTATTTATATATACACGTTTAACGACTGCCATTCGGACTTTCATTCCCGATTTTTCTGCCAAATATTCTTCAAGACCCTTCATTTGAGAGGCACCGCCTGTAATAATTATTCCCGCATCAAGTTTGTCTGCAAATCCGGATTCTTTGATTTGGTGTATTACATTCTGAATAATTTCATCTTCACGGAGTTGTATTACTTTATTTAATTCTCTTAAATCAATGTCCGATTCTTTGATTGATGATTTTTCGCCTTTTACTTTCCCAAGGCGTCCGTAGCGTATTTTATATGATTCGGCTGCTTCTTGATTGAATCCTAATTCCTGAAGATCTTTTGTTACTGTTCGTCCGCCGAAAGGGATGACCGACATGTAGCGTAACAGATTGTCTTTGTAAATAGATACGGTTGTTGTTCCTGCTCCAAAGTCGACCAACGCACATCCTGCGTCTTTGTCTTCAGCATCAAGTATTAATGTAGCTGTGGCAACCGGTCCTACAACGAAACCGGCTATTCCTAACCCTGCTTTGGACATAATACTTTTTTGCAGGTTGTTTTTTATATTGGGTCTACCTATTATGAGCCGATAACGGACTTCTACTTTTGTGGCTAATTTATCTATCGGGTCTTCTTCTAATTTTCCGTCAAGATAGTATTCGGGGTATAGTACGCTGTAATTGGTGAAAAACTCCGGTTTGTTTTGTTTTGCTTTTTGTTTCATCTCGTCAAGCAATACAAATTGCACAGCCTGCTTGCCGTCAAGCGTACGGGTTTCGGTATGTTCTATTGCCCGCAAGGATTTACCGGCTATGGATACATATAGCTGACCTATTTTCTTCCCTATTTTATTTTCAAGCAAGTTTATCAATTTTCTGACTTTGCCGGCTGCTTCGTCTATGTTGTAGATCACTCCGTATCTAACACACGAATCGGACGGTAAATTTTCTGAAGCGATAATTGTTGTAACTCCTTCTTCGTTTTTACGTCCTACAACACCTATTATCTTTGATGTTCCTATATCTATACTTGCTATAAAACCTGTCTGATCCATACTTACCTTTTTTATTCATTTACCTTAACTTCTGATAAATGACTATCTTATATCTTATTTTAACGTTTTGTACATACAACTTGTTTTTCGAACTTGAGGTTTATGACAGAATATTTGTTCCATCCTGCCTTGTTCATCCCTTTTGTATAAAAGGTCATCAGTTTATCGAGCTTATCTTCGAAATTATCAAGTTTACCCAATATTATCACCTGATCACCGACTCTTGGTATCAGCTCTACCTCGTTATTGGGCAAAACTACCATTTGTTCGATTTGTGCGTCCCAAAATTTATCTTCAGACAAAAATAATGCAAATTCATACAATTCCTTGCACGCAAAGTCTTGTTTTATCAATCCGGTAGCTATGGGAAGATTGGCTACAAATCGATTTGAAAGTGGCATACGTTTGCCATGATTATCTACATAGTAATTCTCGCCTGTACTGCTTATGACACGCAGGATAGGTTTTCGTTCTTCAATTTCAGCAATTACTTTTCCTCCGTTCGTTATGTAAACATTTGTTCTGTTTATCAATTGATTGGACGAAATGCAATCTTCTATTTTACTCGTATTTATTTCTTTTAGTAGTTTCCCTTTGGGATTAAGTCCTTTTTCTTTGACAAATTTTTCGATATCCCGAACATCTACAAATGCTTCTTGTTCATCACCGGAAAGTTTTACCTCAAATCCTATGCATTCTTCATCTTTGGGTTTGTCTTGAAAATAGAAAACCGCAAAGACCAGATAGCTGGCTAAGAGTATCAGTCCGATTATGATTAAAGCCTTTTTCATATTTTCCGCTCCAATATTTCTTTTATCGGTATTAACAACTGATCTATATCACCTGCACCGACTGTTAAAAGGACTTCTATATCATTTTTTGATGTTATCAAATCGAGTAGCTGATCTTTTGAACATATTGTTTTGGGACAAGTAACCTTGTTGAATATTATTTCTGACGTTACTCCTTCTATTGGTTTTTCTCTTGCGGGATATATATCTAATAATATAAGCTCATCGAGCAATGATAAACTTCGGGCAAAATCCGGAGCAAAATCTTTTGTCCGGCTATAAAGATGGGGTTGAAATACTCCTGTAACTTTACGGTCAGGGTAGAGTGCTTTGACAGATGTTATACTGGCCGCCAGTTCTTGCGGATGGTGTGCATAATCGTCAATCATCACTATTTTATCTGTTTTGAGGATAAACTCAAAACGTCGTTTTGCTCCTTGAAAGGTTGATATTCCTTTTCGCAATTCATCGGGGGTAGCTCCGTTGAGCCATGCCAATGCCATAGCCCCTACACTGTTTTCGATGTTTATTTTAACGGGAACACCCAATTTTATATTAGTTATCGTTTCTTTGGGTGTAACGAAATCGAAGTATATTTCGCCGTTTCCTATTCTGATATTCTGAGCGTGGAAATCTCCTTTTTCTTCTGAGTAAGTATACAATCGTACGTCTTCTTTTAAACGAGGTTGCAATTTAATGTTGTGTTTTATCACTAATGCTCCTCCTGATTGAATAAGCGAGGTAAATTTTTCAAAACTTTCAAGATAGGCTTGTTCTGTTAAGTAAATATCAAGATGATCTGGGTCAACAGATGTTATGAGTGCCATATATGGGTGTAGCCAATGAAATGAACGGTCATACTCATCAGCTTCTACAACCGTATATTCACTTTTGTCGGAAAGCAGCAGATTATTGTCATAGTTTCTCAATATTCCACCCAGAAACGCATTGCAATCGAGATGCGATTGTCTGAGAATATGCGCCAACATACTTGATGTAGTGGTCTTGCCATGAGTTCCGGCACAGCAAAGTGCTTTTGATTGTTTTGTAATCAAGCCTAATACTTCGGCTCGTTTATGAAGATCGAATCCGTTTTGTTTAAAATAGTTCAGCTCAACACTATCCGACGGTATTGCCGGCGTGTAAACGACAAGTGTATGTGCTTTATCTGTAAAGGCTATCGGTATTAAGTCTTTACTATCAATATAATGTATATTAGCTCCTTCTTTTACTAATTCTTTTGTCAGACTGGTTTCTGTACGGTCATATCCTCCGACCATTTTTCCTTTCGACAGAAAATAGCGCGCAAGGTTACTCATCCCGATTCCGCCTATACCGATAAAATATACTGAATTGATATTATTCATTTTTTGTTTGCTTCTACTATTTTTATTATTTCGTCTACGATACGATCTGACGAGTTTTTTTGTGCAAGTTGTGAAATATTTTCCGACATTTCTTTCAATCGGTCTTCATTTTCCACCAGATTAACGGCTGTCGGCAATAAGATTGGCTCTGCTTCTTTATCATTTATTACTACCGCTGCATTTCTTTTTTCTAAAGCCCGAGCATTCTTAGTCTGGTGATCTTCTGCCACATTGGGTGATGGTACAAGAATAGTGGGTTTACCTAATAAGCAGAGTTCTGAAATGGCTCCTGCACCTGCGCGTGATATTACAAGATCGGCAATTTTATAAGCATAATCCATCCGATTTATAAAATCGTACAGACGTACTTTATCTTTATATTCGCTTTTTGCCAATTCTTCGGTCATTTGATTAATATAGTATCCGCCACATTGCCAAAGCATTTGAATATCTTCACTTTGCAGTTCATCCAGATGATTAGCTATGCTACTATTTATTGTGCGTGAACCAAGGCTTCCGCCAACTACAAGAATTGTTTTCTTGTCTGATCGTAGTCCAAAATATTGATATGCTTCTTCTTTGGTTATACCCTCTGACACTAAATCCTGACGAACTGGGTTGCCTGTCAGGACAATTTTTGATGACGGGAAGAAACGCTCCATTCCTTCATAAGCCACGCATATTTTTGACGCCTTCTCAGCAAGGTGTTTATTGGTTACTCCAGCATATGAGTTCTGCTCCTGAATAAGTGTGGGTATTCGCATTGATGCGGCTTTCCGAAGTGTAGGTGCACTGGCATACCCTCCTACTCCAACTGCTATATCGGGCCGGAAATTTTTTATCAGCGTCTTTGCTTTCCTCAGACTCTTGAAATACTTCCAAAGAACGGCTATATTTCTGTGTAATCTTTTTCGGTCAAGTCCTTGTATATCCAAACCTTCGATGCGATATCCTGCAGCGGGAACTTTTGTCATTTCCATTCTGCCTTCTGCTCCGATAAATAGGATTTCGGCTTGTGGAAATCTATTCTTTACTGCATTAGCAATGGATATCGCCGGAAATATATGTCCGCCTGTTCCGCCTCCGCTAATTAGTACTCGTATATTTTCCATCTATATAAAGGTTTAATGTCAATTTTCGACAGGTTCATCTGTCGGTATATCATCAATATTTATGTTCGCAATACTTTCATCAACGTCTTCATGCGCCTCAATATTATTTATGCTTGATGAACACGAGAGTATAATTCCAAAATAGATACAGGTTATGATTGTTGATGTTCCTCCTCTGCTGACAAGTGGCAAAGGTTGCCCGGTTACCGGAATCAGATCGACTGCAACTGCCATGTTTATAAAACCCTGAAGTCCGAGCATTAAAGCTGATCCGAGAATTAAATAGCGTGGAAATTTTTTATCACATTTTGATGCTAAAATTCCGGCTCGTATCAGAAGCACTAAATACAGAAAGAGAACAAACAAACCTCCTATTAATCCCATCTCTTCAAGAATGATCGCAAAAATGAAATCGGAATAAGCTTGCGGCAAAAAGTCTCGTTCTACTCCACTTCCGGGCAGTCCGACAATACCACCGTTAGCAATAGCTATTTTTGCATGTGTAATCTGATAATTTTGATCTGTTATCTCATATTTTGTCGTTCCGTTTTCACCTATTACTACATTACTGTCTTCTCCATGCCTTTCTATACGGGCTTTCCATGTTGAAAAGCGGCCCGGCAATATTGAATCGGGCAAAAATGACAGACTTAATAGCAATATTATCAACGCAGACACACAAACAAGAACAATAAGTCCTATTTTTTTCCAAGGCACCTGTCCTATAATCAACATCATAAAGCACACTATTCCTAACAAAAGCGCAGTTGATAAATTCTCGGTAAGAATGCAACCGCATGTTGCGCTTATCGCAATGATGACTATTTTGAATATCAGATTGGTGTTTTCGGGTTTCATCCGACTAAGGAAGAAAGCGACAAAACCGATTAACGATATCTTTGCTATCTCTGATGGCTGAATTGTAAACGCCCCGATACCTAACCATCGTTGCGCCCCGTTTACATCTTCACCTAAAAACATGGTGATAACAAGCAGGACAACGGAAAATGGAACACCTAATATCAGCAATGAAAAATACTTGGGTGGAATAAACTGTAAGGTCATAACTCCTCCCAAACCTATCAGCAAAAATATGAAATGTCTGAGAATAGGTCCCCAGTGGCTTTGCTGCCGATAAACGATAGTACTTGTGGCACTAAAAACTTCCAGTAATGATATGATGCAAAGCGCTATAAAGATGAACCATATCACCTTATCTCCTTTGAACATTTTACTGAAAATATTAGACTCCATTTTTATTTATTCTATAATTTCCTAACAAATTCTTTATATTGACGGCCTCTGTCTTCGTAATTCTTAAACAAGTCGAAGCTTGCGCAGCAAGGAGATAATAAAACGGTATCTCCTTCATTGGCTAAAGCATATGACTTTTTCACCGCCTCTTCCATAGATCCGGCATCAACGATATTGGAAACTTTACCATCGAAGAACTTGTGTAGCTTCGTGTTATCTTTTCCGAGAAACACGAGTGCATGAACTTTTTGTTTTACCAAATTCTCAATCTCGGTATAGTCGTTTCCTTTATCTGTTCCTCCTAATATCAATACAACCGGTGTCTGCATGCTTTGCAACGCATACCAACACGAATTTACATTGGTAGCTTTGGAATCGTTTATAAATTGTATTCCACGTACACGGGCAACTTTTTCGAGACGGTGTTCAACGCCCTGAAAATCGCTCAATGAATGACGCAAATCCTCATCCGATATATCGAGAAGTTTTGCGGCAATGCCCGAAGCCAATGAATTATACAGGTTGTGCATTCCTGTCAAAGCTAATACTTCTTGTTCCATTACGAATACTGAATTAGGCGTATTTATAATGATTTCACTATTATCAACATAAGCTGCCACTCCTTCTATTTTATGCGAAGCGAAAGTATATATTTGCGACTTAAGATCATATTTTGTTATCTCGTTGCTAACCACAGGGTCTTCTGCCCAGTATATAAAAGCATCGCCTGAGGTCTGGTTACGTGTGATACGAAGTTTTGCATCTATGTATTTCTGCATATCGTGATCGTATCTGTCCAGATGGTCAGGTGTAATATTTAGCAATATTGCGATGTTAGCCTTAAAATCATACATATTATCGAGCTGAAAACTGCTCAATTCTATGACATAATAGTCAAATTTATCTTCTACAACTTGATACGCCAAGCTTTTACCGATATTACCTGCTAATCCAACATTCAGCCCTGATGATTTAAGTATATGATATATCAGGCTTGTAGTGGTTGTTTTACCGTTACTGCCTGTTATGCAGATCAATTTTGCATTTGTATATCGTCCGGCAAATTCGATTTCTGATATAACCGGTATGCCGACTTCAGCCGCTTTATTTATAATTGGTGCATTATTGGGTATTCCCGGGCTTTTGATTATTTCATCAGCCGACAAAATCAATTCTTCGGTATGTCTGCCTTCCTCAAATGGTATATTGTAGCAAATAAGTTGTTCTTTATATGTATCTGTCAAATATCCTTTTTCTGATAAAAACACATAAAAACCTTTAGCTTGCGCCAATATTGCTGCTCCTACACCGCTTTCTCCTCCCCCAAGAACTATTATTTTTTTACTCATTTTTCTATCGCATTTTCAATGTGGCTAATGTAAGAACTGCTAACAGGATACCGATAATCCAGAATCTAACCACTATTTTCGATTCCGGCACAGGGTTGATCGGATATTGCAATTTAGCCTGTATTCCGGCATTACCGGCCTTCTGAAAATGATGATGCAAGGGGGTCATCTTGAAAATGCGCCTACCCTCACCATATTTTTTCTTTGTAAATTTAAAATAGGTCACCTGCAACATTACTGAGATACTTTCGACTAAAAATATACCACAAAGTATAGGCAACAACAATTCTTTATGTATCACTACTGCAAAAACTCCGATAATCCCCCCAATGGTCAAACTGCCTGTATCGCCCATAAATACCTGTGCCGGAAAAGCGTTGTACCATAAGAACCCGACTAAACCGCCAATAAATGTAGCCGCAAATATCACAAGTTCTTCACTTCCGGGTATAAACATAATATTCAGATATGATGCAAAACGCATATGTCCTGACACATAGGCAAGAACTCCCAACGTTGCTCCGATTATAGCGGATGTTCCCGCCGCCAGACCGTCGAGCCCATCCGTGAGATTCGCTCCATTGGATACGGCTGTCACTATGAATATAACTATCAACACGAACAGAATCCATGCCGCAGGTCCTGCATATTTACCTAATGATGATGTCAGCCATTCGTAATCAAGGTTATTGTTTTTGAAGAATGGAATTGTGGTCTGAGTAGATTTCACGCCCTCTGCTTCGTAACTGACGTGTTCTATCACATTATCCTGATTGCGAAATTCTATATTCTCTCTGATCATGATATCGGGACTCAGATACATTGTAAGGCCTACGATAAGACCTAAACCTACTTGTGCCACAATTTTAAACCGTCCGTGCAATCCCTCTTTATCTTTTCTGAATACTTTTATGTAATCGTCAAGAAAACCCAATGTACCTAACCAAAGGGTTGTTATGAGCATGAGTATGATGTAAATATTATCAATACGTGCACATAGCAATGTTGGCACTACTATGGCAATTATAATTATCACTCCTCCCATTGTAGGAGTGCCTTTCTTGCTCAACTGCCCTTCAAGTCCAAGATTGCGCACGGTTTCTCCAATCTGTTTCTTCTGAAGATAGTCGATAATGCGTCGTCCTATTATGGTAGCTATCAACAACGAGATTATCAATCCTAAAGCAGACCTGAACGACACGTATCGGAACATGCCCGCACCGGGAAAATCAAACTGGTCTAAAAAATCAAACAGATAATATAACATGAACTTTTTTACTTTTTATTCTCCAAATATACTTCTTACAATTTCTCTATCGTCGAAATGATGTTTTACGCCTTTCACATCCTGATAGTCTTCATGTCCTTTTCCCGCAATAAGGATAACATCTCCTTCTTGCGCTATCATGCAGGCGGTTTTTATAGCCTGCTCCCGTTCAACAATCAGAAGTGTTTTCTTCATCTGATCACTATTTAATCCGTCAGCCATATCGTTTATAATGGCTTCCGGCTCTTCATAACGAGGATTATCTGATGTGAGTATTGCTTTATCACTTAATCTTACTGCCTCACGCGCCATTATCGGACGTTTGGTCTTATCTCGATTTCCTCCGCAGCCGACAACAGTTATTACATGTCCGTTTCCTTCAAGGACTTCATGTATTGCTTCAAGCACATTGGTGAGTGCATCGGGTGTATGGGCATAATCTACAATTGCGGTAAATCCTTTTGGTGAACGGATGGTCTCAAAACGTCCCGCCACAGGTCTCAAAGTGCTGAGCACAACAAGAACTTCTTCGGCATTCTGTCCAAGAAGCACACTTGCCGCATAAACCGCCAATAAATTATATACATTAAATACTCCGACAAACTGAACTTCTATTTCGTGTCCGTCAATCTCAACAGTCGTTCCGTCAAAATGTTTTTCAAGAATACGTGCTTTAAAATCAGCCAAGCCTTTTACTGAATAAGAATATTTACGAGCTTTTGTATTCTGCAACATCACCATTCCATTCTTATCGTCGGCATTTGTCAGCGCAAAAGCATCGGCTGAAAGATCGTCAAAAAATTTCTTTTTGGCTTTCAGATACTCATCCATCGTTTTATGATAGTCAAGATGGTCTTGAGTGAGATTGGTAAAGATTCCGCCCGTGTATTTCAATCCGGCAATACGATTCTGGTGGATGGCATGCGAACTGACTTCCATAAAAGCATAGTCGCACCCGGCATTTACCATTTTAGCTAACATTTCGTTAAGGCTCAAAGGGTCGGGAGTTGTATGTGTGGCATGAAACACTTTTCCGTCTATGTAATTGGCAACGGTTGACAACAGACCTACTTTATAGCCTAATTTCCTGAACATTTCATAGAGCAAAGTCGCGGTCGTGGTTTTGCCGTTCGTTCCTGTCACACCAACAAGTTTTAGTTTTTGTGAAGGATTGCCATACCATGTTGTTGCAATTATCCCTGCGGCTTCGGCTGAATTGGCAACTTTGACAAATGTTACATCTTTAGCTGTTGTATTTATATCTTCTTCGTAGACAATTACATTTGCTCCGAGTTGTATTGCATTTTCAATATACTGATGCCCATCTACCTGCACTCCTTTTATGGCTATAAAAAGCGAGCCTTTTTCGGCTTTTCTGGAATCTGTAATAATATTCTTAACTTCGGGATTAGAGTCTCCTTTAATCTCAGCAGTCTCTACATTTTTGAGTAATTCTTGAAGTTTCATATCTATATTGTTTTTATTTTAGACTAATACTTATCACTGATCCTTTTACAAGCTGGGTTCCGGGCTCAAGCGATTGTTCCGTAACTTTCCCTGAACCACGAACAACAACTTTCAAGCCTTCGTTTTCAAGCAAGTATATAGCATCTCTTGCTCCCATGCCTATGACATTTGGGACTAAATTTTCTCTTACCGATCTGTCATGCAATATAACTTGCTGTTTTATTGTATCTGGAAATGCAGTAATCCAATCACTTCCATTATCAGAAACTTTATAATTGCGATCAAGTGCTTTAAGGGCTAATCGGGTATAATTATACATCCCTCCTTTCACTTTTGGAACAGGCGAGCGTAATGTATCTTTAGGGACATCAATTGGTGAAGTCGCCAAATTGCGGGAATAAACTCCTTCTGCTATATCTTTAAATACTTTTCCCGGCATAAGCCCACCTGAAGGAATGCCTTCAGGGCGGCGTATTCCTACAAAACAAGTATATTGTGGTTTTTCTGACGGAAAGTATCCACAGAAAGACACATAATGCCCTCCTGCCCTATAACCGACTGTTGAGGCAATTTGGGCTGTACCTGTTTTACCTGATATATTAACCATTGTAGAATTTACGGCTTTACCTGTCCCGTCTGTCACAACGCCACGCAGAATGTTTTGTACTTCTCGTAATGTCTTATCTGAGCATAGCGATTTGTTAATTACCTGAGTTTTGTATTCTTTTACAATTTCTCCATTATGAATTATCGCCTTTGTCAGGAATGGTTTTATCATTTTACCTCCATTGGCTATACCGTTATAAAACATCAGTATATAAATTGGCGGCACTTGTGTTTCGTATCCGAATGACATCCACGGCAATGCTGTCTTCGACCATGGATTATGTTTATCGTCGGGATAACGGATTGAAACGGTTCCTTCTCGACCTTTTAAAGGCACATCCCATTCTATTTTATCGGCTATTCCCAGATTGTGAATGTGCTGAACATATTTTGTCGGATTATCTTCATATCCTTTAAGTATCATTTGTGCAATAACTGTATTCAGCGAAGAATACATTCCTTGTCTGACAGTTACATAACCTTTGTTTTGTCGGTGCGCGTCATGATCATTTATGTTGCGTCCTCTATAATTTAGCACACCATCGCCTACATAAAACACATCGTCAGGAGTAACTACTCCATCTTCAAGTGCCACCATCAAGGAAACGGTTTTAAAGGTTGATCCCGGCTCTGACATATATGAAAACACATTGGGGTTACCTTCGGCGTATATTCCATGCGAAACTCTATCAAGATTGGCAATCGCTTTTATTTCGCCTGTGGCAACTTCCATAATAACCGCACAGCCTGACTCGGCATTAGTTTCAACTAACTTATTTCGCAAGGCATGTTCGGCAATATCCTGTATATCTACATTCAAGGTTGTCTGTACATCCATTCCATCTTTGGGTTCAACGGCAACAACGTCTATCCATCTTCCCTGTATGCGACGCCGTGTTTTAGCTCCGGGTTCGCCTCTCAACAATGAATCGTATTTCAGCTCCAACCCGCTTGTACCGCCCATTTCATATTCTTTATATATTGATCCTACGGTACGACTTGCCAACGGTCCGAAAGGTTTCAGGCGCATCGTTTTCTCTTCGAGCAACAGCCCGCTGCGATTGCTGCGTTGACAAAGATATGGATAGGTCTTTATTTCTTTAAGGTCGACATAGTTTATATCCGATCTTATTAAGCGGACATAACGACTTTTTCGCTTATAAGGTTTATTTAGTTTATTACGCTTTATATTCGCATTGTATGCTAATTCTTTACGACTGAGAGCCCAACCATCCATGATTATTTTTTTGTATTGGGATGCGGTGCGTTCGGGAAACTTTTTTGCTAATGCCTGTGAAAGTGGTGTTACGTATTTTCTGAGGGTATCTTCTTTTATTCCTTCTGACATGAAGTCTATGTAGACTCCATATAAAGGCTCGCTTATGGCTAACAAACGTCCGTCGTCGGAATAAATATTTCCCCTGTTGGGATGTATTTCTCTATTTTCTTTAACGGTGACTTGTTTGCCTAATTTACGCCACATATCACCTTCTACGTACTTAGTCTTGAATATACAAACAATGATGGCGATAAAACCTATGGACACAAAAAAGACCATCCAACCATAACGGTTCAATGCCTTGGTTTTATCCGTTTTCTGTGGTTTCTTTGCCATCTTATTATTTAACTCTTTATTTCTCGAGCTTATATACAGGTTCTTTTGTAAAATCTATATCAAGTCCGTTCTTTTCGACTAATTCCTTTATTTTTATTTCGCGACTGACACCGACCAACTTGGCTGATGTTGTCACTGATTCATATTTCGCATCTTTCAGTTCCCGCTGCAACGTTTCTATTCTGGCCATTTTTTCGCTGGCTGAATATCTGTTGCTTATGTATAAAAATGTAAGAAGTACCAATACCAGAATAAATTTCCAGTTACGGGTTATTATACCGCTTGTGAGGACTGTCCCCCCAAAAACGTGCATAACTTTCTTCTTGGCTTCTTTTGCATTCATTTCTTTTCTGCTATCCTAAGTTTTGCGCTTCGTGAGCGTGGATTACGGTTTTGTTCTTCCTGATCGGGAATAATCACTTTATTATTTACCAATCTGAAAGGTGTTTGTATATTACCAAAGAAATCCTGATCAATTTTACCCTCGAAGTTGCCTGTCTTAAAGAAATTTTTGACCAGTCTATCTTCAAGGGAATGATAGGTAATCACAGAAAGCCTTCCGCCACTTCTCAAAACTTCTGATGCTTGTTTAAGCATTTCTTTCAGAGCAGACATTTCATCGTTGACTTCGATGCGTAAAGCCTGAAATGCCTGAGCTAAGATTTTTTTCTCTTTTTCTTTTCCTACAAACGGCTCTAAAGTTCGCAACAAATCCTGAATTGTTTTATAAGGTTCGGACGAACGTGTTTTAACAACTGCAGAAGCTATGCGCCTTGCCTGCTTCAACTCCCCGTACAGAAAGAAAATATCTGCCAACTTTTCTTCTGAATATGTATTGAGTACAGTGGCTGCTGTTTTGGTCGCTTTCTGATTCATTCGCATATCAAGTCCGCCATCCTCAAACCGAAATGAGAACCCACGATCTGATTCATCAAAATGATGCGACGATACTCCTAAATCTGCAAGCAGGGCATCAATCTCATCAACCTCATAGTATTTGAGAAAGTTCTTCAGATAACGAAAATTGCTATGTACAAAGGTGAAACGCTTATCAGGTGAAATATTTCCTATTGCATCTTCATCCTGATCGAATGAATAAAGATGTCCGTTTTCATCTAATCGGGACAGTATTTCTCTTGAGTGTCCTCCGCCACCGAATGTCACATCAACGCATATGCTATCGGGATGGATATTCATTCCATCCACGCTTTCTTTCAGCAATACCGGTATGTGGTATATATCTGTCATCCGTAATCAGATTTTATCTTCGTTTCCCATCAAGTCCTGAAGGGTTAAACCAAATTCAGCTGCAGGCATCAATGTTTTTGAGAGAGCGTCTCTTTCCCACAATTCTATGGTATCGCCCGCTCCTAAAAAGAGCACATCCGAACTGATATTTAACATTTGCAAATAGCGTTTAGGTATAAGTATACGACCGTTTGCGTCAATCTCCAATCGCTCTGCATCAACCATAAACTGACGAAACACCTGTTGCTGGCGGCTATCCCAACGATTGAGTTTTGACCTAAGTTTTGAGACTTCTTCTTTCCAGACGTCAAGCGGATATAAAACCAAGCAGTCTTGAAATATATCTTTGCGCAAAATCAATACATCTTGAGCCGAAGACTGAAGAATCTTCCGAAAAGCGGCAGGCACAAATACACGTGCCTTAGCATCAACTTTAGCTTCAAAATTGCCCAAAAACTCAAGCATACAACAATCTGCTTTTTAAGTACATATAATATTCCACTGTAAAGATATAAAATCCAACCCATATTACCCCACTTCACCCCACTTTGTTTTAAAAAAGTTATTAACAAGTAAAAAAGGCCACCTCTTTGTTTTAGAGATGACCTATATATCAAGCTAATAACTAATTCTGATCAGCGATTCAGCAATAATTCAATGGTTTCTTCGATTGTCAGTTTCTTTTGCTCGCCGGATATCATGTTTTTAAGGGTCAATTTCTCCTCTTTTATCTCATCTTCGCCTGCAATTAACACATAAGGTATGCGATTTGCGTCGGCATATTTCATTTGCTTTTGCATTTTAGCGGCTTCGGGATAAACTTCGGTGGAGATACCTGAACGTCGCATTTGCATTGCCAGTGGCAAAATATATTCTTCTTCTTTCTGTCCGAAGTTTACGAACAGGACTTGCGTTCCTTTGATAGATTCTTTAGGGTATAAGTCAAGCTGATTCAGCACGTCAAATATACGATCTGCGCCAAATGATATTCCGACACCCGACACTCCGTCTAATCCAAAAATTCCTGTCAGATTATCATATCGTCCTCCGCCTGTTATACTACCGATCTGTACATCCAAAGCCTTGACTTCTATTATCGCTCCTGTATAATAGTTTAGACCTCGCGCAAGCGTCAAGTCAAGTTCTAATTCTGAAGATAGGGTTGATTGATCGAGCTTATTGATAATATATTCTAATTCTGATACGCCTTTTAATCCTATTTCTGAATTTGCCAACAAGGTTTTCAATGTTTGCAATTTGCTTTGATTGTCGCCCTTGAGAAGGATTATTGGTTGCAACTGATCGATAGCTGTTTGAGTGAGTCCTTTTGAAGCAAGTTCTTCGTTTACTTTATCCAATCCAATTTTATCGAGCTTGTCGATTGCCACCGTTATATCGGTAATTCTGTCTTTTTCCCCGATGATTTCGGCAATGCCTGACAAAATTTTACGATTGTTTAATTTAATTGATATTCTGATACCAAAACGACGGAACACTTCATCTATAATCTGAATGAGTTCGACTTCGTTAAGTAGGGAATCTGAACCTACTATATCTGCATCGCATTGAAAGAATTCACGGTATCTTCCTTTTTGCGGACGGTCGGCACGCCATACTGGTTGAATCTGATATCGGCGAAACGGGAATGTTAGTTCGTTCCGATGCATTACAACGTAACGAGCGAAAGGTACAGTCAGATCGTAACGTAGTCCTTTTTCGCAGGCTTTTGCAGCAAATCGGAGCGAGTTTTTTTCTAATAGTTCCTGATCTGTAAAATCAGCGAGCACATCGCCTGAATTTAGTATTTTGAAAAGCAATTTATCGCCTTCTTCTCCGTATTTACCCATCAGCGTTGATAAGCTCTCCATCGCAGGGGTTTCAATCTGATTAAATCCGTATAGTTTGTAAACTTCACGGATTGTATCAAAAATATAATTGCGTTTCGCCATTTCTTCGGGCGAAAAATCCCTTGTCCCTTTTGGTATCGAAGGTTTCTGTGCCATATCTTACTTACATTAATTTGTTTAGTCGCAAAGTTATATATATTAATCAACCGACGCAAGTACAAAAATACTTAGGCGGCTACGATGATTTTTTAGTATTTCTCGTGCACATGATTCTAAAGTTGAACCTGTTGTAATCACATCATCAATCAGAAGCACATGTTTATTTGTAAAGAGATTCGGATCGACAACCCTGAAAATATTTTCCACGTTATTCCATCGTTCAATCCTGCTGTTTTTAGTTTGTGTTTTATTATTAACGATACGTTGTACCGCATTTTCAAAAACGTGAATTTTTGTTTGAGCAGAAATTCCTTTCGCCAATTCAAGGGATTGGTTATATCCGCGCATTTTTAATCGTTTGGAATGTAGGGGCACAGGCACAATGAAGTCGATATCCGATAAGAAATCGGTATGTGATAATTCTTTGCCACAAAGTCTTCCCATATATTCGCCTATTCGAGGGTTGTTTTTATATTTCAATTCATGAATAATTCGCTGCATAGAGCCATTTTTCACGAAATAAGCAAATGAAGCGGCATGCTCAAAGCTGAAACGTCCGGCAAGAGTTTGCTCTAATTTATTATTTTTTACAATCCAATTATTAGTTTTGGGTAATTTGGTAAGACAATCAAGGCATAAAAAATTTTCTTCTTCCACCAATTTTTTTTCACAAACCACGCATAGATTGGGGAAGAACAAATCAAGCAGTGCATTAAAAATCTTCTTCGGGAACATTTCCTAATAATTTATTGACGCATCGTACCGTCATATCCATTTTAAAACCTCGACCAAGTGCAAAACGGATCAATTTATTTCGTCTATCGTACTCGGTTTTAGCTTTTATTGTCGTTATTTTGGCTTTCAGCAAATTAATCAACTGCTCTTCAAATCCATCTCCCGAAAGGTCTTTCAATATGGGCAGGTAAACATTTTCCGCGATATTGCGCTTTCTCAATTCATAATTAATTTTGGTTTCGCCCCACTTGTTGAACCGCATCTTGTCATTTATAAAACTTCGGCAAAAACGCTTTTCGTCTAAAAACTTTTCTTTGATTAAGCGATCTATAATGCGACTTATAACCTCATTTTCTAAATTTAATGCAATCAGTTTACGGCGTACATCGTAACTGCACCGCTCGGCTTTTGAGCAGTAAGCCGCCAAACGTTTCAACGCCTGAGCTTCTGTTAATTTTGCCTTACTTTCTTGGTTCATACATTCACCTCTGTTTCAATAGATTTTATCACAAATGGTAACAAATGTAACAACTTCACCATGAAATTTTTTAAATCTACTCTGTCCCTTTTTCCTTCTATTTTATAGATAATTCTTCGCATAAATTCTATATTATACAAATATAAGGCTTCATTCTTAATATGGGGATTAACTTTTGAGCCTAACTTTTTTTCTTTCAGAAAGAAGTCTTATTTTTGCAGAATAACAGGATTATAAATATAAAACTTTAAATATATATTATACGATGAATTTTGTAGAAGAGTTGCGATGGAGAGGCATGATTCAGGAGCTGATGCCCGGCACTGAAGAACAGTTGCAGAAAGAATTGACTTCCGGTTATCTCGGTATCGACCCCACTGCTGACTCATTACATATCGGGCACCTTGTCGGAGTAATGATTCTCAAGCATTTTCAACGTGCAGGACACCGCCCGATAGCTCTTATTGGTGGTGCAACAGGGATGATAGGCGATCCGTCAATGAAGTCGGCAGAACGCAACTTACTTGATGAGGATACTTTGCGCCATAATCAAAACGCTATAAAAGCTCAACTTGCAAAATTTCTCGATTTTGAATCGGGTAAATCTAATGCCGCCCAATTGGTCAACAACTACGATTGGATGAAGGATTACAGCTTCCTTAATTTCATCCGTGATATAGGCAAACATATCACCGTAAATTATATGATGGCTAAAGACTCTGTTAAAAAACGCCTCAACGGTGAATCTTCAACAGGTATGTCATTTACTGAATTTTCTTATCAACTTCTACAAGGGTATGATTATTTACATCTCTACAAAACTATGGGTTGTCGTATTCAGATGGGAGGCTCTGACCAATGGGGTAACATCACAACAGGTACGGAATTAATCCGCCGTGTGGAAGGTGGCGAAGCGTATGCTCTTGTATGCCCCCTTATTACTAAAGCTGATGGTGGTAAATTCGGAAAAACCGAATCGGGTAATGTTTGGCTTGATCCTCGTTATACTTCTCCTTACAAATTTTATCAGTTCTGGCTGAATGTTAGTGACGCTGATGCTGAGAAATATATAAAGATATTCACTGAACTTAGCCGTGAAGAGATTGAAGCGTTGGTAAATGAGCAGAAAAATGCGCCTCACTTACGTCCTCTGCAAAAACGACTCGCCAAAGAGGTTACCACAATGGTTCATTCTCATGAAGATTATGAAGCTGCCTTGGAGGCTTCTAATATTCTATTCGGCAATGCTACGGCTGATGCTTTAAAGAAACTTAATGAAGAAACTTTTTTGCAAGTATTTGAAGGTGTACCGACATTCAATTTTTTGAAAAATGATCTAACTGACGGTATTAAAGCAGTGGATTTATTGACTGAAAAAGCGCCCGTATTCCCGTCAAAAGGTGAAATGCGTAAAACTGTTCAAGCCGGAGGGGTAACTGTTAATAAAGAAAAGCTAACTGACTTTGATCAGATAATTACGTTATCGGATCTTATCGCCGGAAAGTATATCATTGCTCAACGTGGAAAGAAAAATTATTTTTTATTGATAGCTAATTAAAAAAGTATTATTTTTGCAGTCGAAATCTGCAAGAATTGTTCCATGGTGTAATGGTAGCACTACAGATTCTGGTTCTGTCTGTCTGGGTTCGAGTCCTAGTGGAACAACAAAACATAATACTCAACATCTTTGAGAAGTCGCTAATTCAGCGGCTTTTCTTGTTT
>CALYPL010000028.1 GCA_945273835.1 uncultured Dysgonomonas sp. | reverse complement strand
ATGTATATAAATAAATTTTAAATGTGTTAATTTATTCATTTATCATATCTAAATTTAAAAAAATGATGATTGCTAAAAAAAATATTTATGTCCTCACCAATAAAAAAACGTCTTCATATATATTATGAAGACGTTTAATTTTTATAAATAGTTTATGTCTGATTTAGAAACTATATTTCAATCCAAATTCAACTGTAAATGGACGAATATACGAACCTGACATTACCATATTGTTTTTTGCAGCTGCTGCTTCAGGAGTTAGAATCAAGTCAGCATCGGTGATTGATCCTGAAGCTCCTTTTTGGTTAAACAGATTGACGAAAGAGCAACTTGCGCTCACGTTTTTGCTTAGTTTATAATCTACACCCGCAAATGTTTCCCAACGAGGTGCAAAATGCAATGTGTTTGGCTTGTTCATATATTGCTTGCTGAAATAGCGTGCTGAAAACCAAACTCTCAAATCTTGATAAGTATAGCTTGGATCAATTTCAATCAAGACTTTAGAAATACCTGTAACTGTTTTGTTACTGAAGTTATAACTAAGCTTCGTTTGGTCTTCGAAAAGAACTTCGCCAGAATATTTTTTGTATTTAGGAGATTGAATAGTCAAAAGTAAATGAAGATCAAATCCTTTAAACGGTTTCACGATAGCATCAGTTGTCCAGCCAATTGTTTCGATGTCATAATGTGTCATCGGTCTTAGCACCTGACTCGGGTTGTTCGGATTCGTGAAGTTAACCGTAGTTCTGTACTCGTTACGTTTGATATAATTCGCTTTAGATACGATACTTACCATTGGGTGATTGTAATAAACTCCGACACCAAATTCAGGTATTTTAGATTTTTTCAGTTGAGGATCAGCTCCAGAAGAATAGCTTTCCAATTGTCCACCTTGTTCATTGTAATATCCTTCAGCCAAGAAACCTAATTGACTATTCAATTTGTAAATCATTTCGAGGGTAAACGATTTTTTGAACCAGTTATCTTTAATATTTAATTTTGGACTGTTTACAATAGTTGTGTAAGGAAGCTCTGTAGCAGGATTTTCTTTAGATCTGTCCAACCTGTCACCACGAACGTTATGATACTCAAAACGAGCGCCTGCCGATAACTGGAATGCTTGCGCCACATCCCATTTATCATATAGGTAAATAGCATGTTTGTTTTCATGTCCGTTATGATATTCAAGTGACTTGTTATCATTATAATTCCCAGAATTCGGATTGAGAACATAGCCGGGATATTCCCAAATATTTTTTTCTTCATTAAAATTCTTTCTGATCAATTTGCTTGGATTAGCAGCA
Organism: uncultured Dysgonomonas sp.; assembly: GCA_945273835.1. Taxonomy (GTDB): domain Bacteria; phylum Bacteroidota; class Bacteroidia; order Bacteroidales; family Dysgonomonadaceae; genus Dysgonomonas. The sequence goes on along the minus strand of CALYPL010000028.1, from coordinate 19,406 downwards.
ACTTCCTGATAAAATTGAGTTGTTTCTGTTCTGAATTTATCAATGTTGTAATAAGACTCTTGATAGCCTACTTTCCATTGATGATTACCCGATTTGCGTCCTACCTCGAATTGAGACATGATTGTTTTGATTGGAGTAATAGCTGAGGCTAATATGAACATACCTTGAGCATTACCAGTATATTCTGTACCATCTTGGTAAAAATATTTCACTTTTGATTTATCTCTGTTAGTGGCATCGTCAACTCCCGAACCAAATGGCGCGTAAATACCACTTCTTGCGTCATGATATCTTAAAGTAACATTCACATTCAGTCCGTTTGATAATGTATTTTTACTGATCAAATCTATAGTGCTTGATCTTGAACCATAGTCATTTACAACGTCGTTAGTTTTATATTTGCCTGTCATGGCATCAATCAGCGTTATTTGACCGGTATTCTCAAAATACGAGTCTCTTCCAAGTCGGAAATTATTCAATTCTTCAACTTTACCGTTGGTTTTATATATGAAAGGGGCGTTTTTAGTGCTTATATTCTTTACGTTAGCATATTTATACAACACAGAGGTAGACCCTTTGATCCATGAAGAATTATAATCTTGTGTCAAAGCAAATTTATAAAGATGAGCCTTGTCTCCGTAATATTTATCCACTCCTTGTGGCTTGAATGATCCGGGATCTAAACTTGTGTAAGCTCCCGCAGAGAACTTAAGACCACTTTTTGTTATAGGACCACTAATATTGGTTGAATTTCTGATCAGTCCGAAATGATTTGAATTAATCGTTCCGTTACCTCTGAAAAGGTCTGTTCCCAGGTTATCAATTGTACCTACAGAGAAACCTACATCACCAACACTAAGGGCTGTATTTCCTAAGTTTAGGAGATCAAATCCTCTTGTCATGGCATCAGTACGCCATGCTTTTGTTGGCATTTCAGGCCAAAAGAAAAATACGACAGGAAGCCCGTTTTCGAGAACTGTTGTGCCTCCCACACTTGCAGGTAAACCAATATTTACGTTACGAGGACCTGTATTATCAGAAGCATTGAGCATAACGTTGCGATCGCCCTTTTTGACATTGGTGGTATCAGTATCTGCTTTTTGTGCAGACACATTAATCGAGAAAGATGTAATAACAAAGCAGGCAAGAAAACCAGCTTTCAGACATTTCAATTTATTTTTCATGAAGTTTTATAATGAAGTTAAAAAAATGAAATCGCTTAAGTGTAATTAATACACGCTGTAAAGATATTAGCATATTTTTACAATTAGAAAATTTTAAATAAAAGTTTCAGATGTTATATAACATATCTTAATGTAAAATTCAGTATTTTACTACTTTTATGTCCTGAAAAACTATTGAAATCTTAAAACGTGAATACAGAAAATACATTTTGGGAAGGTCTTAATGATTGTCATCCCGGTTTCTCGGTAGATTGTGTGGTTGTTACATATCATAAACGAGAAATAAAGATCTTAATTAATAAAGTAAATAGAATAGGGCAATGGATGCTTCCCGGTGGTTTTGTAAAGAACAACGAAGATGTTGACGATGCAGTTTATCGGATTTTAAAAGATAGAACAGGGCTCAAAAATATATATCTTCAGCAATTTCATTTGTTTGGTGCAGTTAATCGTACAGACCTGAACATTAATAATAAAATTTTAGAATCGTTTAGCGATGACTTACAACAAATGGAATATTATAAAAAATATTTTGTGTCAAGGTTTATCACTATGGGTTATTTTGCATTGGTCAATTTTGAAAAAATTACATTACCTGAAAAATATCAAGACCTCTGTCATTGGTTCAGTCTATCGGAAATACCCCATTTGTATTCCGATCACAATTTGATAATCGAAAAAGCCATACAAACAATAAGACAGCAGATAAATTATTTACCCATTGGTTCTCAAATGCTACCTGAAAAATTTATTTTGCCCGATTTAAGGGCCGTATATGAAGAACTTTTAGGCAAAAAACTTGACCGACGCAATTTTCAGAAGAAAATGATCTCTTCAGGAAAGATACAACGTCTCGATGTATCGGAAGATAAAATAACCCCTTATCCTCACTATTACAAGTTTCTTCAACAAAACTTATCCTTGAACGATATCGGTTCTATTGATTCAAAAGAATCGAGTATATTTTGATGAAAGCAATAATATTGAATTTAGATAAAAAAGTTTGTGATAAGGTGTTTGTCTTAGGAATCAGAATTTGCATATGTGCTCATTCGAGAAGACATTGTATGCTACCAAATAGACAGCAAAAATACAGGTTGACCATGTAAAGTATCTCACTATATAGCGTTTCCCTTTATTGAATGGAACTAAGAATACTAAATTGAAAATAAGCGTCAGCAAGGCAACTGCAAAATTGCAGATTGCCAAAAAACTACAGAGTATCACGGCAAAACATGCCGGTTGCCAGACGATACCGACTAACAATCCGTATAAAGCTCCCGATAAGAATGTGATTGGTAACATCCATAAAGCATATCTGAAGCCTCTCTTCATTTCTTGTAATAAAAATTTTCCTATTGATATTTTAGGAAAATCAGGCTCTTCTCCAACACTCTGATTTCTATCTTTTATAATTCTTTGATATCTTTTTCTGCTTGCTTGTCTTGGCCACCATATAAAGAATCCCGTAATAGTCAGAATTAATGGAGTCAGTCCTCCTATCATAGCCAATATGCGGGTTATAATGCCTCCAAATGTTCCGAAATGGATGGGTTGAATCCATGAGAAATATGCTTTGGCAACATTCGGAAAATCAGTATCTGAATTGAATATTACTTTGCCGGAATACTGATCTACGGTGGAAATTATTCTGCGTCCTTCTTTTAATTTGGCGGGACTTTGTGCGCTGATCAGATAGGCACCAACCGAATCGCGGGGAAACATAATCATTTTGACTTTAGCTTCAGGTGCAACATCGTGAAAAGAAGCCATAATATCAGAAATCGGGAGTGATTTGCATCTATCTGAATAAGCAGATTGAGCTCCGAAAATCTTCATCATCAACTTTGGGGAATTACCCGAAAGCATCATAATCATCGGAATAAACAACATATTAAGGAAAATTACGCATCCGCTTAACGACAGCATCGTTACTATCGGGAATGTGAATACTCCGAATAAATTATGCCACGAACGGTTTTGCTTTTGGCGCGAAACCGAAAATCTGACGGTAAATGAAGATTTAAGCTGGCTTATTTTTTTAGGAAGCCATAATCTTATACCTGTGATTGATAATATGAGTAAAATCAAGGAAGCCAAACCAACTATATAACTGCCTGCAAAAGGAATCATAAGGGTACGATGTATTTCCATCACGGTGCTTATAAAGCCCCCGTTTCGCAGACGGCTGCCTATTATATCGCCTGTGTAAGGATTTATGAAAACTTCTGTCCGAAAGCCATTAGACGTTAAGCGATAAGTAGGATGTTCTCCACCTTTATTTATCGTAATTGACTGAATTGATAATTCCGGGTGATGGTCTCTTACTAAAGTTAAAATTTCATCATAATCTTTGTAAGTTCCTTCTCCCTCAACAAAGAATAATTCAGGATTTAGCTTCTGGTCAATTTCATCCTGAAAAACAAGAATACTACCTGTTACACCAACAACAGAGACAATCAATCCGGCTATCAATCCCAGATATAAATGCCATTTACCCCACCATTTCTGATGATGTTTTGCCCATTCTTTCATTTATTTACAGCTTTATTTGAGGTCTGTTTTAAAGATTTTAATAAAGATATGGTAAGCATGATATTTATTAATAAAATCAATGTCAATAAAACGGTTTGAGTTAAGTTAAAGGGGCTTTCAATAACTAAAACTTCTAAAAGATGGGCGGTATTCAATATCAGAAACAGTATACTCCATATTAATGAAAACAAAGAAAGTTTTTTAGACGTGAAATTCAAAGATAAAAGCACAAGGATAAATGGTGAGATCTGTACAAGTATAGAGAATACATGAGTTTCTAATGGAATGACACCTTCATTTTGTATAATTTCTACTGCCTTACCAAATGTAACTTCTAAAGCGTCCAACGAGTTGTGAAGTATAAAGCAAACTCCGATCAGCAACCAGTAAAAAATTATTTTAATTCTTGTATCCGTCATGATAGATAATTAATTATTAGTATTAAAGATAAATAAGAGGAGAATACTAAGAGATGTTATCTTTATAACCATCACTTGAATATACTCCTCCGATATTTTTTATAAATAGGATTTTAGATCAATGGAATTTATTTCGCTTTTTGGGTTACCTTGCATAATCCCCATACAGTACCGCCTGAAGTGACATTAAATGCAGGTTTATAAGTACCATCGCTATTTTGTACATAATACCCATTGTATTTTTTATCGTTATTGACAACTCTGAAATAAATCTTATTGTCAATAACTGTAATATCTTGACCGCAAACAAATGGATAGGTAGTGGTCGGAACATCAAGTATTTTAGTCGGAGCTTTAGATAAATCTTCTTTATCAAATGCGTAATAAGCATATGAATCATCAGTTAAAATTGTCTTGAAATCCATTGGATAAGAAGACATCAGAGTATATAGTTTATTATTTTTTACACAAACTGCTCCGAATGTTGTACCCTGAGTAAAATCATCAGCTTTGATAATCCAATTCTGATCAAAGTCTGTTTCGCCTTTCTTGATGCGCACGATAGCTGATTTATTTGTAACACCTGTTGCTCCAAAACCGTATGAACACATGTATAAAGCTCCATCATCACCCATACACCACATTTGATTTTCGTTACCAGGATAACCGATAAAATTAATGCCGTCACGCCTGATAGTTTTTTCATATTTTCCGGTTGCTATATCAATAACAACTAACTTCACATTTCCTTGAGGTTTATTTTTTCTGAAATTCTCTTCCTCATTCTCTACGTTAGTGTAATAGTTTACATACAGCTTACCTTCTTTAGCAACCATGAATGATGTACCTACAGCCTGATATCCATACTCTGCGCTTTTTAATTTGCTCAAGTCGATTTCGCCGGTACGTTGCATCGTGGTAGGATTGAATTTATATACTTTCAACATATCCATATCGGTTGAAGTGAAAAATCCGAGCGTATCGTTATAGATGAAACGGCTTGTAGCTGATTTTCCTGAGAGTTCCGCGTCTTCGACGATATTTCCTTTATCATCAATTTTGTATCTGATAAGCGTTGCAGCTCTGTTTGGGTTAAGACTGGCACGTTTGAAAACCCATTTGCCGAATTGGCTGATACCGTTAGCATTACAAGACAAAGAACCTTCTCTTACGTTTTTTATGTCGCCCGAAGGCATTTCTCCGTAAGCTGTGGCAAAACCTTGACCATCACTTATCTGACCTGTCAATAATACGTAATAATTTCCATTCTTATCAACAGTTACTTGTGAATTATTATCATTATCACTGTCAGAGCAAGATACAAATAGTATCCCCGCCAGAATGACATAAAACAAAATGTTTATTTTAAAAAATTTACTCATTGTGTGAATTGTTTAAATTAATATAATATTAAATCGAGAAACTAATTTTTCCACTAAAACTGCGTCCTGCATTTTGAACACGGTAATTGTCATATACCACAGAATTGAAAATATTTCTCATCTCAAAACTGATTGCAGGATTACCTTTTATTTTCGATTGCCAAGTACAACCAATGCTATGAATATTTTGATTTGGTATAAGACTTTCTTTGACATCTACTTTGGGTTTACCCCATAAGCCGAGAAAACCGTCCGGTTCGTATTTTTTAGGTATTGTGTTCAGGTAATATTGACGTACAAAACCGTAGTTCCAATAAGCGGTGAATGTATCGCCTTTGCTCAATACATTATTGAAGAATACGTTAGCGCCTAAATTTGCGAAGAAATAAGGAGTATTACGTAGACGGGCTTTATCATAAAGTGCATCTTCTTGATTGAACAGTCTGAAATCTTGATAGGTCATATTACCATTGATCTTTAATCTTTTGAAAAATGTGTAGGCAACATCAAGTTCAAGGCCCAATCCTTTCACGTTGTTTACGTTCTCATATTTGCCGTAGACCCCTGTATTTATTAGCATAATAAGGTCAGTGGTCCGGCGATAGAATAAGTTCATATCTATAACTAAAGAAGATGGAGTGGAGTAATGACCACCTAAATTGAAATTGTAACTACGTTCTGGTTTGATTTTGAAATTGGTGATAATGAATGAACCATCGCCAAAGAATTCTGCTTGTTCGGGCAGACGTACTGTTGATTCGCCTGATAATCTGACAAACGAATATTTAGAAAACGAATATTTAATGGCATCGCCGAACCCGAAGCGTTTTGTTGATAGCTGATTCCACTTTTCGGCAAGTGCGTTATTGACGGCGTAATATCCATTACCTTCAGCGTTGAAATATTTAAACAGAAGGCTGTTCGATAAACTACCTTCCAAAAAATATGATTTAAGTCCCAGTGCCAAAACAAACTTTTTGTAATTTGCAGGTGTTGATAACAAATCAATATCTGAACCGGGATATGTTTCGCCAAACGGATTAGATCCGGTACGTTTCACTTTCGTATAAACCCCGTTCATCTCTATCGTGTGCATCGAGTTAAGTTTGTACGAGAAGTTGCTGCGAGATATAAAATTCTCATACTTCAGTTTGGTAAGATTACCTTTACTGTCCGACTCTCCTTTTCGTGATATAAGCGGAGTAAATTGACCGTGCCAATCGTATGTCCCTTTCAGAGTATCAATGAAAGAAGTATGCAGATTGTTATATACCAAGAACTGATCAATGCTTAAACGGTTGTCAAACAAGTTCTCTTTGTATCTTAATGTAGGGATTAGGGAATGTGCTTTACTTTTAACCTTACCATATGGTTTATCCATCGTAAAGCCGTAATTGTTATCACGGTCAACATCAAAGTATGTCAGCCCAAGACGTAGCTCTTTAGCCCATGGCATATTTCTGACACCAAAGAAACCTTCAGCGAAAACATTAGAGAAATTATTATGGAATAAGCGGACTTTTTCATTATGCTTGTTTCCTGTTTCAGTTTCTACAATGGGTACGGTAACTTTATAATCATTATCGGAATGGTTATAAAAGAAATTTCCGTTGACAAAATATTTCCCCGACGCATCGGTTACCCCTCCAGTTAAGGATACTTTATGCGTATTGAAAGAACCGTATTGATATGAAACATTTAGGTTTTTTTGACCTAAATTTTCTCTTGTTACTATATTTACTCCTCCTCCCAAAGCATCACCGCCAAGAGATATTGGCAAAACGCCTTTATAAACTTCAATCCGTTCGATTTGATTGGTTGGAACTATCGAAAAACTATAAGCTGATCCCAAATAATCCATGGGTATTCCATCTTTGAAATATTTAATGGATTTACCATCAAAACCATTCATCATTAAATTCACATTTGAGCCTAATCCTCCTGTTTGACGAACCCTTAGACCCACTGTTCTGTTCAACAAATCGGTTAAGTCAGGAGCTTTGTTGCTTATTGCTTTAACATCAAGTACAGTAGTTTTTATAGCTTGTTGCTCTATAATTTTACTTTTTGAAGTTCCGGTTATCGATATCTCTTTTAAATTAACGTTATTTATAGTGTCGTTTTGAGCAGTAAGACAATTTAAATACAACAAAAATGTGGTGACGAGTATATTAAACCTCATATCTTTTTTTTGCTCAAAATTAAAAGTCGTAATAAAGTATGAATATAGTTTAACGGATTATCTATATCGCTAAAAGGATTTTCTATTTTTGTACAAAACATAATGATAACATGAAAAGAGAATACAATTATATAGATAGCGATTTCCATTTAATAGAAGAGATTCCTGAAAATTATGCAATAGACAAACATGTGGAAGACTCACTTATTAAATATGATGGCAAAACCATTAATACAGACATACGCGGAACTATGCGCAATCTTAAAATTGACGGTATTTCAATTGATATTTTGGATACTAAACACAAAGATCCCGTTGAAATGGATGTTAAGCAGGATGGGGATCATTTGGAAATATGCTTTGAATTAGACGGGAGCAAGCGATACACACCGAAGGAGGGCAACTGTCTGGAGACGCTTAATGGAAGATACAGCTTTTTCTACTACCATAAATTGGATGGTAAACTGACTTTTTATCCTGAAGAAGGTAAGCATAAATGCGTTGAAATAGAATTGTCGATTCCATATTTGAAACGATTATTAAACAACGATTTGAATGTTTTAGGTGATTTTGGGGAGAAGCTGCAAAATAAAGAAAGTACAATCCTGATAAATAATTCGACCATCAGTCTGCAGATGAGGAATATTCTCAAAGAAATAGTTAACCCTTCTCAGGAGCTATCGGGCGTTTTACGTAAAGTATTTATTGAAACCCATATCAATGATCTTATCCTCTCGGTCATCCTGCAGAAAAAAGAAATATCAGAACAAACTCAAGCATCCTCAACGTTATCGGAATTTGACATTAATAAGATATATAAGGCAAGGGAAATAATTCTTGAAAAAATAGATGAACCATGCTCGTTAATTGAACTGGCAAGATTATCGGGTATAAACGATTTCAAATTAAAGAAAGGTTTCAAAGACGTATTCGGCACAACCGTTTTCAAGTATTTATTTGAAGTGCGCATGGAAAGGAGTAAAACGCTAATATTAGAAGGTAAATTTACGATCTCCGAAATAGCATTTATGATAGGATACAAAAACCCGGCACATTTCACAGCAGCATTCAAACGTAAATTTGGACGCTTACCCAGCGACTTCAGACGCGTATCTTAAAAGTATTTGCTAACAAATATTGACATTTACGTTAATAAGTCAGACGTAAAAAAAATATGTCACATGAAAAAACCAAATATGCGTATAATTTCTTAAACTTGCATCGTAAAACTGATAACTATTATATAAAACTACATTAATGATAAAATGGAATGATCTGAAAAATTGATCTATAACATATTTATTTACACTAAATATAAAATAGATATTATAATTTAATCATTATATTTGGCAAATACCTTCATCCTCGTAATCAACATAAAAACATTAAGTACTGTTAACATAATCTAATATTGGTTATTATTATATACGTGAGTAATTTACTATTCTATTACTATTCTGATGAATAATAATGTCGTTATTTTAATTACCAATAAAAAATTAAAGTATTGATTAATAAACACAAAGTCCCTGAATGGCAGATTAGGTAAGAGGATTAATGATCTGCATTCAATATTAGTTAACATTAAAAAACAATCCCATGAAACTAAAAAATCAAAAACATCCGCGAAGCGAATAAGACAAGATCTTTCTTATTCACACATCAGAAACCAATTTGAAAAACATAATGATCCCGGAGATTAAAGGAAATAGTAAATCTTATTTGACCTTTTACATCATCCAGTAATCTTAACCTACTTACCGAAAAATAGTATTTATGCCACAACCAAAGCGGATACTATAAAAAAAGTTTCAATAAAATAAAAAATATAAATTTCTAAAAACTATGAAGTCAAGAATTGTATACATATTGACCATTATGTTTATGTCATTCACGATCATATCATGTAGTGAAGACGATGACTCGGCAAACAAGAATATATCAAAAGATACCGATCAGAGTTCGGAAAAAATAAGCATTGGCGACGATATTAAGGGAGATATTAAGATTAAGATCAATAGTGCATCGGCAACCAACGAGCAGCCCGGCGAAGGAATAGAACGATCTTTCGATGGAGATCTTAGCACATTATACCATTCAGATTGGTATACAAGCATCGAAAACGTAAAAACAGAACTTGTTTATAACTTCGATGCGACTACCCCCAAAATAGATTATTTCATTTATTATCCGAGAAAAGGTTACGGAAGTAATGGACGATTTAAGGAAATCGAAGTATGGACTAAGGAGCGAGGCGGAAATTTTGTAAAATACAAAGATTTTGATCTCTATGGAAGCGGAAAACCAAGCATTATTACATTTACACCGGGATTTCAAAACCCCGAAAGCGTGAAAATAGTAGTTAAATCAGGAGTCAATAACTTTGCAAGTTGTGCCGAAATAGAATTTTATCAACGTGGGGAAGAAATATTTGATTATAAGAAGATATTTACAGATCAGACCTGTTCAGCCCTTAAACCCGGCATAACACAAAAGGACATCAACAAAATAGAGGTAGCATTATATAAATCACTTGCTCAGCAAATATATTCAGGAAAATACGAATCAGAATTTAGAGTTCAAAGCTATAAACCATGGCAACGCCCTGAAATAATGGCTGAAATTAACAAAACCAGTACATACAGCGTCCGCGACAATCCCACAGGGATATATCTCGAAAAAGGAGAAGAACTTGCCTGCTTTGTAGGAGATACTCACGGACAAATGATAAATTTAACAGTACAGAATCTTGAGGAAGAAAGTGCTTTTGATATGGCAGAAGAATATCCGATTACAACAGGACCAAATAAATTTGTTTCAAAAACAGGAGGCTTGGTATATGTTTCATATCTGACTAACACAGCCACAGAACAACCCGTAAAAATAAATATTGTTTCAGGTAAAGTTAACGGTTACTTCGATAGCCAGAAGCACAACAGTTCAGATTGGACACGTCTGATTAATGCAGCGTCTTATCGGGATTTTGATGTTCTTGGCAAATATGCACATCTGACATTCCCTACCGAAAAATTCAGAAAAAATGCTCCCAAAGATGGATTGGCGTTGATTAATAAATACGATGATCTGGTATACCTCGAACAAGACTTCATGGGACTGGTTAAATACAAAAAAATGTTTAAAAACAGGATGTATTTTCTTGTCGATTACAAGTCGAACGGATGGATGTATGCCACATCAAATCGCACAGCATACGTAACGGCAACATTAGATGATTTAACAACACTGTCGGTATTCCAAAAAGATGTATGGGGACCGGCGCACGAAGTAGGTCATGTGAACCAGACCCGTCCATCATTCAAATGGGCAGGCATGACAGAAGTTACCAATAACGTACATTCACTCTATGTGCAGACATCATTTGGTAACCAAAGTAGACTGGTCACCGACGGAGTTTATTCGCGTTCAGTTAAAGAAATCGTTGACGGTAAAATAGCACACAACACATCAAAAGACTTGTTCAATAAATTAGTTCCTTTCTGGCAGTTGAAACTTTATATGCATGATGTATTAGGTCGTAAAGACTTTTATAAAGATTTATACGAATATTTCCGTACACATCCCGATCCTTCAACTAACGGAGCGACAGACGGTATATTGCAACTTAATTTTGTTTCGGCAGTATGTGATGTGGCAAAACTCGATCTTACAGACTTTTTTGAATCATGGGGATTTTTAACTCCTTTAGATATAAAAATGAGTGATTATGGCGATTCCCAATTTACCATTACTGAAGCACAAGTAAATAAACTGAAAGCCGAAATCGCTGCGAAGAAATATCCGAAACCTAAACATGATAAGATTTATCTCATAACCGATAATAACATCTCATCATACAAATAAGACTATTAATGCCCTGATGAACTAACAAAACCTTCATCAGGGTATTTTATTAATATCAACTTTGGTTTTACATTACAATAAATACATTGTAATGCAGATCAAAACACTTATCTTTGTTAAACTAAGACAAAGTAAAGAAATTTGATTTAAATGTTCAGAACATGAAAAAGACTAATTTGATAACATTATTATCACTGATACTCCTTGTACCCGTTATTAGTTATGGGAAACCATCAAGCAATGAAAATTTACTTAAACAAACATTTAAAGTCCTTCAGTTCAATATTTGGCAAGAAGGCACAAAAGTACCCGGAGGTTTTGACGGAATAGTAGATCAGATAATAGCGTCAGATGCCGACTTCGTGACGTTCAGCGAAGTACGTAATTATAATAACACACGATTTTGTGACAGAATAGTAAAAGCCCTCCAAGATAAAGGCAAGGAGTATTACTCATTTTACAGTTACGATTCAGGAATATTGTCGCGCTACCCCATAATTGACTCAACTACCATATATCCCTGTGTGAATGATCACGGAAGCATATATAAAGCCGTAGTAAAACTATACGGAAAAGAAATAGCATTATATACAGCCCATCTCGATTATCTTGATTGTGCTTACTACGATATACGTGGATATAATGGATCTACATGGGAGAAACAAGCCCCGCTATTAGATGTAAAAACCATTTTAGAAGCAAATAACAAATCACGTCGTGAAGAAGCCATCAAAACATTCATAGCTCAAGCCGCAATCGATAAAGAAGCAGGACGAATAATTATTTTAGGTGGCGATTTTAACGAACCATCCCATCTCGATTGGGTAGAAAGTACAAAAAATAATTTCGACCATCACGGGCTGATAATTCCATGGCCGGTAAGTACCATTCTTCAAAAAAATGGTTATGTAGACGCTTATCGCCAATATTATCCCAAACCTTCCAAAAATCCCGGCATCACCTTTCCCGCAGAAGTGATAGGCAAAAAAACATCTCAAGTGACATGGACACCCGATTCAGATGAGCGCGAGCGTATTGATTTTATATATTACAGCCCATTCAAGGGACTGACGCTAACCAATGTTTGCCTTTGGGGACCTGTTAATTCAATAGCCTACAACAAAGTCACAAAAGAGAAAGGAAAAGACGTCTATAAAATAGCCACAAATGCCGTTTGGCCTTCAGATCATAAAGCTGTATTAGCTACATTTAAAATAAACGATTGATTTCCAATAATCAGCTCGATGCTTATCAGCCTAATTCGGTCTGATGACGTTTTTTTTAAATAAAAACAAATATTAAAAACATATACTATCAATGAATCATTATCTGAAATCGTACATCAAAGTAGTTTTGATAACATTGGCCATACCGCTGATGTCAAAAATTTATGCCTTACCGTTAGACGACAGTAATCAGCAAAAACAGAAACAAACCGAGACTATACAAGGCATCCGAAAGATCAACCCCCACACAGTTGAAGTATTGTTTTCAAACAATAAGATAATGACATTCGATTTTTATGGAGAAAATATATTCAGACTATTTCAAGATAATACGGGTGGAATAATACGTGACCCCGAAGCCAAGCCCGAAGCGCAGATATTGGTAGATAATCCCAGAAAACAAGTAAATGTACTAAACATTGACAATAATTCGAGAGAAGTATCCATAACAACCGCCAAAATAAAAATTATAGTAGACAAGCAAAGCACGCTTTTTAAAATTGTTAATTTAGAGAACAATACTACTGTAATAGAAGAAACGGCACCCATCCGGTTTGATAAGAAAAAAGTTACTCTGACGATAAAAGAAAATCCGCAAGAATACTTTTATGGAGGAGGTGTGCAAAACGGAAGATTCTCGCACAAAGGAAAAGCAATCGCCATTGAAAACCAGAATAGCTGGACAGATGGAGGAGTAGCGTCACCAACCCCATTCTATTGGTCAACCCAAGGCTATGGAATAATGTGGTACACCTTTAATAAAGGGAAATACGATTTTGGAGCTTCCGAAAAAGGCATCGTAAGCCTTAGCCACGAATCAGACTATCTTGATCTGTTCATAATGGTTGACGATGGTGCAGTAGCCTTGCTAAACGATTATTATCAGCTGACAGGAAACCCCGTATTACTTCCAAAATTCGGGTTTTATCAGGGACATCTCAACGCATACAACAGAGATTACTGGAAGGAAGACGAAAAAGGCATTCTTTTTGAAGACGGAAAACGATATAAAGAAAGCCAAAAAGACAACGGCGGTATAAAAGAATCGCTGAACGGAGAAAAAAATAACTATCAGTTCTCAGCACGTGCGGTCATAGACCGATACAAAAAAAATGATATGCCTTTCGGTTGGATATTACCCAATGATGGTTACGGAGCAGGATACGGACAAACCGAAACACTCGATGGCAATATCGCGAACCTTAAAAGTCTTGCTGATTACGCCCATAAAAACGGTGTGCAGATCGGATTGTGGACACAATCGGACTTGCATCCCAAACCGGAGATAAACGCTTTACTGCAAAGAGACATCGTAAAAGAAGTACGTGATGCAGGCGTGCGGGTACTGAAGACAGATGTGGCATGGGTTGGAGCCGGATACTCTTTCGGATTGAACGGAGTAGCTGATGTTGCCCATATTATGCCTTATTATGGCAATAACAGCCGACCTTTCATCATATCCTTAGACGGATGGGCGGGTACACAACGCTATGCCGGAATATGGTCAGGCGACCAAACAGGCGGTCAGTGGGAATATATCCGTTTCCATATACCAACTTATTTGGGCTCAGGACTATCAGGACAACCTAATATCACATCGGACATGGACGGTATCTTCGGTGGGAAAAATCCGATAGTCAACGCACGTGATTTCCAATGGAAAACATTTACTCCAATGGAACTGAACATGGATGGTTGGGGACTGAACGAAAAATATCCTCATGCTATGGGCGAACCCGTAACTTCAATAAACCGTTGGTATCTCAAACTTAAATCGCAGCTCATACCATATACTTATAGTATAGCACATGATGCGGTAGATGGTTTACCTATTATACGAGCTATGTTTTTGGAATACCCGAGCGATTACACTTACGGAAAGGCTACACAATATCAATATCTCTACGGATCAGACTTTCTTGTGGCGCCGATTTATCAAAATACCAATGCTGACGAAAAAGGTAACGATGTGCGCAACGGTATTTATTTGCCACAAGGTACTTGGATAGACTACTTTACAGGAACTAAATACGAAGGCAACCGCATCATTAATAACTTTGCGTCTCCACTCTGGAAATTGCCGTTGTTTGTAAAAAATGGAGCTATTATTCCGATGGTAAATCCGAATAACAATGTATCGCAGATTGATACCCAAAAAAGGATTTATGAAATTTATCCTTTTGGGCATAGCGCATTCACTGAGTATGACGATGATGGCACTACTGAAGAATACAAAAGCGGAAAAAGTGTAACGACTAAGATCGAATCTTATGCGGACGATAAAAAGAATGTGGAAATAACCATCCATCCAACCATTGGTAACTTTACCGGCTTTGTTAAAGATAAAGCCACCGAATTCAGAATCAATGTTACAGCGAAACCCAAGAAAGTTACGGCAGCAATCGGAAAAGACAAAATAAAACTGGAAGAAGTAAACACCCTTCAAGAGTTTGAGCAGAAAGAAAATGTATATTTTTATGATGCTAAACCAAATCTGAATAAGTTTGCCACAGAGGGAAGCGAATTTCAAAAGCTTATCATCACTAAAAATCCACAACTGCTTGTAAAACTCAGGAAGTCTGATATAACAGCATCATCGACAGAATTAAAAATCAGCGGTTTTGAATTTGAACCTTCTGATCCGCTTCGTCTCACAACAGGAAAAACTGTCGCACCTGAGAATGCAATTGTAACGGATGATAATTCGGAAGCCTATAGTTTAAGACCAACTTGGGACAAGGCGGCTAATGCTGATTATTATGAAATAGAATTAAATGGTATGCTTTATTCTACCATCGTGGATAATGAGCTATTGCTGGACGGGCTTAACCCTGAAACAACATATACATTAAAAATACGTTCAGTAAACAAAGATGGTTATTCCGACTGGAAAGAATTTGCAGCTAAAACAAAATCAAATCCGCTCGAATTTGCAATCAAAGGTATTGTTGCGGAATCTACCGCTCCCGACGAAGAAGGCTCTGAAATTAATAAACTGTTCGACTTCGACGAAGGAAGCATGTGGCATACACAATGGTCGCACAAAGCAGTTCCGTTTGATATATTGATAGATTTACGCACAATAAATCAATTAGATAAGTTCCAATATCTGCCACGTATCGGTAGAGGTAACGGCATACTTCTTAAAGGAAAGGTTTATAGCAGTTACGACAAGGAAACTTGGGTAGATGCAGGAGAGTTTGAGTGGAAAGATAACGATGAGGTAAAAGAATTTAAGTTTGAAAACAAACCTACTGCTCGTTACATCAGGATTTCGGTTCAGAATGCGGTCCGTGATTTCGGTTCAGGTCGTGAAATGTACATATTTAAAGTTCCGGGTACTGAAAGCTATCTGCCGGGAGACATCAACAACGATGGTAAAATTGATAATAACGATCTGACTTCTTACATTAATTATACAGGGTTGAGACAAGGCGATGCCGATTTCGAAGGTTATATCAGCAACGGTGATATAAATAAAAACGGACTGATTGATGCTTATGATATTTCTGTGGTAGCCACACAACTTGATGGTGGTGTTGAGCCGACCGGTAAAAATAATCATTTAGGCGGAAGTATTAGCATAAGCACGCCTAAGCAACTGTATAATGCAGGCGAAACAGTTGAAATTCTTGTAAAAGGACATGGGTTGCAAGCTGTGAACGCATTCAGCTTTGCGTTGCCATACAATCCTCAGGATTATGAATTTGAAGGAATAAAATTGTTAAATACCAAAGAAATGGAGAATATGACAAATGACAGGCTTCATACGAATGGTGTAAAATCGTTATATCCGACATTTGTTAATCTTGGAAATAAAGAAACGCTTAATGATAGTCATGACTTATTCATAATCAGACTTAAAGCAAAACATAAGGTTAAATTTGATCTGAAAGCGACAGATGGCTTATTGGTTGATAAAAAACTAAATACACTCAAATTCTGATATTTCAGTAATCAATCATATAATCAGAAAAGGAGAGACGAATAATTAATAATTTCGCCTCTCTTTTTTACTTTTAGATTGTTGTGTATAAGTACTAAATATTGTGGACATAAATGTATTTATATAAAAAGCATAATTATATAAGAATTTAATGACTTTTCTATACGTATTATTTATGCAAATGCTGATAGTTAGTTGATTGGCACTGTTATTTAAAAAAACTATTGATATTTGATAATATACATTATAATTACTCATCTATTAATGTTGGAGTCAGTTAGAAACTGCATCTGATTCTGATTTTTTTTTACGCAATTAATATTAATTATAGAAGGGGGGAGTAGCGAAAAAAGATTGACTGTAAACTGATTGATACAAGATATAAGTGTTATGGTTTGTAGGACATGATTTTTATTACAGTTTTCGGTATTTTTTGATAAAACCCAAAGGTGTGAAAGAGGTTTTCTTTTTGAAGATGCGTGAGAAGTAAGAGCTATCATCAAAGCCTAACGAGTAAGCTATCTCATTGATATTTTTATCGGAATATATTAATAATCGTTTTGCTTCCGTAACTTTCAAATCGAGAATGAATTGCTTCAGGGTAATACCTGTTATTTGTTTGCAAACGGGATTTAGGATATCAGCTGATAATCCTATCATTTCTGCATATCTTTCAACTTTTGTTTGATGAAAATCTTCATAAACAACATGTTTCAATCTCTCTAAAGTTTTATCTAATCCTTGACTTTTTATTTTTTTATCAGCCGATAATCTTTCTAAAATAGCATAGAGGTAAGATATGCCTGATTCCACGTTTCGACAAGCTAAATTATCATTTTTCTTTGTTTCTGTTAATAAATTTGTAAATATTTCTTTTAATAACGAAGCCTTATCGCCAATGTCTATGTATGGGCTGCTATATCCTAAATTAAGGGTTAAAGCCAAAGATGCATCACATACTAAAATATATCCCTTACTGTTTTCGGCATAGTCCCAATTATGAATTTGCTTGGGGCTGACCTGAAATATACGGTTCGGTATAATTTCAAACTCCTGCATATCAATGACATAAAAACCGCTTCCTTCTGTAAACCAGATGAGCGAATAAAAGTTATGGCGGTGTGGCCATTCAATATCAGCATCGTCTGTGCCTTCAAATGTTCCGACGAAATAAGAAATGTGTTGAGGGGGCAAACCTAATATGTCAGAGATAGAATATTCTTTTAGCATCTTCCAAAAATAATTAAAAATAGGGTAAATGTTTGTGCTGATACTCACATTTATTTTCTAAAAAGAATTACGTGATATTGTTGCACAAAAAATCCCTGATATATTAATATCAGAGCAATACATAATTAATTATTTAGAATAGGAATTAATAAGAGTCAGAAAAAACTAAAAATATTTTTTTTAATCTATTTTAATTTATGACCTAACGTTTCAACTTGCATAAGCCATTCTTATTTTTTCTGACGAACCTTTGAGTATGTTGACATAGAAGATCTTAAACGGACTTATGCCGCATAACTCCAATCTGCCTTTTAGCCGATATTCGGTCGGAGTTTTTGATAATAATCTGTAATATCAGTCGGTTTGGACGCTTCAGCCAAAGCATAACACAAACCTTTTCTGCCATATATTTATAATCGGTCTCCTATTAGACCTGATCCTCCGATTAGTAAAATCTTATTTTGCATTGCTTTATACGGGCATTATATCAGTCTCAGCGGTAAAAAAAAGAAAATATATAATAACTTTAATTGGAAACTGAAGTTATTGACATTTCATGAGGTTATTAAAGTTTACTTATATTCGGAAAAGTATGTGTAAATTATAGAAAAAAGACTTACAATTTCTCGTAAGTCTTTAATTTTTTAGGTGGGCGTTGACGGATTCGAACCGCCGACCCTCTGCTTGTAAGGCAGATGCTCTGAACCAGCTGAGCTAAACGCCCTTATTTTTGTAGTAGCATTATCTCTCAAATGCGATGCAAAGATATGATAAGAATTTTAAACTCGCAAGGCTTTTAAAGAAAAATATTTATTAAAATTATATATGTCTGATATTCAATGACTATTTTGTCGCAATAAATTAATGTTTTTGTACCAAAATCTTAAATAAAAATTGATAGCTTGCATAGCATTTAAAAACCCTCCAAGAGAATTATTAATATAATCAGAATATATTAATGTATATTTGTTGTATAAAATATCCAAAACTATGGCTGAAAAAATAGTAGACTTCAAAACCGTCACCTTTGGGACAACGCCGCAGAGTAAACGTTCGGACAATCCTATTATCGGTATATCCGTAAATATTGATGATCATACCTCACGATTGCATGAAGCTTATATACGTTCTGTTATCAATACCGGAGGTGTACCGATTTTAATTCCGGCTACCGATGATATGGATGCACTACGTGAAATAGTGGAACGCATAGACGGTCTTTTGTTATCGGGAGGTTCAGATATTGAAGCCCGATATTTTGGAGAGTCGGATCTTGAGGGTTTAACAGATGTTATACCAGAAAGAGATACTTACGATTTTTTACTGCTAAAAGTGGCATCAGATCGTCAATTGCCCATTTTCGGCATTTGCAGGGGAATGCAGGTCATGAATGTTGCTTTTGGTGGAAGTTTATGGCAGGATATTCCATCACAATATCATA
>CALYPL010000027.1 GCA_945273835.1 uncultured Dysgonomonas sp. | reverse complement strand
CGTAATATCATATACATTTGTTCCCATTAATAGTTATAATCATTGATATTATGGAACAATTACATGCTCATGAAGTACTCCATATGATGGAGGGTAATAGTTATGACGAAGCAACTTTGAGAGAAGCTATAATAAATAAATTTGGTGAGGAACAACGTTTTTATGCTTGCTCTGCCGAGAACATGGATGTTGACACACTCATCGGGTTTCTTAAGCGTAAAGGTAAATTCAAACCCATGAATGACGGTTTCACAGTTGATATCACCAAAGTTTGCGACCATAAATAAAATTTTACTCAAATTCATATATACCCTGTCAAGTATTTCACGTTGACAGGGTTTTTATTTTTTTTATTGGTTTTAAAATAAATTGAGGGTAAAACTGTTTTTGTATATTTGCGTTACTTTATAATTTTATTTGATTTATTATGCCAACTATTTCGGAGCGTGGAGTTATTATGCCCAGTTCTCCTATCAGGAAACTAACCCCTTTATCGAATTCTGCAAAAGCCAGAGGCTTGAAGGTTTATCATTTGAATATCGGACAGCCCGACATTCCGACACCCGAAGTGGGATTGGATGCTTTGAAAAAAATTGACCGAAAAGTTTTAGAATATAGTCCAAGCGAAGGCAATAAATCATACAGAGAAAAATTAGTCAGCTACTACGCAAAGTACAATATAAGTGTTGCCGCTGACGATATCATAGTAACTACCGGCGGTTCTGAAGCCGTTCTGTTCGCCTTTATGGCTTGCCTTGATCCGGGAGACGAGATAATTATTCCCGAACCGGCATACGCCAATTATATGGCATTTGCAGTTTCGGCAGGAGCCGTTATCAGAACCATTCCATCCTCGATTGAAGAAGGCTTTGCCCTCCCTCCTATCGAAAAATTCGAAGAGCTGATAAATGAGCGTACCAAAGGTATTTTGATTTGTAATCCGAATAACCCTACCGGATATTTGTATTCACGTGCCGAAATGAATCAGATCAAACACCTTGTGATGAAGCATGATCTGTATTTATTTTCTGACGAGGTATATCGTGAGTTTATATACACGGGATCGCCTTACATATCGGCTTGCCATCTGGTAGGTATTGAAAATAATGTTGTTTTAATCGACTCCGTATCCAAAAGATATAGTGAATGCGGTATCCGAATCGGTGCTTTGATTACTAAAAATAAAGACGTGCGAACTGCCGTTCTTAAATTCTGTCAAGCACGCCTCAGCCCACCTTTAATAGGTCAAATCATAGCCGAAGCATCTTTAGATGCCGATATAGATTATATGCAGGATGTCTACGATGAATACGTAGAGCGTCGCAAGTTTCTTATCGATCGCCTCAACCGTATCCCGGGAGTTTATACCCCAATACCGATGGGTGCGTTTTATACCGTGGTTAGGCTTCCTGTCGATGATGCTGACAAATTCTGTGAATGGTGTCTCTCCGATTTTGAGTATGAGGGACAAACCATTTTTATGGCACCTGCATCAGGTTTCTACATGACACCGGGTCTTGGTAAAAATGAAGTGAGAATGGCTTACGTCATCAATAAAGAAGATCTTGGAAAGGCTATTACTGTGCTTGAAAAAGCCTTGCAAACTTATAATAATTTACCCAAGGAATGAAACGAAAACTTGTGTTTGCCACACATAATGCTCATAAGTTGGATGAAGTCAGAGATATTGTTAAAGACAACTTTGAGATTGTAAGTCTCACTGATATAGGTTGCTTTGATGATATTGAAGAAAGTGGTTCAACGCTTGAAGATAATGCACGCATCAAAGCCCGTTTTGTAAAAGAAAAATACGGCTATGATTGCTTTGGCGATGACAGTGGTCTTGAGGTAGATGCTCTCAATGGTGCTCCGGGAGTCTATTCCGCCCGATATGCAGGTGGAAATGGACACGATTCCGAAGCCAATGTAAAAAAATTATTGCATGAAATGGAAGGTGCATCCGATCGCAAAGCGCACTTCCGCACTGTGATAGTTTTACTTCTCGATGGTAAAGAGTACCAGTTTGACGGTCGGGTGGACGGAACTATAACCTCAACTCCACAAGGCAACGATGGGTTTGGGTATGACCCAGTTTTTCAGCCTGATGGGTTTGATAAAACTTTTGCTCAATTGGGTATGGAAGTTAAAAGTGAAATCAGCCATCGGGCAAGAGCCGTGAAAAAACTGTGCGAATTTTTAAAAGGTTTTTAGGGATTTACAAGTATAGATTTTTCACGGACTAAACTGTCTTATACCTGCATACAATTAGGCTGCAAATTAATTACATCAGGGAACAGGGTCATAGCCATGACCTCCCCATGGATGACAGCGGGACAATCTTTTTATAGCAAGCCATACTCCTTTTATCGGACCGTATTTTTTTAAAGCCTCAATCGCATATTCCGAACATGTCGGCACATATCTGCACGAAGGCGGCAACATGGGAGATATTGAGTATTTATAGAAATAAATAGGCAAGAGCAATATTTTAGTCAATAACTTTTTCATCTGTTCTCCCATTAAGTTTTTCAGACAAGGTTACTTGAGCTTTCAGAATGGCTTTTTCAATTTCAGAATAGTCAGGAAGTTCATTTTTCAAATATATGAAAGCGATATGCAATTGAGCATCTTTAGCTGCCGCAATAGCATTGAATTGCTTTTTATTCAGCCTGAATGCTTCACGAATCAACCGCTTTACCCTGTTCCTTTTTACGGCTCTCTTAAATTTCTTTTTAGATACACTTACAAGTATAGAAGTTGCCGGACTGTCGGCTATTGCTTTTTCCCTCATCACGTAAACTATCCTCAACGGATAGGCTATAAAAGATTTACCTTGTGCAAACAAGGTCTGAATATCCCTATTCAGATAAAGCCTTTCATTCTTGGAGAATGTATTATGCGATGTATCCATTATTCTTACTTGAGTTTACAAAGATACTGAAATTTCATATCTTTACTTACTCAATTGTTTTATTATAACTATGTATTTACTTATCATTTTAATTGTCGTCGTTCTTGATTTTGTTTGGACTCAATATCTTTCGTACAGAAACCGCAAACGGATGAGTCCGTCTATTCCTAAAATGTTGTATGGTATATATAACGATGACGATTATGCTAAACAACAAGAGTATCAAAAAGCGAATAGCCGAATGAGCATGTATAATAGTCTGATCTCATTCTGCGTGTTGATACTTGTACTTTTATACGGCGGATTTGGCTGGCTGGATATACAGCTCCGACATTTTATAGGCAATGAAATCATACTTGCGTTGGTTTTCTTCGGTGTTATATATTTCATCAATGATATTATCACACTGCCATTTACGTATTATGATACATTTGTTATCGAAGAACGTTTCGGATTCAATAAAGCAACCAAAAAGATTTTTTGGTCTGATCAATTGAAAAGTCTATTACTTACTGTTGTTTTAGGCGGTATACTTTTATATCTAATTATATGGTTGTATAACAGTTTGGGGCATTACGCTTGGTTATATGCCTGGGGTGCTATAACTTTTGTCTCTGTGTTCATCACATTGTTTTATTCAAACATCATCGTTCCATTATTTAATAAACAAACTCCGCTTGAAGACGGTGAATTACGTGATGCGATAGAAAATTTTGGTAAAGAAGCAGGATTCAGCATCAACAATATTTATGTTATGGACGCCTCAAAACGGTCATCTAAAGCCAATGCCTATTTCACCGGATTTGGGAGTAAGAAAAGAATTGTGTTGTATGATACGCTTATAAATGATTTGTCGATTGACGAAATTGTAGCCGTACTTGCACATGAAATAGGTCATTACAAGAAAAAACATACCTTACAGAGTATGTTGATTTCTGTGCTATATACAGGGGTTATTCTTTTTTTGCTGTCGCTTTTTCTTAACAATGGAGATATTGCATTGGCACTGGGTGGTCACAAGGCTTCGTTTCATTTGGGACTGATTGCATTTTCTCTATTATTTTCTCCGATTTCAATGTTTCTGGGTATATTTTTGAGTATTTTTAGCAGAAAGAACGAATTTGAAGCTGATGCGTATGCCGCAAAATTTGGATTGGGTAAAGCTCTTACAAGCGGTTTGAAGAAATTGTCTGTCAAATCATTGAGTAACCTTAACCCCGATCCGTTGTATGTTTTCTTTTATTATTCGCATCCAACACTGCTTCAACGCATTGAAAAGTTAACTTAATATTTTTAAATTTATGAAAATACACTTTTTTTAATTGTTATACTGTTAATTATTCTACATCTCATGTTTTAGCACAAGATAGCGACCATGAAGAAATTAAATTGAATGTATACCAAGATTTTTGTGGCAACTTTTACTATAAGAAAGCTTTATATTTTATCATTTATTTGCAAAGATTCGTATCTTTAAAAAACAAATAGTTAGTTCTGAATTTAATTATATATACATTGATTTTTTAATCTTTTATTTCGTTATGAAAACTGCAATTATTACGATAGGCGATGAGATTCTGATAGGTCAGATTGTTGATACAAATTCAGCATGGATTGCTGAAAAGATGACTGTGGCTGGTTTTGCCATTGAAGAAATGGTTTCTATCGGAGACGATGCAAAACAGATAAAAGATACAATTGATGATGTTTTCAAAAGGGTTGATGTTATTCTTATGACAGGCGGACTTGGTCCGACCAAAGATGATATCACCAAAAAAACGCTTTGCGATTATTTCGGAACTGAGCTTGTTTTTGACGAGACGGTGCTTGATAATCTTAAACAGGTCATCTCTTGGACATCAATAAATAATCTGACGCATGATCAGGCTTATGTTCCTAAAGATTGTACAGTTATACAAAATAAAGTTGGAACTGCTCCTATTACCTGGTTCGAACGTAATGGTAAAGTATTGGTGTCAATGCCCGGCGTTCCTTATGAAATGCGTAATGTAATGGAGAATGAAATTATTAGCCGCCTTACGCAACATTTTGACACAGAGTCATACATAAAACAGGTGTTTATTGTGGCAGGCTATACAGAGTCTGCACTGGCTATTCATATCAGCGATTTCGAAAATAATCTGCCCAAAGGGTTCGGGTTGGCTTATCTTCCTTCTTTAGGGTTTATGAAATTACGCTTGTTTGTGAAAGGCGAACAGCGCAGACCGGAGTTAGAAACAGAAGTCTTGAAGCTCAAAGCTCTGTTGGGTAAAGCCATTATAGCCGAAGAAGATATAGCTTTAGAAGCTATTCTGAGTAAAAAATTAATTGAAAAGGGGTTGACAATCGGCACGGCTGAAAGTTGTACGGGCGGAAATATAGCCCACATGATTACATCTGTTGCGGGAGCGTCACGTTATTTCAAGGGCTCTGTTGTCTCTTATGCAAATGAGATCAAGAAGAATTTACTAAACGTGCGAGCCGAAACACTGGATTCTTTTGGTGCTGTCAGCGAAGAGGTTGTTTTAGAGATGGCAGCCGGAGTGATTGATGTTTTGAATACTGACTGTGCTATTTCAGTTTCGGGTATTGCTGGTCCTGATGGAGGCAGCGATGAAAAGCCTGTGGGTACAGTCTGGATATGTACGTCTTACAAAGGTAATTGTCAAGCAAGAAAATATAATTTAGGCAAATATCGGGAAGCCAATATTATGAAAGCATCAAATGCCGCGATCTTACAAATGCTGAATATGCTTGATTGAAAATTTCGCTTCGGTTATCGAATATTTTAATCATCAGAAATAATCCGAGAAGTAAGGCTGATCGTTAGGTATTATATTTTCAAGAATTTTAAGAGTTTTGGAATCTGTCTTCAGCCTTTCTATTTTATTGAGATAAGATGGACTCCGATAGCTCATCAACATAGCTGTAAGGGTCTGTATATCTGTTTCGACACATTCGCCGATCGCTTCACGGCTAATACGCACTTGTCCTTCATTTCTGCAGTCAACTCCGAAGATTCCATTATTCCATTCGGCAACAGGATCAGTTATAAGAAAATGGAAAGAAGCTGCTTTACCGATAAATGGAAAGTTAGTCAGAAATGCCTCCACATCAACAATTCGAGCCATAAAATACGGTTCAATTGTTTCTGTTATCTGACTATCATTTAAAAGAAAAGCTATCGGTTCATTTTTGTAAATATCGCCTTTAACATTGTCTATCATTGAAAAATGAGCACGAATAAAATTCCATAATCCTTTTCGGGCTTCTTGATTGAGATATATCATGTCTTTGATATAAAATATATCATCGGCAATCCAATACATGACATACCCCATGGGAACATCGTTCTCATTATAATAGACAGCTGCTATACGTTCGTCTTCATTCTCCCATCTCCAATATTCATCCCATTCGAGTTTACCTCTTATTAAAGAACCGTGATTGGCACGGGCGAATTTATCGTAAGTTTCTATAACGTCTTTATCGTCTATATCAAGCCGTTCCACATAACCCGGCACATCTACTTGCTCAGGCAGTTGCGTGTCTTTAATCGTAAACGTCAGATGGTCTGACATGATTTCCCAACCCTTACGTCGATAATAAGGCACTGAATACGGATAGAGGTACGAAATATATTGTCCTTTTTCTCTCATGTCGGTAAGTGCCAATTTGATAAGATCGCTCATCAATCCCATGTTAGAATATTCCGGGTAAGTACCTACGCCTGTCACTCCACCCATTTCAAATATTCTTCCGTGTATATTAACCTGACAAGGATATATACAAATCTGTGATATGAGTTCGTCTTCAGCATTAAACCATCCGAATACATCTGCTTTTTGAAGTATTGGCTGCTTTGCTCTTACTATCTCACCATCTTCGTATCCGCTCTCCACTAACTCACGGTTCGTGACCTGAAATACATATCGTAATAATTCATTATACTGATCAAGATATTCAACTCCAACGGGTTTAATCTTTAATTGGTCTTTAAGCTTATTATGCGGCATAAGGTATTAGTGCAAAAATCGAACGTAAAAATACACATTATTCATCTATTCGTATAGTAATGCGCCGGTATTTAAGCGAATAAAAAAAACCGGATAGTTTACTTATCTATCCGGCTTATGATATTCATTCACCTGAATTATTTAGCTGGCTATTCATTTTTAGAGAAAATTAAACAGCTTTACTATCATACTATAAACTGCAACTACCATCTAATAATTGGAGGTGTAGCAGTTTTAATTTTGCTTACATTTGTGTTGGCATTCTTTCATTTTTTGGAAAGTTAAAACAGCTTTACCATCTTTTGATAAAGTAAGGTTACCATCGTTTAATGATGCTTCAAATGGAGTTTCTAATAATTTTACAAGTTTAGATTCTCCATCTAAGCTCGGACAAGCCATTTTTGTTGAAATCACAGGACCGAGTGTCAATACACCATCTTCAAGTTTATAAGTTGCAGAGAAACCGTTGCATCCGGCATTACCCGAAATCTTGTTTGTTATTGTATCAAATTCTGCTGTTGGAAGTTTTTCTGCAAACAATACATTAACATCTTCTCCTGACATTGTTGACAAAATCCAGCTACCAACTATTAATTGAGGTGTAGCAGTTTCAATTGTAGTTACAACTGCAGGTTTTTCTCCTTTTTCGAATTGGAATACTACTTTGTTGTCTTGTGTGAATGTCAATAATCCATTAGCATCGATAGAAAGTATACTTTTTTCGCCCATTGCTTTAGTAAAATCACCTTCTTTATTGGCTTCTTGGCATAACATCATTGTCATAGCTAATTGAGGAACTGTGAATTCGTTCTTTTCGTTCAGGCTGAATTTACCATTATAGCTGTTGCAACCTGCATTACCTGTAACCAATGAGTCTGCGAAGTTGAATTCTATGCTTGGCAATGTACCTGCAAACAGAGATTTTGCATCTTGACCATTCATAGTTTTCAATACCCAATAACCGTCTAGTTGGGATTTATCGATTGGCTTAACTGAATTACAACTTATTATTGTAAAAGCCACTGCTGTAATCGTAAAAAGAAATACGATTGATTTAATTAATGTTTTCATAAGATTGTTTAATTTTAAATAAATTAATGTTTATTTTAATTTAAATTTGTCTGCATCTTTCCATACAGGAAACTTTAACCTAAAATCTTTCAACTTTTTTTTAGATATATAAACAGTTGATGTTTGATTTTGTTTTTGCCCAAGATCAATTATTTTATTACCCTCTGGATCAACAAGTTGTGACTCTCCTTTATAATTAAGGTTATAAACATCAGTGCCAGTACGATTAACACCACAAACATAGCACAAATTTTCGATTGCACGTGCTGAAAGCAGCGTATTCCACACATTTGTTTTTGAAGCTGACCAATTGGCAACATATAACAACAAATCATATCCATTATTAACATTTCGAGCCCAAACAGGAAACCGAAGGTCATAACAGATCAATAAACAAATATTAAAACCTTTATAGTTTATTATAAGTTTTTCATTTCCGGGCGATAAAAATTTGAATTCATCTCCCATTCTAAAAAGGTGTCTTTTATCGTAATAATAGGCATTATAAGGTGTTATAAAGAATCCTCTGTTAAAATAGGAGCCTTCATCAGCAGCTATAAAACTGCCGCATATAGCAAGATCATTTTCTTTGGCTAGTTGCTTTAACCTTGATATTGTTGAATCGTCATTAGATTCAGCCAATAGATGGCTGTTCATAGAAAATCCAGTCGTACACATTTCAGGCAAAACAACAAGATCTGTTTCTCCCCGTAAAGAAGAAACCACGTTTTCGATATATTCCAGATTGGCATTTTTATCTTCACATAAAATGTCAAACTGAACAAGGCTAACAGCTAAATTATCGTTATTATCAAACATATTGTAACTCAAATAGCATTAAATCACAAAATTATCAGGGTGGCATGCGGTCACGTCTCGATAACAATCTTTGATTAAAGAAATGTCATCATCAACATCACCGGATGGCACTACAATCTTCAAAAATTGAGCTTCTTTCTTTTTATAATCTAAAGCCGAAACAACAATGGGTACCTTAGCTTCTAAAGCAATGTAATAAAATCCCTTTTTCCAATCGGGATTGCGTTTACGGGTAGCTTCTGGTGTGATAGCAATCTGAAATTTATCGCGCTTAGCATATTCTTCAGCCAGCTGTTCAGTCAGAGAAGTCTTTTTAGACCTGTCTACCGGTATTCCCCCCAGAAATTTGAAAAATATATTCATCGGAAAAAAGAACCATTCTTTCTTGATAAGAAAAGAGGCTTTCTGCCCGATTGATTTATACACTATCAGCCCCAAAAGAAGATCCCAGTTACTGGTATGCGGAGCAACACATATCACACACTTATCTGGAAACTCAATTTGTACGACGACCTTCCACCCTATCAGACGCAGTATAAACTTACTTAACGAACGCATTTAAGGTAGTTTAGTAATTTCAGCCCCCAAAGCATCCACTTGCTGTTTAAGATGTTCTCTCAAGTTTTTATAATAGGCTTTTACACGCCCTTTCACATCTTTGCCTTCTGATGTGCTCATTCGCCCCAAAATATCGTTATGAACTGCTACAATTTTGTTAATCAGCTCATCAGCAGCTTTAGCATCTGAATTAACAACATATACTTTATAAAAGATACAATCAGCATATAAATCACCGAAAGTATTATTAATTGTTCTTTTTAAATTTTTTCGACTGCTCATAAAATTAATGTCTTATTTTTATTTAAAATTATCGGTATTTATTACCTTTGATTTATACAAAGGTATAGAAAAGAAATCAACCTATACTACAATCTAAAGACCAAATTATAATGAAAACATATACCTAATAATTTAATCAACCAGTTAAGTTAGTTAAATTTTTTTTGAAAATAAGCCTTAAAATATGGATAACAAATTCTCACGACCCGACTATGTATTTGAAACAAGTTGGGAAGTTTGCAATAAAGTAGGTGGGATATACACCGTTCTTTCGAGCAAAGCACGAACTATGACAGAACTATACAAGAATAATGTAATCTTCATCGGTCCGGATAAAATAAAGGACCAAAATCCATGGTTCAAAGAGGACGATCAATTATTACATGAATGGCGTTTGGAGGCATCAATCAAATGCCAACTCGGAATTCGGGTAGGAAGATGGAATGTCCCCGGCAATCCGATAACAATACTTATAGACTTCGATAAACTTTATGCCTCCAAAAACGATATTTACAGCCAAATGTGGAGTAAATATGGTGTTGATTCACTTCATGCTTATGGCGATTATGATGAATCGTGCATGTTTGCTTACGCAACTGGTCTGATTATCGAAAACTATTACAAATATTTCAAACTGGACAATCAAAAAGTAATTGCACACTTCAACGAGTGGATGTTAGGAATGGGATTACTGTATGTCAAAAACCATTTACCTGATGTTGCAACCGTGTTTACCACACATGCCACATCGATAGGAAGATCAATAGCCGGAAATGGCAAACCTCTATATAATTATCTAACTTCGTACGATGGAGATCAGATGGCAAGAGAATTGAATATGGTTTCAAAACATTCAATCGAAAAAATAGCCGCGAACAATGCCGATTGTTTTACCACAGTAAGCGATATCACCGCCAAAGAATGTCGGCAACTCTTGCAACGTGAGCCGCTTGTAACGCCCAACGGGTTTGAAAAAGATTTTATTCCCAAAGGCGATGAATTTGAATCGAAACGCAAAAAAGCACGCGCTAAACTGATAAATGTTGCCGAAAATCTCATCGGAAGAGATATTGATCAGGATGCGCTACTTGTTGCCACAAGCGGACGGTATGAATATAAAAACAAAGGTTTAGATGTATTTATAAATGCTCTCGGCAAGCTGAACAACATTAAACAACTCAATAAAGATATAATTGCCTTCATACTTGTGCCGGCATGGGTCAAAGAGCCCAGAGCCGATTTACAGTGCAGGCTCCAAAATAATGAGCAATCAACCGAAGCTCCTTTAGATCGACCTTATTTGACTCATTGGATTAATAACATCGAAAACGATGCTATCATCAATGAATTAAAATATCTTGATTTACAAAATAAAAAAGATGACAAAGTAAAAGTTATCTTCGTTCCATCCTACTTAACAGGCAACGACGGCATATTTAATATGGCTTACTATGATTTACTGATCGGCATGGATGTGACTGTATTTGCTTCCTATTACGAACCTTGGGGATATACCCCGCACGAAAGCATAGCCTTTTCAGTACCAACCATCACGACAACATTATCAGGCTTCGGGCTGTGGATGAAAAAACTTGGAGATAAAAGAGGCATGGACGATGGTGCAGAAGTAATAAGGCGTGATGATTATAACTTTAATGAAGTATCGGAAGACATCTGTAACGATGTTTTTGAAATGACAACCAAAAGCAACGAGCAAGAAAACATTTTACGTCAAGAGGCTGCCGAAAGGGCTGCTTTAGCCGATTGGTCGCACTTTTACAAATATTACGAAGACGCTTACGAAATAGCCTTGCAGCAAGCACAAAGCCGAAAATAACTGAAAATACCATGTAGTAAATTCCCATTACTGAATTTATAAAAAAACAATTATAGAACTTATGAAAATCAAAACAAGTTACGCCAATATACCTGCATGGCGCGAAGTATCAGCTCAAACAAAACTACCCTCGGAATTGTCCATTTTATACAAAATAGCCCACAACCTTTGGTGGGTATGGAACAACGAAGCAACAGACTTATTTTCAGATTTAGACGAAGAAATCTGGACTAAATCGGAACACAATCCGGTAGTATTGCTACAAAGTCTTTCGTTTGAACGAATTGATCAGATATTAGCCGATCAACAGCTGATGTCACGCATCAAAAAAGTTGGAGAAAATTTTGAGAATTATCTGAACGAAAAATTCGACACATCAAAACCTTCCATTGCATATTTCAGTATGGAATATGGGTTCACACATATACTAAAAATTTATTCGGGTGGATTAGGTGTCCTTGCCGGCGATTATTTGAAAGAAGCGAGTGACAGCCATGTAGACCTTGTGGGAGTAGGATTTCTATACAGATACGGTTATTTCACACAAACAATATCGCCCGACGGACAACAGGTAGCCAATTACGAAGCTCAGAAATTTGGCGAATTACCGATTGAACAGGTTATGAATCAGGACGGAAATCCGATGATACTGGCAGTGCCATATCCCGATCGTGATGTATATGCAAATGTATGGAAAGTAAACGTGGGACGGGTTAAACTCTATCTCATGGATACCGATATAGATTTGAACAGCGAATTCGATCGTCCTATAACCCATCAGTTGTATGGTGGCGACTGGGAAAACCGCATGAAACAGGAATATCTGTTGGGTATTGGCGGAATACACCTGCTGAATAAACTGGATATAAAGAAAGACATCTATCATTGCAACGAAGGGCATGCAGCCCTTATCAATATACAAAGACTGCTTGATTTGATTGAGGGCGAAGGACTGACATTCAATCAGGCATTAGAAGTAGTAAAATCATCAGGACTTTACACAGTGCATACACCTGTTCCTGCCGGACACGATTATTTTGACGAAGGATTATTAGGCAAATACCTCGGAAGCTATCCGGCTCGTCTCGGCATAAGCTGGAACGAATTTGTGGATATGGGACGTACCGATCCCGGATCAGGCGAAAAATTCTGTATGAGTACGTTTGCTCTCAACACTTGCCAAGAAGCCAACGGCGTAAGCTACATACACGGAATTGTTTCACGAAACATGTTTCAACCGATCTGGAAAGGATACTTCCCCGAAGAACTGCACGTAGGCTATGTTACCAACGGAGTGCATCTGCCTACTTGGGCTGCAAAGGAATCGAAGATAATTTTTGAAAACGCATTCGGACAAGAATTTTACAAAGACCAATCCAATCATGAATTATGGAAACGTATTTATGATGTTCCCGACGATGTGATCTGGAGATATCGTATGTCATTGAAAAGAAGACTCATCGATTACGTACAGCAACAAATGAAAGAAGGTTGGATCAAAAACCAAAAAGCTCCATCCGTTATTTTCAACATAGTAGATAAAATCAACCCGAATGCCTTATTAGTTGGCTTCGGCAGGCGATTTGCCACTTACAAACGGGCTCACTTATTGTTTACTGATCTTGACAGATTATCGAAATTGGTAAATAACGAAAAATATCCGATACAGTTCTTATATACAGGTAAAGCTCACCCTGCTGACGGAGCCGGACAGGGATTGATAAAGCAAATCATTGATATATCGCGCCGTCCCGAATTTATGGGTAAGATTATCTTCCTCGAAAATTACGATATGCGTTTAGCTAAACGGCTTGTATCGGGGGTTGACATTTGGCTTAATACCCCTACCCGTCCCCTTGAAGCGTCAGGCACATCAGGAGAAAAAGCTGAAATGAACGGCGTGCTTAACTTTTCGGTTCTTGACGGCTGGTGGTATGAAGGCTATAAAGAAAATGCAGGTTGGGCATTGACTGACAAACGCATTTACGATAATCAGGAATATCAGGATGATCTTGATGCAGCTATCATTTACTCTACATTCGAGAATAAAATTCTTCCGCTCTACTATGCGCATAATTCGAAAGGATATTCGCCAGAATGGGTTCAGTATATCAAAAACTCGTTTGCAGAAATAGCTCCCGAATATACGACTAAGCGTATGATCGATGACTATATTAATAAATTCTACATCAAAGAAAGTCAAAGGCATAAATTATTAGTTGCCGACAATTATGCGAAAGCTAAAGAATTGGCTGCTTGGAAAGAAGATATGGCATCTAAGTGGGACAGCTTCACTGTTGATTCAATAACTGTAACGGATAAAGAAAGCGGCAAAACATTATTGACTCCTAATCAGCCCTTCAGCATAAGTAAAGGAGACAATATTGTTATTGATATTGTCATTGATAAAAAAGACATATCGGGCGATTTGGGCGTAGATTGTGTGGTTGTTGAATATGACTCGGATAAGAAATCAGACAAATTTATAGATTCGTTCGCCTTTCAACGTGTAAAAGCAGAAGGAAGCAAACAGTATTTCCGTCTTGACAACATCACCAAAAATTCAGGAACCTATAAATGCGGTTTCCGAGTATATCCCGACAATGCCGATTTACCGCACCGCATGGACTTCGCATATGTGCGTTGGATTTAAAAAAAACATGTTTTAAGAACAATGAAGCCACTATTGACAAACTCAAATAGTGGCTTCGTTGTATAAGATTTTACCCTAAACCATGCATATCTTCCACAGTTTTTTCGTTATTTTACCACCCGAAAAAAATATCCATATTTTTCAAACAATATGAATACAATATCAGATCAAGAAATTAAAATCAAACAACAAGGCTATTTAGATACTGATCTGCCAAAAGGAATTAATTTAACGGAAGAAATAAACCGATTACGTAAAGAAAAAAACGCAATCATTCTTGCTCATTACTACCAAAAAGATGAAATACAGGATATAGCTGATTTTCTGGGCGATAGTCTACAATTAGCACGTGCGGCACAAAACACAACCGCCGATATAATTGTATTCTGCGGAGTTCATTTCATGGCGGAGACAGCAAAAATACTCAATCCCTCAAAAAAAGTTTTATTGCCCGATCTTTCCGCGGGAT
This sequence comes from uncultured Dysgonomonas sp., assembly GCA_945273835.1. Taxonomy (GTDB): domain Bacteria; phylum Bacteroidota; class Bacteroidia; order Bacteroidales; family Dysgonomonadaceae; genus Dysgonomonas. The sequence continues at coordinate 6,364 of CALYPL010000027.1, read as the reverse complement.
GTTCTCTCTCAGACTCGTGTTCCGGAGCAGGACTGAGGGCGTTGAAAGAAAAGCATCATAACGCAATTGTGGTAAGCTATATTAACTGCGACTCGACCGTAAAAGCGGAAAGTGATATAATAGTCACTTCCTCTAATGCTCAACACATAATTGAAACCATACCTAAAGAGCAGGAAATTATATTTGCGCCCGACAGAAATTTAGGACGTTACATCAATCAGGTTACAGATCGTAACATGATACTTTGGGACGGTGCGTGCGTGGTACATGAAGCATTTTCACTCGAAAAAATCGGTAAGCAAATGCTTGATCACCCTAAAGCAAAACTCATTGCCCACCCCGAAGCGCAAAAACCTGTTCTTCAGATGGCGGATTATATCGGCTCGACAGCCAATCTGCTGAACTATGTTGTAAATGATACATGCAATGAATTTATTATTGCGACTGAAGAAGGTATCATTCACGAAATGAAAAAACGTGCTCCGCACAAAACACTTATACCTGCACAAGTTGATAATTCGACCTGTAACTGCAGTGAATGCCATTTCATGAAACAAAACACATTGGAGAAACTCTACATGTGCATGAAATATGAATTGCCTGAAATTACCCTCGATGAAGAATTAAGACTGAAGGCTTTGAAACCGATAAATAAGATGTTGGAATTATCTCAGAAAATAAAATAGATTTCCGATTATGCATACAGATATTTTGATAATAGGTTCAGGCGTATCGGGGCTTTCATATGCTCTAAAAACAGCATCAAGCCGTCCCGAAATCAAAATAACCATCGTTACCAAGGCAGACAAGGACGAATCTAATACCAAATATGCGCAGGGAGGGGTTGCGGTAGTCACAGACTTCAAAAAAGACAGCTTCGAAAAACATATAGCCGATACATTACGTGCAGGTGACGGAGTTTGTAATCCCCAAACGGTAGAAATAGTCGTAAAAGAAGGTCCTGAACGCATTAAAGAAATGGCGCAATGGGGTGCTGATTTCGATAAATCGGACTCGGATTGTTATGATCTTGGACGTGAGGGCGGGCATACTGAAAATCGGGTATTGCATCATAAAGATGTGACTGGTGCTGAAATTGAGCGGGCTTTACTCAAAGCTATCGAAAAACAGCCTAATGTTCAAATGTATAATTATCATTATGCAATTGATCTTATAACTGATCAATCCCAAACTTGTCAGGGTGCTTATATACTTGATCTGAAAGGCGGACAAGTAATTAAAATATCGTCTAAAATAACACTGCTTGCAACAGGAGGTTGTGGTCATGTTTACAAAAACACAACCAATCCAGTGATAGCAACAGGCGACGGAATAGGTTTGGCACATCGAGCCAAAGCCCGAATAAGCAATATGCAATATATACAATTCCATCCCACGGCATTTTACAGTCCTAAAAGCGGTCAATTGCCACTTATATCGGAGGCTGTACGTGGATTTGGAGCAAAGCTCCGCACGAAAAGCGGCGAACCTTTTATGTATAAATACGATGAAAGGGAAGAATTGGCATCTCGTGATATTGTAGCCAGAGCTATTGATAATGAAATGCACTTGCATGGTGACGCTTATGTTTGCCTTGATTGCCGACATCTTGATCAACAAAGTTTCATGCGGCATTTCCCCAATATATATAAACAATGTAAAGACGAAGGTTTTGATATGTTCAACGACCTCATACCTGTTGTACCCGCAAGCCATTATCTGTGCGGAGGTATAGATGTTGATCAGTACGGACAAACTTCCGTAAAAAATTTGTTTGCTGTGGGCGAATGTTCAAACACAGGATTACACGGAGCAAACCGATTAGCCTCGAATTCATTACTTGAAGCATTGGTTTATGCACATCGGGCAGCAATGAGATCAATAGATCTTTTCGAGGAAAAAGATTTCAATAATAACGAAATAAATACTCTTCCTGGATCGGAATATGCGAACAATAACCATGTTCCTCAATCAGAACCGATCGAAGATTTACAGATTGAATTGCAGATTATGATGAGTGATTTAGTGAGCATAGTACGCACTAACGATCGTCTAAAAAAAGCAAAAGAGAAAGTTCAGGAAATAGACCGAAAAGTAAGAAATATATATCAGACCTCTGTTGTTTCACGCGAATTACAAGAGCTTCGCAATCTTGTGAGTGTAGCTGAATTAATTATTTCGCAAAGTATTGAACAAAAAGAAAACAGAGGGGCGTTTTATAATAAAGATTTAGACTTCAATGCAAAGACCATCATACGTAACTAAAGAAAAAATACACAAGTTTATTGAACAGGCAAAGGCAGAAGACATAGGCAACGGAGATCATTCCACATTAGCGTGCGTATCGGAAGATTTGCGACAGAGGGCTCGTTTATTGATAAAAGATGATTGCATTTTAGCTGGTGTTGAATTAGCTAAGGAAATATTTAACTATTATGATCCTGATTTGCAAATTGAAATATTAAAGAACGATGGCGATTCTGTAAAAAAAGGAGATATAGCTTTCAATGTTTACGGATCGGCACGATCAATTTTAACAATGGAACGCCTTGTACTGAATTGTATGCAACGCATGAGTGGTATTGCAACATCTGCCAATGAACTGGTTAAACTTGTATCAGATACTAAAGCTGAAATACTTGATACCCGTAAAACTACTCCTAATTTCAGAATGTTTGAAAAATGGGCTGTATATATAGGAGGTGCACGCAATCACCGGTTCGGGCTATTTGATATGATAATGCTCAAAGATAATCACAATGATTTTGCGGGAGGTATTAAAAATTCAGTTGCTGCAACGGTAAAATATTTGAAAGATCATAATCTGAACTTAGCTATCGAGGTTGAAACCCGCAATCTGCAAGAAGTGCAGGATGCGCTGGATACTAATGTGGTTGATGTTATTATGCTTGATAATATGTCGATTGATGTAATGCGACAAGCTGTAAAATTAATTGATGGCAGAGTCAAAACTGAAGCATCGGGAGGTATAACCAAAGATTCTATCAAAGAAATAGCGCAAACGGGTGTGGATTATATATCATCGGGCGCGATAATCTATAATGCTCCCGTCAAAGATATGAGCCTGAAGGCTTATTAACACTGCAAGTATATCACATTTCCCATGCGTTAGGTGTCATCACACAAATATTAGTAATGTCATTGCCTGCATACCATATTGTAAGCCCTATATTGTCATATTCATAACACTCTTCGTTTGTAGATTCAGTATAGGATGTTTGACAGATGAAACGCAGCTTATTCTTGTTATGATAATTTTCAAGCAAATCCAGAACATCTTCTTTATAAACTTCTGAAAATCGCTGTCCATCAAGAATCAGATCATCAAGATGAACCGATGTGCCTTGAAAGCGTTCGTCCTGATAACCTATGAAAACAGCTATATTAGAATAGTATAAATTAACACTATATTGAATGGGTTCGGTAGGGACAAATTGTTCTCCATTAGTCTCAGATGGCGAATTGTAATAATATATCTCCCTCTGTTCGGGCTCGCCTAAAGCAGAAATAATATCTTTTTCTTCCGACATAAAAGAGATTTTACCGATGCCGGCAAAAGGTGTAAAAAGTATATTCTCATTTAAATATGTATCAGTCATCATAAAATTAGTTTAGGTTAATCAACAAACTGCCAACACATAAGGTTCATAGACTCATCATCTTTTCACGACAAATAAATCGTCTCCAAACATCAAAACATAAGCATACTTCATTGGTATTATCTGTTTAGCATTGTCGTCAATAACCCCATATCTTCCATCTTTATAGACGGCATAATACGAACCTTCTGCCAAAGTAAAAATATTATCATAAATGCAATCAACGATCAGCACGCCTGCATTATTTACAATACCGTATTTTCCATTATCTTTTACTCTTACCAAATTATCAGAAAGGGTAAATATATCTTCAAAATCACGCTTTGTAATATATTTTCCATCAAAATCGGCAAGTGAATAAAAGGCCCCCTTTTGAATAGCAAGTAAATTTTCGCCTAAAGGAATAATTTTATCTCCATCATACACAAAAGGGGCTACTACCTGACCGAGCATATCAATCAGGCCCCATTTGCCTTCACGGCGAGCGGGAGAATATAGCTGCCTGTAATTAGATACCAGATTCTGACTGTATGTAGCGTAAGAATTAACACTTTCGTAAACCATCGGCAGTACATCGAGTGTTTCATAATCGATGAACTTCCAACGATCATTTTGTTTAACTAAAAACAAATTGCCATAATATCTTTTAATCGATTGATATTCGAAGGGAATACGTGTATTTCCCGAAAAATCTACCACACCCCATAAATTATTGAACTTTGCACTCGCACAATCATCATAAAGTGTCATATCATCATAAATAAGAGGAGTTGTTTCCGTACCTTGATCATTCAAAATACCATATTTACTTCCTTTACGTGCAAGTCCGTACCCTTTTTCGTTAAAAGAGCTAATCTCATTATAGTCAAGATCTGTTAACTGCAGACCTTCTCTATTTACAATACAATATTTTCCATCTTTAATAGCCGCAAATATATGTGTTGTACTGGGATAAATCCAATCGTAAATAAACGGCGTCTTTTCAATACCCAATGTATCTACTAAACCGACAAAATGATTTTTCATCGCAATAGCGACACCATCATTCATCGACTCGACATTATTGTAGATAAATGATCCTAAATGATTGCCCGATATTGATAGCATCGCATAGTTATCTCCTTTTTTAACTACAGCATTACCTCCGTCAAAGAATATTATATCGTCATATTCAAACGGAATAATTTTATTACCATCTGAACCTACTATACCCCATTTATTCTTCAATTCAACGACGTATCTATCATGTAAGAAAGAAGCTATTCTATCGAAAAGAAATGGCACTTTAACTTCGCCTGAACGATTGATAACACCATAAAGCCCAAATCTTTTTGCGATCGCTCTTTCAGATTTCAATGTCGCAATATCTTCATAATCGAAAGGGATAACCGTTTTATCCGAATTGTCAATTACACCTACTGAAAAAATCGGTGCAGGTCGCAAACGCTGTTGTGTTTCATGTCGGATTGAATCTAACCAAATTCGGGTCGAATCCTGCGAAAATACGCTACCTGTCGACAATAATAAAATGCTTATTACAAATAAGATATACTGAGATTTATAGCAAGCAATAATTTTATTTATACTCCTCATTATTTGGCCTATCATCCCCTGATGAGTGGGAGTGTTGAACAACGGAGCAAACCACCCATCTTAGATACTTCTCGATAGGGAACTGTTTCAACTTTAATACCCCATACGTCTTCTAAATGCCTATTTAATCGAGTAAAATGTTCTTCACTGACAACAACTTCAGGCGAAATAGAAAATACATTAGTATTCATCCAATACATTTCCTCTGTAGTGATTTCAAATACATTTTTTCGTCCAAACAAGTTAATTAAATAATTATAATCATCAACCTTTTCAAATCCATCTCTATAAATTAGAGCCTTACCATTACCGATTGGCATAAACGTGCAATCAAGATGTAAAATACCCTTATTAGGATCTTTATCATTTTTTTTCAATTCAAGAGGCACAAACTTTTTATTAGGAAATAATTCTTTCAAAAATGATATCGCATAACTATTTGTGCGTGCAGTTTTTGTTTTAGGATAATCATATTTAGTATAAACACCAACAAAAACCAAATCGTTGTACAATACAACATCACCACCTTCAACATGAGCCTTTTCAGGCAGATTATATATTTTATTGAATGATATTTGCCCATATATAGGGGCATAAGCTTCCTGCTCATCCGCTCTGTCGGGAATAATATTAGATGTTATAATCTTATCATCTATAACAAAAGCTACATCACGTGCAAAAACCTGATTACAATTAGGCAAAATATTAGGACGAAGTACTTCGATATTATATTTTAATAAAATTTTCTCAAAGGCGGACATTTCGTTGGCTATATCATCTTCAAGAGGATAAATATCGTTTTTTACTGATTCATAAGACTTTGCGTCATAAGTTTCTTCAATTAAAGGCATTTTACCCATTGAATGAGGCTGACCGAGCACAACAGATTTCAAGATATCTGTTTCGTTCTGAATGTTAAGTATCATTTATTTATTTATTTATACATCGATTCAAATTTACATGAAATTTTCGGACTAAACCAGATAAAGAATAATAAAATTAGAAGCCTTTTTAAGATAAATAAAAGTAAAAATAAAGTTTATATTTTTTGCTTCATGAGTTGTATTTACAATAAAAATGTATATATTTGCACCACATTTACGACATGGTGGTCGTAGCTCAGTTGGTTAGAGCGTCGGATTGTGGTTCCG
>CALYPL010000026.1 GCA_945273835.1 uncultured Dysgonomonas sp. | reverse complement strand
GATACGATAGCTGTATAAAACTTTTTTTTGCCGAATTGAACGATTACTCTGCTTCCTGCCGACAAGGATGTTTCCATGTCGGCGGGAACAGAGTATGTATATACTCCTTGTAACGAAAGTGGTAATATTACATCGGCATACAGCATTTTAGAATAAAGAGAATCGGCTCAATTGCAAAACTTGTTTAATCAGACTTATTTTTTGTCCGAAGACGTCATAATTACTTGCATCAGATTGTTTTGCGAAAGAATTTTTTTTGCCAGATTTTTCACATCATTTTTTGTTAAAGAATTTAGAATTGACTGATATTGTGTATGACTGTCTTCGTTATAAAAATAATAATCCGTTAAAACTTCTGACCAATACGAGTTTTGTTTAATATCTTCTTGATATTTTTTGTTCATATATTCTTTGACCTTATTGAAATCGGAGTCCTGAGGCCCATTATTAGCCATAGCCTCCATCTCACGTTTGATGATATTGTTCAGGTTATCAACTTTACCGGGCTCAGTATCAAAGTACATCTGTATAAGTGTTTCTCCTTCGGGTATACGCATAATTCCCGAAGATACACTAACTCCATATGTACCACCTTCATCTTCCCTTACTTTCTGAGTATAAACAATGTCAAGTATTTGTTTTAAAGCATCAAGAGTGATCGTATTCTTCAAATCACGTTTCACTCGTCCCGTATACAAGTCAAATACCGATGCTTTAGGCGTTTGCATGGCTTTGGTAAAGCTGTTGTTGTATATACCCTTTCGTATGTCTAAATTCACATTGGCATAGTTTGCATTTTTATTTCCGGATGGCAGGGAAGCTAAATATTGTTCAACCAACGGACGCAAACGAGATTCGTCAACTGTTCCGACAAAAGTGAATACAAATGCTCCCGGATTTGCATAGCATATCTTATATAAGTCGATAATGCGATCATAATTCAGTTTTTGCGCATCATCCAATTTCATTTTCTTGGCACGAAGATTCTCTCCATACATCGCTTTCGTTATAGAATCGCTAAAAATAGTGATTGGGTCTGCGTCTCTATTCTTTAACTTATCAGTTATACGGCTTTTAGTTGCCTGAAAAGACTCTACATCTTTACGGGGCGAAGTAAAATAGAGATAGATCAGTTGAAAAAGAGTTTCCTGATCGTTGATTGATGATAAACCGCTAAAGCCTTGAGTTCTCAGTGCAACGGATGTGTTGAGATTAACACTTTTGCCTGCCAACGCTTTTTGTAGATCTATATTGCTGAATGTGCCTAATCCGCCAATGCCCGGAACGGATGATATTAAACCGGCATTGAAGATATCTGAATCGGGAGCGAGGGATGTTCCTCCTTTTGATATAGCGGAAAGTATTATTTGGTCGTCTTTAAAATCAGTCTTTTTTAAGATGACTTTCATACCATTAGAGAGTGTCCAGACTGTTGTTCCAAGTTTGTCGTCATGCTTTTCTTTTACAATTTTACCTTTGGTAGGTAATTTATCAATCAGCGGACGATCTATAATTTCTTCTTGATAGGCTGTGATATTTTCTTTTTCTACTGCATTGAAAGTACTTAACAGTTCCGATTCAGTAGGGTAGACAAGACCATCTTTTTCAGGTCCGGTAACCGTAATCACCACATTTTTGTCAGATATAATATCAGAAATATAGGCATTGACAGTTTCCGTTGTAATTGACGGGATGATTTGTTTTAAAAGTCCGTATTCATATTCAATTCCAGGTATAGCGTCGTCATTTGTAAAGCTCTGAACATATTCGTTCACATAACTTTCGGTCATTTGCGTATTACGATTATTGTAAGCATTTTCAAACGCTTTCAATATATTACTTTTTGCTCTATTGAGTTCACTGTCAGTAAACCCGAATTTTTTCACACGTTCGTTTTCTCGTATCAATGTGGCGAGACTATTTTGTACTTGTCCTTCTTTAGAAAAAGCTATCGATGTCCAGGCATCTTTTGTTTTGGAAACAAAGAAATTTTCGTCAGCACTGTAAGCCATTGAATAAGGAGATTCGGGCTTTTGCGCTATTTCTGCTAAACGACTGTTCAACATCTGCGAAGCCAGATTCTTAATGATTGATATGTAATAACCTTGTTTGGTATTTCTGATTGAATCGGGTATTACATCGTGCTTAATAAAATACATAACAGTACTTTTTGAGGCTTCGGGGTCTGTAACAACCGAAATGATTGGATTAGTATTGTCCGGTACGGGATAATAAAGTCTTTTTGCCGGATTTACAGGCTTCGGTATGTCGGCAAATAAGGTTTTTATCTTGGCTTCAACTTTGTCAGCGTCAATATCTCCGACAATGATTATAGCCTGCAAGTCAGGACGATACCATTTATGGTAATAAGCACGTAAAGTATCGTACGGAAAATTTTCAACAATATCCATTTTACCGATAGGTAGCCGATTGGCGTATTTACTTCCTGCGTATAATATTGGTAACTGTTTTTCAAGAACACGCATTTGTGCATCACCACGTGTGCGCCATTCTTCTTTTATGATAGGACGTTCTTTGTCTATTTCTTTGTCGTCAAGAGAAATAAAACCTGACCAATCGTGAAGGATCAGCAGACATGAATCCAATAAGCCTTCACGTGTTACAGGAATATCTGACAAATTATAAACTGTTTCGTCAAAAGAAGTGTAAGCATTAACATTCAACCCGAATTTGGCACCATTTGTTTCAAGATAAGTCAACATCGTTTTTCGTCCCGGAAAATGTTTAGTTCCGTTAAACGCCATATGTTCAAGAAAATGTGCCAAGCCTGATTGAGAATCATCTTCTTGCATCGAACCAACTTTTTGGGCGATATAAAAGTCGGCACGTTTTTCGGGTTTATTATTATGCCTGATATAATATGTCAAACCGTTATCAAGTTTGCCGTAACGTACGTTCGGGTCTATGGGCAATTTATCAGAATCTTGCGCGTAAGCCATAAAGCTTAACGGTATGATCAATAAACAGAGAAATATTTTTTTCATATTATATCTATGTAAAGTAAGTTTTATTTGATTTTACTTTGATTGGAATTATTGAAACATTTGATTTATCCCTACTGATGAATCCTGATGTTCTTCCTGATTAGCTTTGGCACAAGGATTACCTACTTTAGGTATTTTATCAAAATCTTGGGAAGCGTTGTATCCGAGCGTTTTGTCCGCAAATACTTTCTGAAAGAACAACCCCGCTATCGGCAATGCCATACTGGCTCCTTGCCCTTCCGACATGCGGTCGAAATGGATAGTAGGATCTTCACCTCCAACCCAACAAGCTGTTGATAATGTAGGAGAGAAACACATAAACCATCCGTCGGCATTAAATTGTGTAGTTCCTGTTTTACCACCCAATGGAGCAGTTATGCCGTATGACCTACGTAGGCGGCTTCCTGTACCACCGTCTATTACGGCACGAAGCATGTCGAGCATTTTAACATAAGTTGTTTCGCCAAACACTTCTTCGAGTTGAGGCGAAAAAGATGCTATAAGATTACCATTGGCATCTTCAATTCGGGTAACATAGATTGGTTTAGACCTGAATCCTCTGTTTGCAAAAGCTGTATAACCTGCTGCCATTTCGGCCACCGTTACTTCGGGAGTTCCTAATGCCATTGACACTACAGGATCAATTCGTCCTGTCAAACCAAATGAACGTAATAAGCGTGCGAAAGAATATGGGCTTGTATGTTTCATCAGGTGCATGGTTACCATGTTATCTGAATTTTGTAACCCCCATTTTATAGTAACTGTTTCACCTACTTTTTTAGAATTTAATCCTCGCGGTATATATTCTCGTCCTGCCTCGTCAGTCAATACTTGTTGTTCGTACAGCATCTCATCGCATGGTGTTGCTCCTTCCTCCATCGCAAGGGTGTATAGGTACGGTTTGATGGTAGAACCTACTTGCCTGCGCCCTAAATTAACCATATCGTACTTAAAATATTTATAATCAATGCCACCAACATAGGCTCTCACAAAGCCGTTGTGGGTATCCATTGCCATAAAGCCGGTTCGCAGGAATTGTTTATGATAACGTACTGAATCCCAAGGTGTCATTAATGTGTCAATTTCTCCTCTCCATGAAAAAACCTTCATTTCGACAGGTTTTTTGAATATTTTCATTATTTCAGATTCGGATTTTCCAGAGTTTTTGAGAATTCTGTATCGGTCTGAAATTCTTACGGCACGCATCAATAATGTATCTACATCATTACGGGCTGAATAGGCGTATGGTGCATAAGATCGTCCTTTCTTTTCTGCGTCAAATTTAGGTTGTAAATCTTTGCTGAAGTGTTCGGTCACAGCCTCCTCGGCATATTGTTGCATATGCGAATTGATGGTAGTGTATATTTTCAAACCGTCCGAGCTGAGGTTGTAATACGAACCGTCGGGCTTTTTATTTTTATTACACCATCCATAAAGAGGATTTGTTTCCCAGTTGGCAGAGTCGACGGTGTATTGAACCATCTGCCAAGCTCTGTATTTAGATTTATCAGGTTTTGGCGCGCTCATCATTAATCTCAGATATTCACGGAAATACTGTGCTAAACCTTCATTGTGAGATGCTTTTCTAAAGTCAAGCTTCATTGGCAATTTCATTAAAGAATCAGCTTCTTCTTTGGTTAAGTAACCATATTTGCGCATCTGATCGAACACAACATTGCGACGCTGCTTTGTCAACTCAGGTCTTCGTAACGGATTATACAATGCAGAATTATTAAGCATACCAACCAACATGGCTGCTTCTTCTATCTTCAACTCACGCAAAGGTTTATTGAAGTATATTTGAGCTGCTGATTGTATTCCGACAGCTTGATAATTGAAGTCGTATTTATTAAGATATAGATTAATAATCTCGTCTTTAGTGTAATATTTTTCAATTTGTGCGGCAATAACCCATTCATTTGGTTTTTGGAGTAACCGCGCGAACACATTTTCGGCAGGAGGAGAGTATAATTGTTTTGCCAACTGCTGTGTAATTGTACTTGCTCCGCTTGTTTTTCCCATCGTAAAGGTACGGATTACCGCAGTTATCAAACCTTTAATATCAATCCCGGAGTGTTCATAAAATCGGGTATCTTCGGTTGCCACCAGCGCATTAACAAGATAAGGCGGTAAATCTTTATAACTTGAATATATACGGTTGTTTTGCGCAAGGGAATAGGTTCCCAGCATTTCATTATCGGACGAATATACTTGTGAAGCATATTTGTCAATCGGATTTTCAAGTTCTTTTAAATCTGGTATATAACCTATTACTCCGGCACTTATAAGGGTGAAAATAAGCACCACGCTTAGTATACCCATTATGAATAATGCCCAGATGATTTTAATGATGTTCTTCGATAAATTGCGTTTTTTTGTTTGTTTCAGTCGTGTATTACTTTCGGCTTCTTTTCTCATATTCCGATTATTAATATAAAATGCTCTTAGATTTCCTACGTTAAATTGTTAATCGCAAATTTAGCAATCGTTTTTTAATTACAACAATAAAAATAATTAAATGGGATTTGCTTACTACCCGAAAACCATAGCCCTTTGGGGAAAGAAAACCTATAAATTAACATTCCATTCATGATGCGATTTGTTGTTCAAACGATTTTAGATTTGCTTTTTCACCTGCAAGCCAAAGTATATCGCCTGAATTAAGCAATGTGTCGCCGCCGAAGCTATCGAGCGATTTACCTGAACGGTCTATACCGATGATGGCGCAATGTGCCTTTTCCTTGATGTTTGAGTCTTTGATATGCATCCCGATCAGAGGCGAATCATCTTTAAGCATATACTGCGATATTTCAATTTTGTGCTGATTTTCATGCTTGACGGACTGATCGGATGCGTTTTGAGTTCTTTTCTCAACCTCAGCTTCAAATTTTTGAATTTCTTCATCAGTTCCGGCAATAACCAATTTATCGAAAGGAAATACCTGTACTTTTCCTCCCGGTATATTTATTTTCTCCATACCCCTAATGATACTTATGATATCTACTCCCGCTACTTGTTTCAAGTTGATTTCGGATAAAGTTTTACCCACCAAACTTGAATTCTGGGGAACATCGATTTCTGTCAGATGAAGATTTTTATTCAGCATTTCATTTTTTGCATCTTTACTGATGGCTGCACTTTTTTCCATCATAATTTCGTTAGAATTCAGATTGTCAAAAAAGTGTTTTTCCATGCGTGCCGACCTATTGCTAAAACCTTCCCACAATGCGAAAATAATAATTAAAGTTACTGCCAGAATCAGCAGTACTCCGGAAATGCGTGGGAAAAGTGGAACAAGTACCATCAGTATCAGTACTATACATGGCAAAATGCGTATCAGGTTGAGGGCAATCAGTGCGCCTTTATTGAAATAGCTGTCTTCCCATAATTTATGCGTGTCGGCTGTTTTAGTATGTCTTCTTAAAATCGAATTCATAAACGGAGCCATAAGTATAATGGTTGCGGATGCCGACAATATAGCTCCCCATGTGTTAGGCAATATATTGTTTATCACAGGCATGATAAATTTTTCTGAGATAAGATATGTTGCCAATGCTAATGTGAAGTAAATTACGATGGTGATGATAACGTCTTTCAGTACTTTAGACCAAATACTGCGGTTATTAATATTCTTAGTGGTATTGGCTGCCGAATAGCCGTTAATAATTCTTGTCCATCTGCTTGGCACGAGTTTAATGATACCATTATATATTGTTTCGGATGACTTGATAAGATTGGGCGAAACAAACATTGTTATGACAGCTACACAGACTATGACAGGATATAGAAAATCACTCAATACTTTGAGTTTTATACCCAGTGTGGCTATAATAAAGGAGAACTCTCCGATTTGGGTCAGACATAGCCCGGATTGTACCGCAACTTTCAGATTTTCACCCGATATGAGTATGCCGCTTGTACTCAGTATAAAACGGCAAACAATAAATACCGCCGCAAGAATCAATATCAGAGGTGCATATTGTAAAATCACGCTCGGAACGATCATCATGCCTACGGAAACGAAAAATATCGCCGCAAAAAGATTTTTGACAGGTTGCATAATTGTTTCGATGCGTTTAAAATCAACAGTTTCAGATAAGATAGACCCCATTAAGAAAGCTCCTAATGCCGATGAGAAACCGACTGATGTAGCAAATAACACCATGCCTAAACATAAACCGATGGAGACGACAAGCAGGGTTTCTTCGTTGAGATATTTACGAAATATCCGAAACAGTGGCGGTATAATATATGTTCCTCCGATAAACCATATCAATATAAAGAAAACAAGCATTAATATCTTATTCAGAAATTCTGAGCCTGAAAAGTTCTGGCTTATTGCAACCGTTGGCAATAAGACCATAATCAATATAGTACCGAGATCTTCTACCACGAGCATACCGAAAACAATGCTTGCAAATCGCTTTTTAGACAGATCCATGTCGGTTAGTGTTTTAATAATGATGGTTGTGGATGACATGGACAGCATACAGCCGAGAAAAAGGCTTTGCCCATTGCCCCAACCAAGCATCTGACCGAGGGTATGACCAATTGCTATCATACCAATCATATTGATAGATGTGCCTATAAAGGCTGTACCACCGACCGCCATCAACTTTTTTAAACTGAAATCAAGACCTAAGGTAAACAGCAGGAAGATAACACCTATATCCGCCCATGCATTTATATTTTCGGCGTCTACTACTGACGGTAAAAATACGAAGTTTGGAGAAATGAGAAATCCTGCCACAATGTAACCAAGCACAACAGGTTGTTTAATCAATTTAAAAATAACGGTTACAATACCTGCTGTAATAAGTATTATAGCCAAATCGTGTAGTAGTTTCGAAGAACCTTCCATAATGTGTTATATTATTGTATTTCCGTATGTGATATGCTCTATTTCTTAACTCTGACTGAATTTCCTGCGTCAGGTTTAAGTTTCAGATAACCGAAGAGATGTACTAAAGCCAGAATCGCAACAAGGATGAACGAACTGCGAAAATCTGCTACTGTATAATGATCAGCAGTTCCATGATTAAAGATATTTGAAAAGTGCAATGCAACTGCACCTAATGCTATACCCAATCCGGCTGACATTTGTTGTACCGTACTATATAATGTGTTTGCTGATGTTGTCTTGTTCTCGGGCGTATCAGCGAAAGCCAAAGTTGTAATACTTGTAAATTGCATAGATCGCACCATACCTGAAAAGAACATTACGGAGACGATTATGTATATCGGTGTGGTAGGTAACAAAAGTGCGGTAAGAAACGTAAAAACGGCGATTAATGTTCCGTTGACAATGAGTATTTTTCTGAAACTGAAGTGACGGATTATCCAAACAGTAGCAGATTTCATGCATAAGTTTCCGACCATTGTAGACAGGAAGAGCAAGCCGGATTGAAATGGACTCAAGCCGAATCCCACCTGAAACATAAGAGGAACAAGATAAGGTGCTACATTAATAACCATCCTTGAAAGAGTTCCGGTGAGTATGGTTACTCGATAGGTTGGAATACGCATGACGGAATAATCAATCAACGGATTGGATATATGGGTTGAATATTTGACGTTGAAGAACAGTAAAACAGAACTTACACAAATAATTACCAACGGTATCAGATAAGATACTCCGTCTTTACTAAATAAGTCGAAGCCAATCATAAATCCGACTAACGATAGCCCACTAAGAGTAAATCCTACGGCATCGAAACGTTTTCTTCTGCCTGCTGGTTTTTCGTCAATAGGTATCAGCTTCCAAGCAAGAATAATACATAGAACGCTTATCGGTACATTTAGCAGAAATATATAATGCCACGACCAATAAGAAGTTAAATATCCGCCCAGAAACGGACCTATTATAGGTGCAATCAGCGCAGGTACAGTAATATAGTTCATTGCCGTGACGAGATCCGATTTAGGAGTAACTTTAAGTACGGCTAAACGTCCGACAGGAGTCATCATAGCTCCCGCTATACCTTGCAATACCCGATGTATGACAAATTGAGTGAGTGTTTGGGACGATCCGCAGAGTGTTGATGCGATTATAAAAAGTATGATTGACGAACAAAATACTTTACGTGTGCCGAAACAATCGGCTATCCAGCCACTCACTGGGATGAATACCGCTAATGCAATTAGATAGGCTGTTATACCCGTACTCATATGAACGACATCCGTGCCAAAATCTTTAGCCATAGCAGGTATAGCTGTATTGACAGCTGTAGTATCCAAATTCTGCATGAAAAATGCAATTGCTACCGTTAAGGCAACTGTTGTGGAGCGTTTTAATGTCATTCTGAAAACTATAGTTCTTAAAAGAAAACGTAAAGTAACATCTTTTTGTTTAATATTTGGCAGGTTAAGTCGCCATTCTGATGTCGACTTTTTTGTATTAAACTATTTCGTAATTTTGTGCATTAAAAATTTATAAAAAATATGTCTGAAATATCTGCTGAACGAGCAGCTAATTTTATGCTTGACGCCGGAACGTTTTTACTTGCTTCAGGGGCTCATTGCGGACGCATAAGGTCCAATCTTGAACGTATGGCTTCCGCATGGGGATTTGATATAGATATTAACCCAACATTTACAGGACTTGCAGTAACTGTTAAACGCACAGACGAAGACAGTTATGCCGTTACATTTTTTAAGACAGCACCTCCCCATAAAGTTCATTTATCAATACTAACCGATATATCACGACTTTCATGGAGGGTGTATGACGATCAGATGAGTGTTGAATGGGCAGAAAATGAACTGAAAGCCATTAAGTCAAAAAAATCTTATAATGCTATCACGGTGGCATTTGCTGTAGGTTTTTCATGTGCAGGGCTTTGTCTTTTTTCCTTCGGAGATTTATATAATGCTTTGATGGCTTTTGTGGGAGCCTTTGTCGGTTTGTTGGTGCGTACATGGTTTACGGTAAAAAATTTTAACTCGATGATCTGTGTGGTTTTTGCAGCATTTGTCACAACCTTGATTACCGCTTTAGGTAGTATTTTAAATATAGGAGTGAATCCTGAGGCTGCCATGGCTACGGGTGTTTTGTATCTGATTCCCGGTGTACCACTTATCAATAGTGTCATTGATTTGATAGAAGGTTATTTATCGTCGGCTATCAATCGCAGTTTATTTGCAGGATTTACACTTTTATGTATTGCCGCAGGGATGACGCTTTGTATTACAATGCTGGGTATAAATAATTTTTAGTTAGTAGATTATGGAATTAACAGTATTTACTATAATACGTGATTTTTGCATTGCTTTTATTGTGGCGGTTTGCTGGTGCGTACTTTTCGGATCACCTAAAAAAGTGTTTTGTGTGGCGGGTCTATTAGGCGGATTGGGGCATTGCTTGCGATTCATTTTAATACAGTTGGGAGTCGGAATAATTACCTCTACTTTAGCCGGATCGGTTTTAGTGGGGCTGATGGGAATATTTGTGGCACATAAAGTTCATAATCCACCGGTTGTGTTTACCATGCCGGCATGTATCACCATGATTCCGGGACTTTTTGCCTATCGGACTATGCTCGGTGGTATAAAGATGACTAACCTTAAAGACGTTGAAAGAAATCCTGATGTTTTGTTTGATTTATCTTATAACCTGACTCTTACCATGTCGCTACTATTCACGTTGGCAATCGGTATAAGCATCGGTGTCTTATTGTTCCGAAAATCAAGTGTACGTGATATTCGATTGATGGAAATGATGCGAAGAGGAGACAAAAAATAAATGTGATTACGATTTATTACAATCTTTTATACGATTAAAGGCATATCTTTTGAATATGCCTTTAACTTTTATATCCAGCTTAAACTATTGATACTTTTTCAATAATCTTTCCTCAAAGGTAATCCGTCTCTGTAAACATCTTCACCAAACATAATCTGACTGTAAACACTCAAATATTCAGAATAGTCGATTGCGTTATTCAATGGGTCAAATCCTTTATTTCCAAGAGTGTTAATTATATTTGAAGGTTTTCCGTTACTCAAACAATAACCATAAAGATTGTAAAAGAAGTTGCATCCGTATTTTTCTTTTATTGTTTGTATCTGTGTGATTCGGGACGATTTCAGAACATTCAGACTTGGGCGTACGCCTCCAAAATTTGAAGGAATATAATCGTCATAAAGCATAATAGACATTGGTCCGTATTTTCTGGCATCCAGTTCATTGAAAGAATTTGTCTGTTCACGAACCCCTACATTAAAGTTATCGGTAGAATAACGAAAAGCATAGTCTAAAAAATGTCCTGCCGGAATACCTGAAACCGTTCCTTTAAAATCGGAATTAATATCGTAAGTATATAATGTAAGCAACTTGTCGGGCATAATCTGTTTAAGTTCATAACAAAGCTGTATCCAAGACGTGTCATTGGGAAGAGGTAACCCGTTTGAACCATAATTCATGTACTCTTCATCAAACATGATACCGTCAAATCCATAAGCATCAACCACCGATTTGATTTCACGCGCAAAGTCCTTAGCTCCCTCAGTATTGAAATTGCGGAAGCATACCCCGTCACGATTGCCTAAAAGCGAAAGAGTGACTTTAATCCCCATATCTTGCAATGGTTTAATGTACTTGTCACGTTGCGCCAATAGTACAGATAGATTCTCGTTAAAACTGATATACGCTTTCTTCTTTTGCACATCCCAATTTATATTTGCCGCAAAAATTGAAATCTGATCAAAAAACGGTTCACCACTATCCTTTAATTTATATAAACCTGCGCAAAGCGGATTTACGTTATTTATTTGTATACATGCTATATTAGATACAGTGCGGGGTCGGATTGTACCATCCTTACCGATTCTGATATGAAACCAAAGTATCTGTTTGTCACTTACAATATTAGTAGCATTATCCTTTATTTTGATAGGCAAAAGCCAATCTGTGCCTTCAGGCGTTACCGAACTGTCTTTTTTAAAGGTTACAATCAATGGTGCGGAAATAACCTGACCTGCCTTCACCGTTAACTTTCCATCATTCTCAAGCATAACTTGTCGGGCGGGAAAAAGTCGGTAATTAGTTCCGTTCTTTAAGTTATAATTAGAAACTTGAATTGAATCAGTGATAATTTCAACTTGCGCATTCATTTCAACCGATGTCGGTTTAGTTGTACCCAAACAAATATTCCGTTGCGAATTGAGTGTGCGGAGGTCAATATCAACTTCAGTTCCCGACATATTTTGATGGGTAAGATAACCGTAAGTTTTAATAGCATTTTCGTATGACTTTTCGTCTGTCACAGGTACATCTATATCGTTGCTACATGCGTACATTAACAACGCCATTGCAAGAAGAGATGCTATTTTAGTTATAGCAGAAAATATATTTAATTTCATAAGATAATCGTAGTGATATTATTATTATTCCTCTCCACCTAATTCAACATCGACCCATGAGATATCAGATTTGCCCGATGTGACTTTAAGATCGTTACCATGATTGGTGTAATCGTGTACCTGATTACCAGTACCTTCGTTGAAACGCCAATAGGCTTCTAAACCTTCGGCTTGACTGTCAACCTGATATTGCGACTCTTGGAGTTGCGATTGTGATCGGATGACACTCCAGACCCTCATTTCGCTTACATAACCGTTGAAGTGACGTGCCTGATATGATTCTCCAACATAAAAATTAGTAGTTCCGAAGTTGATGCTGCCACCTGTTCCGCCCGTACTCTTTTCAAGCAACTTCCCGTTTAGATAGAATTTCTGCTCTCCCGAATCAAGGTCTTGAGTTATGGCGACATGTTGCCATGCACCGGAAGAAAGTTGTCCGCCGCTTGGAGTCCAGTTTCCCCCATATGTTGATGAGCGTGCCAGCTGGACCTGATTATTCGGTATACTTGCATCGCCTATACGCCACAGATATGTACCTTCAATACCCATTATTGTTGAGATGCCTGCATCCGCTACCGCCCATTCCTGAGGACGCATCAGTAGTTCCATCGTAATTTTTCGCATACCTCTCATGGTTGACGATCCCGGATTTTTTAATTGAAGCGATGTACCTTTGATGTTGGCGGCTGTTACAATCGGTGGACCTTCACGGACGATATAGAATATTGTTCCGGAACTTTTCAGTACGGACATGCTCGCATCGGCTATCGTCACAGGCAATACGTATGTTTTCTTTTTACCTCTCGGAAAATTATTCATATTCTTGAATATGACGGCTGTTTTGTTTGATGTCACCTTGCCTGCGAAAATCGTATCTTTCAGTTCTGGTATTTCATAATAATCAGCCGGTAATAATTCAGCTTTTGCTCCATAAAGACTGTTGTAATGATTTACAAGTGATGGATCAACTTTGTATTGAAGTTTAATGTCGTGATTTTCAGGCAGGGCTATTGCTGCCTTAATTGTTCTGACAAGTGTAACGTCAAAAGGTTTTAGTAAGATTTTCTCGGTTTCATTTACCCGCGCTTCATTAATATACAGTTTATTATCGAAGTCAGATTCATCTTCGCTGACTCGGTCGCAACTATTGAATGCAAGCAAAAGAATGAACGTTAATAATATATTTAATTTCATACAATTCATAATTTCAGTTATTTAGCAGATGGATTCATAATATCTATGGCTTGTTGCACGGCATTGTAACTCGCACCGGGTATGTAATAATCTTTATTCATCATCCATACCCCCATGCCTGCTTTTTGAAATTTTGGGTCAGTGGTTTTTACCCAACCGGCAATTGCTTTGATGGCATTAACAGTCGTACCCTTGGTGTCTGATATTTTGCCATATACAGTTCCCGATTCACTTGTAAATTCAGGAGCTGCCTGCACGATTACTCTGTCATTCGGTATATCAGAAAACGCAAGTCCGTCTTGTACGTATCGGGTTACATTGTAAAGATTTGTTGCTGTATATGTTTGAAAAACTAAATAATTAAACTTGGATAAAATAGATCTGTCAATGATCAGGTATTGTGGCAAACCTTCATAAAGAAACATTTTATCTTTGTTAGCTTCAATCACAGACATTGATTTATTGAAAATGATTGACTGTATCTGTTTCATCTGCGACACAGCTTCATCCGTTAATGACCATGTTGACTGACCATTGTAGATAAGTGAAAACCCATCATAATTGTATTTTTTTAACAACGCTAACTGATTATCAATGAATACAGATAACGTATCGGAAAATACTATTAAAGGCAAGGGAGAATGTCCGCTCGCTATAAGATCGACATTTTTAGATTCAATTTGATTGTTTTTCTCAATTATAGCATCTTCAAATTTCTGGCAATCAATAGTATAAATCACGCTTGTGCCTTTCTCCCTAAGAGTAGCCATTTCAGCTTTTTCCGTATCGGTCAGATTATCTGGGTATAACAACGATAAAATATCCACCTTATCGGGAACTTGTGCTATATGAGTTCCGATACTTGCATAATTTTTATTGCTGTTGTCGAACCATCCGATCATTATAGGATGTGCCGATTTTTTGTAATTACGTAAGTCTTCAAGATATTGTTTATACAATTCGGGATTGATCTGGTCGATCGATGGCGATTTGATTTTAAGCGATTCCGTCTCCGTCCAGTCGCTACACGAAACGAGCATGACAGCTAAGACAGAAGCCAGATATATAATTATATATTTCATTTTCATGTTTTCAGATATTATTGATTATTTTTTATCCCACCACAGTTTTGTATTCTGATTGTCAGGACCTCCAAGCAAATTAATAGCAGCTCTCACGTTAACCAGATTGTCCTGATATTCTCTTGAAGAGAAAGACAGACGTTTTGCGAAACTGCCGTTAGGAATTATACCACCGCTACGGTTTTCGACAACAGGAGCAAGTTTAGGATAACCCGTACGGCGAAATTCAGCCCATGCTTCATTACTTAAAGGATAGATTGCAATCCATTTCTGAGTGATTATGCGTTCCAATTTTTGTTCCATTGTTGCCGCATCATCCCATTTTATTGTAATATCCGATTGTGATGGAAAACCTAACTCTTTATATCCCGGTATGTTTGTGTTCCAGCACACATAAGGTTTTGGTTTTGATTTGGCATCGTTCTGATAAGTGTTTGTTGAACCCGAAACTCCGTTTTGATCAAAAGAAAGTGCTATACCTTCATTATATAACGTTTCAGCCGTTCCGCCCATATTCCAACCACGTAAAGCACCTTCAGCTTTTAAAAATGCAGCTTCTGCAGCTGTAAACCAGATCATAGGAGTTGTTTTAGTAATGATAGGGTCTGATGTTTCAGGATAGCCTATGCTTATGGTAATACCGTTTCTGATGCCTGCAAACTCGCTTGTGTGACCGTTATAGGTACATGGTGCAAAATATTTGGGCAGTCGGGGATCGTTATAACCACTCATATAAGATATAAGATCGGCTCCGGCCTTTAATTGTTTCCAACTGCCTACCGACATAGTATATATCGGATTATTATCTACTGACCGATAAGCGTTTTGACTGTTGTGAGTGATTACTCCTACCGAATTATTAACAGCTTCTTCAGCTATTTGTTTCGCTTGCGATGGTTCAACGTAGGAAATACGAATCGCCATACGTAATTTAAGCGAATTTGCATACCGAATCCAATTATCTACATTTCCCGAATACACTTTATCGTATTTACTGAACCAAGCTGTTTCGGCATTACGGTTTTCCATTAATTTATTGATGGCATCGTTGAGGTCGGAAAGCAGGCGGTTATAAAGATCTTTTTGAGAATCGTAAGGTGCCGCAAAAAGTGTACCCTGGAACGAGCCGTTGTTATCTACTTTGTCTCCACTGCCTGACGAACGCATTTGTGAATAAGGTATTGGTCCGTACATGTCTGTAACACGGTGCATTGCTGCCACCCGACATACTTCGCTGATGGACAGAACGACAGGATCTTTTGTTACCGTTTTGATGAGGTCGTAACTTGGATAGAAACCGCCTATAATATCGTTGAAAGGTGATTGATTCCAATCGGGTGGGGCATTGTAAGTTGAAAACTTACTTCCCCATTCTTTATCTGCTCCCCAATAGCCTGAATATGCGCCTCCACAAAGCCATTCTACGTACATATTCAGATATAGGCCAACGGGTACTACATAGCTCTCAACACCCATTAACGCCGAGCCTACATTATATCCTCCTCTCGAAAGTTCTTTATCAGTAACTTCGTTCGGGTTAGTATTATAGTCATTGAATGAGCCGGTACATGAAAATAGCATTGATGATGCGGCTACCAGCGATGATATGATAATTTTATTTTTAGTTATCATGGTTTTATAGGATTTATTAGTTTAGAGTTTTACTTTCAGGCTTATTCCGATATTACGTAAACTCGGCATCATAAAGTAATCTATTCCCTGATAGTATGAGTTTGTCGTATTTGCTGTGGCTTCGGGGTCGAACGGTGCCTTGCAGTATATCATCCACAGATTGTGTGCTGTAAGTGACAGGTTGATGTCCGCTACATTGCCAATCCATTTGCGTGGAACTGTGTAGCCGACACTTAATTCCTGAAGCCGTACATTGGTGGCTTTATATACATAATTTTGAGGAAGAGCATTGCTGACTGCCGCCACTACCGAATAATATTTTTCGGCATCTATTTTTCCTCCGTTTACTGATACCCCGCCGTTGTCGCGACTATCAGCTGATGCTTTGGATACTCCGTAATAGTCTAATGCAGATTGTGTTTGAGAATAAACAATTCCTCCGAAACGTGCTGAAATCAAAAATCCGAGACTAATATTTTTCCATGAGAAGCTGTTTCTCCACGAAAGATTTCCTTTAGGCAGCACGCTACCTAAATAAATGCGCTGATTTCCGCTCAGATCGTGGGTTATAGGGCTTCCGTTTTCATCTATGTAAATGTTGCCGTTATTATCACGAACGAAGTCTTTGTAAGAATATAAATCTCCGACAGTTCCGTTTGGTTTCAGTATGAATTTGGCTCTGTCAAGACCGCCACGTTCAAGTTCCTTCATATCGGGTAAAACAAATCCACCAATAGAGTAACCTTTGTCAATCAATTTTTTGATTTTGTTGCGGTTCATACTGTATGTGAGGTTTGACGACCATGTGAATCCATGCCAATCATTGGTATATCCCAAAGTGGTTTCTATACCCGTGTTGCGAATGCTACCCGTTTGTACATACATTTTTTTATATCCTGAAGACGGTGTGATATCAGGGTTATAGGTCTGATTTTTTGATACGGCGTAATACCAAGCTATATCGAAATTGAAATTTGTCAGAAATTTCGATGTTATACCCATTTCCCACGAATCAGTACGTTCAGGTTTAGCATTGTAAAGTGGGAATATTGATTTGTTCTCCCATGAACCATCCACAAAACCATATTGAGTTCTTGCTATATAAGAAGGGATTGGATTACCTACCTGCGAATACGATCCGCGAAGTTTAAGATACGATATTTGTTTAGGCATTTCGTGGATAATATCTGAAAGTAAAGCTGATAATCCTACCGATGGATAAAAGAAAGACATTGAATTTGTTTTTGGTCCGGCCAAGGCAGACTCCCAATCGTTTCGGGCAGTGACCGTAAGGAAGTACAGACTTCTGTAATTCAGCTCGGCACTTGCAAAAACAGCTTGAGATTGCTGATGATTTTTCGGTATAACTTTTTCGCCTCGTTGTTCAGGGTCGGCTTGTTCCATCAAAAAGACGTTTGGGATACCATCTAATCTGATTTGTCCCCAAACCGACTGACCGCTGTTACTTATATCATTGATACTTGCCCCTATATTAGCAGTCAACCCGAAATCGTCATTGATTTTACGGTTGATGTTTACCAAAGCGTCAGCATAAATCTGTTCGTAATTCATTTCAGAATATGCCATCTTTCCATACGGATTAGCTAATGTGGAAATGGTTGAAGCATAGTATTTTTCACTACCGTTTGTATGGCTGTTGTCAACACGTACACGTCCCGAAAGGTTCAGCCAATCCAACACGTTGTATGACAATGAGGCATTGAGCATATAACGTTTCTTCTTGTTTTCAACCAGATTACGGTAGGATGTCCAATAAGGGTTTTGCTGATAGTAATCGCCCGATCCCACAAGTTCGTCCCAGAATTGAGTGTTGATACCTTCCACCGGGTCATAACGTTCAAACATTTTAGCCTTAGAAAAATCTGTACCCCGAGGGAAAAGATATGCGCTCACAATCGGGTTAGAATAAACACCTTGATTACGCATATTCAAGTCATTCTGTATGATATAACTTGCACCAAGATCTAAGGTCATCTTGTCGTTTAAGAATTTCGCTGTATTACGAATCGTGAAATTATAACGATCGTATTGGTTATTTGGAATGATTCCGTTACCGTTTACGGCCGCTGCCGAAAAATAAGTCTGGTTTTTAGCATTTCCCGTTGCCAACGATACACTGTTGGTGAAAGTTGACCCCGTTTTCATAAAATCGTCTTTCGGATCATAGTTGTAGCGATTTTCGGGCGATATGTAAGCTCCCCAACTTTTTACGTTTACATCTGCATTGACGCCATTTGTGCCTGTTCCGTATCTGTTTTGGAATTTTGGCATAAGCAACGGTGAAAGAGCTTCGACAGAGCTTGAAACATTCACTTCGAGTTTGTTCTCAAGTCCCTTTTTAGTGGTGATCACGATGGCTCCGTTAGAGCCTTGATTACCATAAAGAGCTGCGGCAGCCGCACCTGTCAATACTGATACACTTTCTATATCATCGGGGTTTATATCGGCAATAGGCTCGGATGCTCCAACCGAATTAAATTCTGTTGAACCGCCACCACCGTAGTTGTACATCGGCAGTCCGTCAATAACGTAAAGCGCATTATTATTTTGTTCCAACGATTTTGTTCCGCGCATGATAACACGTGTAGCACCACCCAGACCCGACGATCCGGCCGAAATGTTTACACCTGCTACTTTTCCGGCTAAAGAGTTCATTATGTTTGTGCTTTTTACAGTTGTAAGCTCATCCGAGTTTACGGTCTGCACATTATAACTCAATGCTTTCTGCGCTCTCTTAATTCCTAATGCTGTTACCACAACTTCGTCCATCATCTGTGAGTCTTCCTGCAACGTCACATCCAATACAGATTGATTGGTTATGGCTATTTCTTGTTTATGAAACCCGATGTAAGAAAAGATGAGTATCGGGCTTGGTGTGTTTAACGTTATTTCATATTTACCATCCGAGTCTGTCAGGCTTCCTTCAGTTGTGCCTTTAATCGTTATGCTGACGCCAATCAAGGGTTCGCCTTTATTATCTTTTACTATTCCCTGTATTCTTTTAGGCGGGACTTCCTTACTCCCTTGTAGTCTTTCGGGAGATGTTGACGTTATTTGATGATTTGTAGAACCATCTGTACGGTTAGAATTGAGATTTGTTTTTTGTGTATTCGTCGTGAATACGTCATTCAACGAGGAGTTTGTCGGGTTTAAAGTCTCTCGTTGTCCTTTGGGTAAGGCACTTGCCGATATGGTACACATCAAGAGAATGATGAGTACCCTGAACTTGTGCTTGGAGTTCTTCATTTGTTTAAAATAAATGTTGATCATAAAATTTGTTTTTAAAGCTTTACATGAGTGTGGACAAGATTTTGTTGTTAAAGTACCAACTGAAATATATGCTTTACAGCAGTTTCTGCTGTTTTCTTAAATAAATATTCTGATGCGTGTTAATTTCATGAGTGGGAATTTATGGTATATGGTATAAGTTTTATATTGTTCATATATTCTTCTAATGTTTTTAATCCGATAGATAATTGATTTTTGATTGTTTGTTCGCTGAGTGATAGTTTATCAGCAATTTCTTTGTTGGAGTAATTGTTTAAGCGCGACATTTTTATCACTTTTTGCTGAGTATTGGGTAACGATTCTATGCCGGCTTGGAAAATTCTGTAAATATCTTCATATCGTATATTATAATCAGGGATATATGCCGATGATGACTCAATATGCTCTGCACATTCTTCATAAACCGGATAATTGGATTTTATTCGATATGAGTTGATTAATAGATGTTTGGCTATTAAAAATAGTAATGATTGTACGGTTTCTTCTTGTCTGATATCGAGTTTATTTTTCCAAAGCTTTAAAAATGTGTCTTGAACAATTTCTTCGGCATCTTCTTGTAATTTGGTAAACCGTAAACAATATGCGTACAATCGTTTAGCATATAAGAAATAAATTTCATTAAAAGCCTTGTCAGAACCTTTTTTCAGATCTTTAATTAGTTGCTTTTCATGGTAAAGCCTGCTTGCATTTAGTGTCATTATGGTCGTGTACTTGGATATTAGATGGCATTAAAATTTTTCAATGGTATCGGTTGCAAAGCATTATTCACAGACTTAATCAAACAGTCTTTATTTTTATTAAATCCGAATATTGCTTTTATAAATAACTATTTGTTTTGCATTTAAGGAGTAGAGCGTAGCTAAGGTAATTAAAATTTTGATAAAATATGAGATTTGCATTTTTACTTTTGATGTAAAGAAAAAAAAGGTTGTCATCACGACAACCAATCTTCATTTCTAACCATAAATCTAATACCATGAAAAATATGATACAAATATATATGCTTTTTACACTTGTTGAAACAAAATATTGTTAAATAATTTATTATAGTGATATTTTATAGTTTTACAGTCCATTTTGCTTATTTTTTTGTATTTAATAGTATATTTTATATAATAAATTGTGACAATATGATAGTATTTGAAATTTTTATTAAAAAATGAGTTGTGTTATTTTGTTGTAAATAAGGTTTATTCAGTCCTAAATGTTAAAATATGTATCTGTTATTAACTCGCCTGATTTTTAATAATTAGACTAACTTATCTCTTCTCATTTTTTATTATGACAAACTGTCATGTTTTGATTTTGGCAAATCTTTTGATGTTTTATTCTCGATCATAACAATTTATTAATTAATGTAATTATCATTAATCTGAAGAATATTTCTCTTCAATATTTAATAATATATTAATTTAAATAGTTAATTTAAATTATAAATCAAATCTGTAACTTTTGTTACTTTTTAAGTGTTATAATATTTATTTATAAAAATAATTTGAAGATTAAATATATGAATTTTAACAATTTTACAATTAAATCTCAGGAAGCTATCCAAAAAGCAATAGAGGTTGTAAAAGAAAAAGGACAACAGTCAATAGAACCTGCGCATTTGTTGATGGGTGCTATAATAACAGGCGAAAATGTTGTTAATTTTCTTTTTCAAAAGCTGGGAGTTAATCCAGCTCATTTGACATCGGTTCTTAGCAAAGAAATTGATTCATTGCCAAAAGTTTCGGGAGGAGAACCTTACCTGAGTCGTGAAAGTAATACTGACCTTGAAAAAGCTCAGGATTATGCAAAAAAGATGGGAGATCAGTTTGTTTCCATAGAACATCTTTTGTTAGCTATTTTGTCCGGCAAAAGTTCTGCAGCCCGAATGCTTAAAGATGCAGGTATCAGTGAAAATGAACTGCAAGCAGCTATCAAAGAGTTGCGAAAGGGGAGCAACGTAACAAGTCAGACAACTGAAGATACATATCAATCGCTTGAAAAATATGCTATAAACTTGACTCAACGTGCCCGTGACGGTAAGCTCGACCCCGTTATCGGTCGTGATGAAGAAATCAGACGTGTTTTGCAGATATTGAGCCGAAGAACAAAGAACAACCCGATTCTGATCGGTGAACCCGGAACAGGTAAAACGGCTATAGCCGAAGGCTTGGCTCATCGCATTGTGCGAGGTGACGTCCCTGAAAATTTGCGTAGCAAGCAAATATATTCCTTAGATATGGGTGCTTTGATAGCTGGTGCAAAATATAAGGGCGAATTTGAGGAACGTCTTAAATCAGTTGTTAACGAGGTTACAAAATCGGAAGGCGAGATCATCTTGTTTATTGATGAAATACACACCCTTGTGGGAGCAGGTAAAAGCGAAGGAGCAATGGATGCTGCCAATATTCTTAAACCTGCTTTGGCAAGAGGAGAATTGAGATCGATAGGAGCAACTACCCTCGATGAGTATCAAAAATATTTTGAAAAAGATAAGGCTTTGGAACGTCGTTTTCAGGTAGTGATGGTAGACGAACCAACTGAATTGGATGCTATTTCTATATTACGTGGATTGAAAGAAAAATATGAAAGTCATCATAAAGTCCGAATCAAAGATGAAGCTATAATTGCCGCTGTACAATTGTCGTCTCGTTATATAACAGATCGTTTTTTGCCGGATAAAGCTATTGACCTGATGGATGAGGCTGCAGCAAAATTGCGTATGGAAGTTGATTCTGTACCGGAAGAACTGGATGAAAAGAGCCGCCGCATTAAGCAACTTGAAATTGAACGAGAAGCCATAAAGCGTGAAAATGACAAAGGCAAAGAGGCAGAACTTACAAAGGAGATCAGTGATTTGAAGGATGAAGAAAAAGATCTGAAAGCTAAATGGCAGGCAGAGAAAGAAGTTATCAATAAAATTCAACAACATAAATCGGATATAGAAGAAGCGAAATTCCAGGCAGAAAAGGCTGAGCGTGAAGGTGATTATGGTAAAGTCGCTGAATTGCGATACGGTAAAATCAAAGAGCTTGAAACAGATATTGAAAAACAACAGGCTTTATTGCATGAAATGCAAGGCGGTAAATCTATGGTAAAAGAAGAAGTCGATGCTGTAGATATTGCTGATGTCGTCTCGCGTTGGACTGGTATCCCTGTCAATAAGATGATGCAGAGTGAGCGAGAAAAGCTCTTGAATTTGGAAACCGAATTGCACAATCGTGTCGTTGGTCAGGATGAAGCGATTTCAGCAGTTGCGAATGCAATTCGCCGTAGCCGTGCCGGATTACAAGACCCTAAACGTCCGATAGGTTCTTTTATATTCTTAGGAACTACCGGTGTCGGTAAAACAGAATTAGCTAAGGCTTTGGCAGAGTTCCTGTTCGACGATGAAAATATGATGACCCGTATTGATATGAGTGAGTATCAAGAAAAATTCAGTGCTACTCGCCTAATCGGAGCACCTCCGGGATATGTGGGTTACGATGAGGGTGGACAGTTGACGGAAGCTATCAGACGTAAACCTTACTCAGTTGTATTGTTTGATGAAATTGAGAAAGCTCATCCCGATGTGTTCAATATCTTGCTTCAGGTTCTGGACGATGGACGATTAACCGATAATAAAGGAAGAGTTGTTAACTTCAAAAATACGATCATTATCATGACCTCTAACATGGGTTCAGGTTTAATTCGTGAAAATTTCGCTACGATTACTGCCGATAACCATGATCAAGTTGTTGAAAAGACTAAGAATGATGTACTGAATATGTTAAAAACAACAATTCGCCCAGAATTCTTGAATCGTATTGATGAGATAATCATGTTTGAACCACTAAATGAAAAGGAAATTGAACAGGTTGTTCGTATTCAATTAGATAGTGTGGTCAAGATATTGAAAGGTAATGGAGTTCGTCTTGAATTTACTGATCAGGCTGTTGAATGGATTGCTCACGCCGGCTTTGACCCTGAATTTGGGGCTCGCCCAGTAAAAAGAGTTATACAGCGTAGTGTGTTGGATGTTCTTTCCAAACGCTTACTATCGGGCACAGTCAACCATGACCAACCCATCCAGATTGGTGTAGAAAATGGAGAGCTTAGCTTTAGAAACTAATGTGAGCATAGATTGATGCAAAATAATAGCCGGAATTTTTAGTTTTCTTCTTTAATTTCCGGCTATGATTTTTGTAATATGAAAATAATGTGTATTTTTGCACTCACTAATGCCCAGATGGCGGAATTGGTAGACGCGCTGGTCTCAAACACCAGTGGATTCACTTCCATGCCGGTTCGATCCCGGCTCTGGGTACAATCAAAAACCTCGACTGGCTAAAAAATAGCTTTTTGAGGTT
>CALYPL010000025.1 GCA_945273835.1 uncultured Dysgonomonas sp. | reverse complement strand
AAAGCCGATTATCCTGATATTAAATTCAATAAATCAATTATGATAGGTAATAGCCGATCAGATATAGAATTTGGTAAAAAATTAGGAATGTACACTGTTTTAGTCGGTGACAAATATCAGCGGAATGATAAATTATATTCTTTAGTTGACTGTTATTGCGAAAATCTATATATGTTTGCATCTACAATATTATAATAACCGAACTAAACAAGCTATGTATGGACATTATTAAGCAACGGTTAAGTGAATCAATTGGAGTAAAAGAACAAATACTGAACAATACCGATCTTTTACAGACTGTAAAAAAAGCTGCCTATACAATAATCGATAGAATTAAAGCAGGTAATACTATTTATTTCTGTGGAAACGGAGGAAGCGCAGCCGATGCTCAACATATTTCCGCAGAACTTTCAGGTCGTTTTTGTTTCGATCGTGCGCCTCTTCCATCCGAAGCCCTTCATTGTAACTCATCATTCATAACAGCTGTTGCCAATGACTATTCTTTCGATGTAGTATACGCACGTCTTTTGCAAGGCATCGGTCATGAAGGCGACGTCCTGGTCGGTATATCAACATCAGGTAACTCAATAAATATAGTCAATGCTTTAAAAACAGCCAAGAGAAAAAAAATTTTTACAATAGCTTTAACCGGAAGTAAAGGCGGAGCAATAAGTGAGATAGTTGATTTGTGCATCAAAGTTCCATCAGAAAGTACAGCACGCATTCAAGAATCACACATAACTTTAGGCCATATAATCTGTGAGATAGTGGAAAATGAGTTATTTGAAAATCCCAATAAAAAATGATCATAAGGAGCAAAGCACCATTTAGACTTGGTTTAGCCGGTGGTGGTACTGATGTATCACCTTATTCTGACCTTTTTGGCGGATGCGTACTGAATGCAACCATCAATCTGTATGCCCATGCTAATATTGAACCGCGTCACGATAACAAAATCATTTTTCGTATACCCAACAATAACGAAGAATATATTTTCGATTCAGCTCCAAATCTAACTATAAACGGAGATAAGTCGGACCTGATGAAAGGGATTTATAATCGTATAGTTAAAGATTATGTGAATGAAGCATTATCTTTTACTCTCACATGCGAGATGGATGTTCCTTTCGGTTCGGGATTAGGGACTTCTTCAACCCTTGCTGTGGCTATCATAGGAGCATATACTGAATGGCTGCGTTTGCCTTTAGGCGAATATGACATCGCATACCTTGCTTATCAAATAGAGCGTACTGATTTAAAACAGGCAGGAGGTAAACAAGATCAATATTCAGCAGCATTCGGAGGATTCAATTTTATGGAATTTTATCATGACGACAAAGTTATTGTCAACCCATTAAGGATACATGATGAAGTTATGAATGAATTATCTAACAATCTGTTGCTTTATTATACAAATCAAAATAGAAATTCAGGAGATATTATCATAAAACAGCAAAATAACGTATCTAATAAAAAGTCTAAGTCCATTGAGGCAATGCATCAAATAAAACAGCAAGCTTATGAGATGAAAGAAGCCGTACTAAAGAAGAATCTCGACGAGCTTGGTATGATTTTTAATCGTGGCTGGAATTACAAACGCGATATGGCTGACGGTATATCCACTCCTTTTTTTGAAGAGCTTTATAATACTGCTATTAATGCAGGAGCAACGGGCGGAAAGATATCAGGTGCAGGCGGTGGTGGATATGTATTTTTTTACTGTCCCGGCAATACACGTTTCGAAGTAATGATGGCTCTTGAAAAATTAGGCGGCAAAACGCAACAATATGCATTTACGAAAAGAGGATTGCAAACCTGGCGCACTAAATAAGTTGAAATGAAGGTAGCAGTTTTAATTCGTGTTTATGACCGCATACAAGATCTTGCCTGCAACTTACAAATAATAGCTGATACGTGGAAATCGAACGATTATTATGTAATTGTAGTAAGCAATGGAAAGCATCAAGGGTATACTGTTCCTGATGATTGTCTGAAATATATCGATAAACTTATAACGCTTGAAGATAACGCCGGACATCGAAAAGGTAATTCACAATTACTAATGGAAGGCGCAAAGTTTATACCCAACGATTGCGATTTCACGCTGATTCTTGAAGCTGATACATGGGTATTTACGGACAAGATTCATTGCAAATACATAAGTCTTTTATCTCAATCGCATAATGCCGTTTGGGCAAGTGCCGACTGGTATGATAAATATTATGCTCTTGCTAC
Organism: uncultured Dysgonomonas sp.; assembly: GCA_945273835.1. Taxonomy (GTDB): domain Bacteria; phylum Bacteroidota; class Bacteroidia; order Bacteroidales; family Dysgonomonadaceae; genus Dysgonomonas. The sequence continues at coordinate 22,038 of CALYPL010000025.1, read as the reverse complement.
TGATTTTGCACTTATAAAATCCGATTATTTGCGGAATAATCCTAAAATTTTTGATTTTGAACTGTTTCCCGAATGCCATATTTCCAATTACCTTAAATCATCTGACTCGGGGTTCATTTGGATTACCGAGTTTATGCCTGTTCACATACCGAGCTATGTTAGACCGGCTTACCCCTACGTACCCAATATAAAAGAAAAGCGATTTTACGTTTTTCCCAAAGCCATGGCTGTTACACATCATATCGAATTTTTGAAAAATGGATTAAAACAAAAGAGAGAATATTTTAATATTGTCTCTGATTTTGATTATTTTTGTGATACCAAGGTTAAATATAAAAAATGGCAAAGATTCAAAATGCGGTTTTGGATTAATTTGTCTAAATATTTACCCAAAAGAAGTTGGTACAGTAAAAAGGTCTATAAAAAGATATAGATATTAAAAAACTACGCACACTAACCGGATTGTAAAAAAATGTTATTTTCAACTTACATTTTTATATTTATCTTTCTGCCAATAGTGTTAATCGTTTATTTCGGATTATCTCATTTCGCATCACAAAAGGTACAACATCTTTTCTTAATTGCAGCATCGTTATTTTTTTATGGCTATGCCCATATTAATTACGTGTTTCTTATTATGACTGCGGTCATAGTAAATTATTCAGCATCATGTGCCATTCAGAAAATATCCAAACCTTCATTTCGAAAAACAACCTTTATAATCACACTGTTGTTCAATATCGGACTTTTAGGGTATTATAAATATACCGATTTTTTTATCGAAAACATCAATGTGATTTTTGATACATCATTTACATTGAAAAGAATCATTCTGCCGGTCGGTATCAGTTTCTTTACATTTCAACAAATTGCCTATCTTATCAGCATATGGAAAAGAGAAGAAAAAGTGCCTTCTTTTCTCGATTATACACTTTTTATCACATTCTTCCCGCAACTGGTGGCGGGTCCTATCGTTTTCTCAAAAGAGGTAATGTATCAATACCAAGATGATAAAAACCGTTTCTTTAATCTTAGTAACTTTAATAAGGGACTATTCATTTTTGTTATTGGCTTATTCAAAAAATGTGTCATAGCCGATTCTTTAAATATCTTCGTCAATAATGGTTATGACAGTCATTACTTTGCATTTCTTAATTTTGGTCAGGCTTGGATAGTCGCGTTATCATACACACTGCAGATATTTTTTGATTTTAGCGGTTATTCCGATATGGTAATCGGGCTGGCTAAAATGATGAATATAAATTTACCCGTCAATTTTTACTCGCCCTATAAATCAGTCAGCATTACCGAATTTTGGAAACGTTGGCATATCACACTTGGTCGATCATTAGCCGTGCTTGTTTATTTTCCTTTAGGTGGAAACAAAAAAGGATTGACAAGAACCTGTTTTAATATATTAATCGTTTTCTTAGTAAGTGGTATTTGGCATGGTGCCGCATGGACTTTTATCATTTGGGGACTGATGCACGGAATAGTCCGTGTCTTCGAGAAGCTTTTTGATAAATATCTTATTCGTATACCATCTTTCATACGTATTTTTATTACGTTTATATTTATCAATATAACATGGGTTTTATTCCGTGCGCCGAATCTAACTGACGCATGTGAAATGCTTCATAAAATGTTTTACCCCGACAATTTCAATTTTCAACTCAAAACCATCGGATTACTGGCAATTGATGGTATTCTGAACTATCCTGATATATTATCAACTCTTTATATATTACTCTTCCTTTTTGTGTTATTTGCTGTTATATTCCTTTATAAAAAGAATAGTATCGACCTTTATAACGAGTTTAAACCTTCTGTTGCAAGGGCTTTAATAATAGCCTTATTGTTCAGTGTATCAGTTGTGCATTTGTCAAGAATTAGCCCTTTTATTTATTTCAACTTTTAAAAAAACAGCCTGATGATTAAAACAAAAGTTGGAAATAAAAAATTTATACTCTTGTCTGCATTATTCAGTATTATAGTGTTATACAGCATCATGAGTGTAAACTACGTGATTGATCCCTTCTTCCAATATCGAATTAAAGATAATAAATATCTATTGAACCCTCAATTCTTGAATGAAGGTATTATTAAGAACTATGATTACAACACTGCCATCATAGGTTCATCCATGATGCAAAATATCACACTTTCGGCTCTAAGTCAAGAAGAGGGCATAAAACCGATAAAACTAACTTTAGGAGGTCTTAATTTAAAAGAATTAAAAGTTTTATATGTTAACCTCAACAAACAGAAAGTAAAAACCGTCATAATCAATATTGATCTTTCGCTTTTTAATAAAGATATAGACAAAGAAGAAAACAGATTTCCTGAATATCTTTTCGGCTCTACATGGTTAGATAATCTTCATTATTTATTGGCCTACGAAACAACCGTTCGTTACACACCAGTAGACTTGGGTCTTGCATATTATTTGGGCAATAATCCACCTGAAAAAGTTCCTGATAAGATTAAAAGCAGAATTTGCATTGACGATATCGGCAATTTCAGAGATCGGGCTAACCACAATGACACGCAACGCTTGCTATTAGACTATAAAATCAGTTTTGGAGTGTCATACATGGATCCGAATGGTATGGACGAACGCATGGACGACAATCTAAAGAACCTATTTTCAACTTTAGATATAGATAACAATCCCAACATAAACTATATATTCATACTGCCCCCCTACTCCGGCTTATATTGGTATCATACACGCATCAACAATTATTATACTAATTTTATCCGCTTCATACACCGATTTTTACACGAAACCGAAAAATACAAGAATGCCAGAATCGTTTGTTTTTATGATATTGACGAGATTGCAAATCTCGATAATTATATAGATATAACGCACTTTAACTTAGCTATATCCGACACAATCTCTAATAATATATTAAATCATAAATACGAAATGAATCGCTACAATATTTCTCAACGCCTTGACAGATTAAACACATTAACAAATCAATTTGCCGAGAAGTATAAACATCAATTACCGATTGTCAGAAAATAATTTATCATGTTTGTAGTAAACGGAAGATTTCTTACTCAAAAAGCAACAGGAGTACATCGCTATGCTTTTGAGATATGTAATATGCTACACGAAATGGGTGTCGATTTCCATGTGGCTGTTCCGCCAAAAATCAATCCCGATTATAAATTTGATTTTAAGACTATCCAATGCGGTTCTCTTAATGGACATTTGTGGGAGCAGATAAATCTACCCCTTTATTTAAAAAAAATCGGAAATCCGTTGCTTATCAGTTTTACAGGATGCGGTCTATTGAATTATAACAACCAGATAATTACAATTCATGACGTATCACACGAACGTTATCCGGAGTGGTTCTCAAAAAGTTATTATCAGTATTATCATTTTATGTTACCCCGCATTGGGCGTAAAGCACACGCTATATTAACGGTAAGTGAGTTTTCAAAATCGGAAATCGTTGATACCTTAAATCTGGACAGCTCCAAGATACACATCGTGCATAGTAACGTCCCATTTAAAGACAAACCCACAGATGATGAAATCTTGAATGCCACTTCAAATCCTGACGCAGAAAGATATATTATATCAGTTTCGTCTATGGATCCCCGCAAAAATTTTATTCGTCTGGCAAAAGCTTTTGATAAAATTGAAGATAAATCAGTAAAGTTGTACATCATCGGGATGAAATTTAAAGCCTTCAATACACCCGACCTGCAAAAATTGATAGGTGAAAATATCGTTTTACCCGGATATATTGATGACAGCTCCTTACAAAAGATGTACCGAAATGCCTTATTATCCATCTATCCTTCATTGTATGAGGGCTTTGGTTTGCCTCCACTCGAATCCATGACCTACGGTTGTCCTGCAATAGCATCTGATATCCCTGCACTTAGAGAGGTCAGTGGCAATGCCGCATTGTATGTCGACCCTTATGATATCGACAGCATTACTGACGGTATCAACAAATTGTTAACAAATGAAAAACTTCGCCTCGATCTAAGAGCCAAAGGACTTAATCAGATTAAGGAATATTCATGGAAAAAGTCTGCTGAACAAGTGTATGAATTAGCTAAAAATTTTAATGGTTAGAACTGTGTAGCCAATCTTTATTTAGAATGAGAATACATAAGGGTTTGAAGCCCGAAAAATAGATCTTTCCTTTTGAAAATCTTTTTATTTAGATTACTTTTGCAATGTAATTGAGGTTACCTGCATTAGTATTGTAACCATATGATAGTCAACTGAAATAATTCAATCTATTCGCAATAAATTAAACAATTATTATTTATGAGTTGGTTACTAAAATCTTCCATTGGCAAGAAGTTGATAATGAGTATATCAGGTATCGTTCTTGTCCTATTCTTATTGTTCCACGCTTCGATGAACGTAGCAGCCATTTTTTCTGAAGATGCCTACAATACCATATGTTCATTGTTGGGAGCAAATTGGTATGCAGTTGCAGCCACTGCAGGCTTAGGCGCAATTGTAGCTATCCACTTTATCTATGCATTTGTGCTAACGATCCAAAACCGCAAAGCAAGAGGTAATGACCGTTATGCCGTAAGTGTTAAACCAAAAAATGTGGAATGGGCTTCACAAAACATGTTTGCATTAGGAATTATCGTTATCGGATTCCTGCTGTTGCATTTCAGCCAATTTTGGTATAAAATGATGTTTGCCGAACTAATGGGACATCACGAAGTTGAACTTGGAGGAGCAATGGTATCCCCTCAGGATGGTGCTGCTTTCATCAGATATTATTTCAGTCATCTTTGGGTAGTAATAGCATATCTGGTATGGTATGTTGCTTTATGGTTTCACTTATCACATGGTTTCTGGAGTGCAATTCAGACTATCGGATGGAACAACCATGTATGGATGAATCGTTGGAAAGTAATCGGACAAATAGTTGCGACAGTACTATGCCTTGCATTTGCATCAGTAACAATCGTATTCTATGCTAAATCGCTTTACGTCCTTTAATGCCAACTTATTGAATTTACAATTGAATAAAAGATAATTAGATATGAGTACTAAAATACTAGATCCAAAGAAAGACTCAAAAATTCCGGAAGGTAAGCTTAATGAGAAATGGACAAATTATAAAGACCACCAAAAATTAGTAAACCCAGCGAATAAACGTCGTCTTGATATAATTGTTGTTGGTACAGGATTAGCCGGAGCATCAGCCGCTGCATCGTTAGGAGAAATGGGATTCAATGTCCTTAACTTCTGCATTCAAGATTCACCTCGCCGTGCGCATTCTATCGCAGCTCAGGGAGGTATCAATGCCGCTAAGAACTATCAGAATGACGGTGACTCAGTTTATCGTTTATTTTACGATACAATCAAAGGTGGCGACTACCGTGCTCGTGAGTCTAATGTATATCGTCTTGCTGAAGTAGCAAACAGCATCATCGATCAATGCGTCGCTCAGGGAGTACCTTTTGCACGTGAATATGGAGGTTTGTTAGACAACCGTTCATTCGGAGGAGCACAAGTTTCACGTACATTCTATGCTAAAGGACAAACCGGACAGCAATTATTGTTAGGTGCTTACTCAGCACTGAGCCGCCAAGTCAACAAAGGATCAGTAAAACTATATACACGCTATGAGATGGTAGACGTAGTATTAGTTAAAGATAAAGACGGTGTTGAACGTGCAAGAGGAATTATTGCCCGCAACCTTCGCACCGGAAAACTTGAACGTTTTGCCGCTCACGCAGTTGTTATTGGAACCGGAGGTTATGGTAATACTTTCTTCCTTTCAACCAATGCGATGAGTTCAAACGGTTCGGCTGCAATACAGATATATAAAAAAGGAGCATACTTCGCAAACCCTTGTTTTGCACAAATCCACCCGACTTGTATACCCGTTCATGGCGACTATCAGTCTAAATTAACATTGATGTCAGAATCATTACGTAATGACGGTCGTATTTGGGTACCTAAAAAGAAAGAAGATGCCGAAGCTTTACGTGCCGGCAAATTGAAACCGACAGATATAAAAGAAGAAGATCGTGATTACTACCTCGAAAGACGTTATCCTGCTTTCGGTAACCTTGTACCACGAGACGTAGCTTCACGTGCAGCAAAAGAAAGATGTGATGCCGGATTTGGAGTTAACTCAACAGGTCTTGCAGTTTTCCTTGACTTTTCAGATGCAATCAAACGTCTTGGACGTAATGTGGTAGAAGCCAAATACGGAAACCTCTTCCAAATGTATGAAAAGATCGTTGACGAAAACCCATACGAAACGCCGATGATGATATATCCTGCTATCCATTACACAATGGGCGGTATTTGGGTAGATTATGAATTGATGACATCTATCAAAGGATTATTTGCAATTGGTGAAGCTAACTTCTCCGATCACGGAGCTAACCGCTTGGGTGCATCAGCATTGATGCAAGGTCTAGCAGATGGTTACTTCGTACTACCATATACTATTCAGAATTATTTGGCTGATCAGATTACCGTACCACGCTTCAGCACGGACTTACCGGAGTTTCAGGAAGCAGAAAACAGTATCAAGCAAAAAATCGCCAAATTGATGAGCATAAAAGGTCAGAAGACTGTTGATACCATACATCGTGAACTTGGTCTTATCATGTGGGACTTCGTGGGAATGGCACGTACCAAAGAATCTTTGACAACCGCAATCGAAGACCTGAAAAAGGTTAAAGAAGAATTTTGGTCAAATGTTTATATACCCGGTGATGCCACAGATCAGAATATCGAACTTGAAAAAGCATTACGTGTAGCAGACTTCATTGAAATAGGCTTACTGATGGCTTATGATGGTCTTAACCGTAACGAGTCATGTGGAGGACACTTCCGCGAAGAATATCAAACTCCTGAAGGTGAAGCTATGCGTGACGATGAGAATTACTCTTATGTTGCCTGTTGGGAATATAAGGGAGAAAGTGAAGCTCCTGAGCTTGTAAAAGAGCCTCTGGATTATGAATTCGTTGTAAGACAACAACGTAACTATAAAGCTTAAACAGGTGCTAACAACTCTAAAATTCTAAGAAACAATGGATAAACTAATAAATATAACAGTTAAAGTTTGGAGGCAAAAAGGCCCCAAAGTTAAAGGAGCTTTTGAAACATATCCTTTGCAAGGCATATCAATCGAAGCATCATTCCTTGAAATGCTTGATATATTGAATGAAAAGCTCGTAAAAGAAGGAAAAGAACCAATCGTTTTTGATCACGACTGCCGTGAAGGTATTTGCGGTATGTGTAGCCTGTATATCAATGGTGAAGCACATGGTCCTGACGAAGATGTTACTACTTGCCAGTTACATATGCGTCGGTTCAAAGACGGAGAAACCATCACAATCGAACCTTGGCGTTCACATGGTTTCCCTATCATCCGTGACTTGATGGTAGATCGCGAGGCATTCGACAAAATCATGCAAGCAGGTGGATATGTCAGCGTAAATACAGGTGGTGTACCTGATGCGAACGCAACACCAATCGCCAAGAAAGATGCCGATGAAGCAATGGACGCAGCATCATGTATCGGTTGCGGTGCATGTGTGGCAACATGTAAAAACGGTTCAGCTATGCTTTTCGTATCAGCCAAGGTTAGCCAACTGGCATTGCTTCCTCAAGGACGTGTAGAGGCCGCACGCCGCGCCAAAGCAATGGTTGCTAAAATGGACGAACTTGGTTTCGGAAACTGTACCAACACACAAGCTTGCGAACAAGAATGTCCGAAGAATGTGTCTATAACAAACATAGCACGTCTTAACCGTGAGTTCCTGAAAGCTAAATTCAAAGACTAATCAAATCTTATAATAAGTTAAGAAAGCGACTTTTTATTTAAAAAGGTCGCTTTTCTTTTTTAACTTTAAATCAGAAAACTACATACCTTATATATGTTACAAAACTTCAAATACAAGTATGAGTTAATAACATTTATTTTCATGATTTTATTATCATCATGCGGCTCACAAAAACAGCTTCTCTATAATCCGGTCGAAGTAAAACAACTTTCCCAAAAACTCGGTATCCAGCTTGATAACAGCAATAAAGATGACGACAAAAACATGTACCTTTACGCACAATCATCTCTATGGCTTGGCGTACCCTACCGATATGGAGGAATGACAACGAAAGGCGTTGACTGCTCAGGGTTAGCATACAATATATACAAAACAGTCTATGGTAAGAATGTTTCAAGGGATTCCGAAAGTCTTCATCAATCGGCAAAAAAAATCACTAAAAACAATCTCGAGCCGGGCGATCTTGTGTTTTTCGCCACTTCAAAAGACAAAAAAAAGATAACGCATGTAGGTATTTATCTAAAAGACAACAAATTCATTCATGCGTCCACGACAAAAGGCGTGATTGTCAGCGATCTGAACGAGACCTACTATAAACAAAATTGGAAAGGAGCAGGCAAATTGAAATAAGTCTCTTATCTTCTCCCAAAACGAGCAAAAACACTTAAAGGCAGACGTTTACCCGAACGTTCAGAAATAACTAATTCACCAAACTCACATTCTCTCACATCGGGAAAATAATCTTTGATCAGATTATCAGCTATTACTGCCGAAAAACCCATCGAGTATAGATTCAGCACCAAAAATGAATTATCTTTCTCAAGCAATTCACTGCATAAATTCATTATCTCGGCAATATTATCTTCTAAAATCCATTTCTCTCCATCCGGACCTCGCCCGTAAGCTGGAGGATCAAGAATGATTCCGTTATATTTTTTACCTCGTTTTACTTCACGGCGACAGAATTTCAGAGCATCTTCTACAATCCAGCGAATGCCTTCCAAACCTGATGCTTCCATATTTTCGCGCGACCAAGAAATCACTTGCTTCACAGAATCCACGTGTGTTACATCTGCACCGGCACTTTTCGCAGCGATTGATGCACCTCCTGTATAAGCGAATAAATTCAGTACCTTAGGTTCATTTACATTCATGCCACGCAAAGTGTCATAAATGAAGTTCCAATTTTCGGCTTGCTCCGGAAAAATTCCCACATGCTTAAAAGAGGTCAGTCCTAATCTGAAACGCAAGCGCATCTCTTTATAGTTATAATCAATGAACCACTGATCGGGCATACCTTTGCGTTGAATCCATGTACCACGATCATTTCCGTCTTGCGAAACTTTACCTTTTTCTTTCTTAAAGTAGGCATCAGCTTTTGTCTCCCACTCTGCTTCGGAAAGCGATTTACGCCAAACAGCCTGTGGCTCGGGACGACGGACTACATATTTGCCAAAACGTTCTAATTTCTCATTATCTCCCGAATCAATCAATTCGTAATCCGTCCAGCAAGTAGGTTGCAATAAATTCATCTATATAACTAATAATAAATTTTTTAAAACAAAAGTAACAAAAGTGACAGAATATCGCTATTTTTCAACAGGTGCTTGTGTATATTTCGGTGATAATAAAATCGAAATTCTCTACTAAAGATAAACTGTTCAAATTATTATAACGATCGTACACTTTCATGATAAATATCATAGGCATTTCAGCACCATCACAACCATTATGCTTACCGCAAAATACAGGTGAGACAGATTGGCTACATAAGTCCGAAAACAGCTATTATACAAATGTACCCACAAACCTCGAGAAATAAAAATCATTTTGATTTCACGTTAAAAAAACGTATCTTTGATTTCATAATTTTTCAGTTTTAAGCCTATAAAATAAACGTTAGAATACGCATGTTTCCTGAAGATATAGAAGATACAAAAAACAATTCTGAAGAGCTCTATCCAAATGAAAATTCACCTTCTGAAGATGATGTGGAAGAGACTAATTCACATTCCGACTACAAAGTGCCGGGTAAAGAAACCGACACACAGACGCATCTGTCCGGAATGTTTCAGAATTGGTTTATGGATTATGCTTCTTACGTAATTCTTGAACGTGCAGTCCCCCATATCATTGATGGATTGAAACCTGTGCAACGCCGTATTCTTCATTCAATGAAGCGCATGGATGATGGACGCTACAACAAAGTGGCAAATATCATCGGACATACCATGCAATTTCATCCACACGGCGATGCGTCAATCGGAGACGCTTTGGTACAGCTTGGGCAAAAAGATTTGCTGGTTGATACTCAGGGTAACTGGGGTAATGTTTTCACGGGTGATGGTGCTGCTGCTCCCCGATATATTGAAGCTCGATTATCAAAATTTGCGATTGAAGTGCTTTTCAATCCTAAAACAACTGAGTGGAAACCATCGTACGATGGTCGCAATAAAGAGCCTATAACATTACCGGTTAAGTTTCCTTTGTTATTAGTACAGGGAGTTGAAGGAATAGCAGTCGGTTTATCGTCTAAAATATTGCCTCATAATTTCAACGAAGTCTGTGATGCTTCAATTGCACACCTTAAAGGGGAAGAATTTACCCTTTATCCCGATTTCCTAACCGGAGGCTATATTGATGTCAGCAAATATAATGACGGAGAACGTGGTGGGTCTGTAAAAGTACGCTCTAAAATATCTAAACTTGATAACAAAACGCTTGTTATCACTGATATTCCTTACGGACGAACATCTTCATCGGTGGTTGATTCTATTTTGAAAGCCAACGATAAAGGCAAGATAAAAATTCGGAAGGTAGATGATATCACGGCTCAAAATGTTGAAATACAAGTTCATCTTGCAACTGGTGTATCTTCAGACAAAACTATCGACGCCTTGTATGCTTTTACTGATTGTGAAATAAGTATATCTCCCAACTGTTGTGTGATTGAGGATAATAAACCTCACTTTCTTACAGTAAGTAATATATTAAGGCGCACAACTGATCATACGCTTGAATTGCTGCGTACGGAGCTTGAAATTCAAAAAAGCGAAATTCTCGAAAGCTTACATTTCTCCTCACTTGAGAAGATTTTTATAGAGGAAAGGATATATAAGGACAAAGAGTTTGAAACCGCGTCATCCATCGACATAGCGATAGAGCATATCGACAAACGTTTGTCTAAGTATATCAAACAATTTATCCGTGAGGTTACACGTGACGACATTCTCAGACTGATGGAAATTAAGATGGGTCGCATCTTAAAATTCAATTCCGATAAAGCTGATGAATTAATTGCTAAATATAAGGAGCAGATACAGGAAATTGACCACAATATTGAGAATATCGTGGACTTCACGATTTCGTGGTATGTTATGCTTAAAGAAAAATACGGTAAAAACTATCCGCGTCGAACCGAACTGCGTAACTTCGATACCATCGAAGCGACAAAGGTTGTGGAAGCTAATGAGAAACTTTACATCAATCGTGAAGAAGGTTTTATCGGGACATCGTTGAAAAAAGACGAATATGTCTGCAATTGTTCTGATATTGACGACATTATTCTCTTCTATAAAGACGGTAAATATAAAATCACAAAAGTAGCCGATAAAATGTTTGTCGGTAAAAACATTTTATATGTGAATGTATTCCGCCGTAACGACAAACGCACTATCTATAATGCGGTATATCGTGACGGTAAGGCGGGAACTTATTTTATCAAACGATTCGCCGTAACCGGTGTCAGTCGTGATAAAGACTACGACCTCACACAAGGCAAAGATGGTACGCGTGTGGTTTATTTCAGCGCTAATCCTAACGGTGAGGCTGAAACAATACGGGTGATACTAAAACCTCGCCCTCGTCAGAAAATACTGGTATTTGAAAAAGATTTCAGCGAAATAGCTATAAAAGGTCGTCAGTCTATGGGAAACGTGTTGACAAAAGCGGATATACACAGAATTACCCTTAAACGTAAAGGCGAATCTACATTGGGCGGACGTAAAGTCTGGTTCGATCAAGATATTCTTAGGCTCAATTATGACGAAAGAGGAACGTATCTGGGAGAATTTCAGGGCAATGACCAGATACTGGTCATCATGAAGAATGGCGAATTCTATACGACCAATTTTGACATAAGCAACCATTACGAAGCGGGAATTTTACGAATTGAAAAATATAATCCTAACAAAAAATGGACAGCTGCCTATTATGATGCTGATCAAGGGTTTATATATCTGAAACGTTTCACGTTTGAAGCAGGCAACAAAAAACAAAGTTTTATCGGTGATAATCCTGAATCTAAACTTCATTTACTTTCCGATGTTGCTTATCCACTAATCGAAGTTGTATTCGGAGGTCGTGACGAATATCGAGGCACGATAAAAGTGGATGCGGAAGATTTTATAGCAGTCAAAAGTTTCAAGGCTAAAGGTAAACGCCTTTCGAACTATGAAATAGCCGAAGTAAAGGAATTGGAACCTGAACGTTTCCCTGATCCCGATGAAGATAAACAGTTTGAGGTGCAAATTGATGATGAGGAGGACGGCGACGAAGATCCTAGCCTGGATAAACGGTCAACGTCTGATATTATAGACGAAATGACAGGGCAAAAATCATTATTTAAAGATAATGAAAAAGCGTAACCTATGTCTCACTTTTCTTACTGTTGCTTTGCTATTTTTTGATAGTCTAAACCTTTTTGCGCAGGTTGATTCTATAATATCTAAAAATACATACCCTCCTGAAAAACTAATTATTCAGACTGATACTGTAAGCATTACAAACACAGCGTATGCGTTGCCTCTGACAACTAACAATACTTGGATGTTTGGTTTTGGTACAGCGAATATGTACGATACCTATCTATCACCTCTAAAATATAAAGGCTATTCGATACGGATATTTAACGAGAAAATGCGCCGTACCACATGGTTCAATTATCGCTTTGATAAACAGCAGATTTTCGGTTTTGAATTTTCAAAGGGGGATAATCCGGCGAAAAATGCTACAGATTACTGGTTCTTGTTGGATTACAGATTAGGTGGACATTACCGTATAATTCAAAATAATAATTTCCGGCTTGGCATAGGGGGTTTATGGGATATAGATTTAGGTGTTTTGTATAATGACCGTAATGGTAACAATCCTGCTTCGGCACGTTTTTATAGCAATTTCAACGCTTCGGTAATGGCATCATACAAACTATCCCGCTTTGCCATACGATGGCAATTAGATTCTCCATTGATGGGCATGCTGTTTTCTCCAAGATACGGACAATCTTATTATGAAATATCTTTAGGTAACTCTGCCAAGATTGTTAACTTCGCATCACTTCATAATCAACGTGCTCTACGTAACTACATTACTGTTGACGTGCCTGTCAATAAATACATCATACGTGTAGGATATTTAGGGTCATACTATCAGACTAAAGTTCATAATATACTAACTCACCATTATACCAATAGTTTTGTTATTGGTTTTCCGATTGAAGGAGTCAAGATTAAAAGAGAAAAAGCCCGAAATATTTATTGGTAAAAATATTTGAAAATTCTTATTGAAAATTTTCTGTACTCTACCCTTTCAAAATATTTCTGAATTTTAGAATTGGAAGTATATGAATGGTTGCGAACCACTTGTAGCGGTGGCAAATACCAACCAGAATGTAAGTCCGACAAATAGGGCTTTAACTCCTAATGGCGTTCTTCCGAATAGGTTATGAACCTTATCTACAAAATTCTGAGGAAGTAAATGCATCATGAATCCAAGCATCATAATTATAAACACATTACGGTATGCCATTATGATAATTCCCCAATGAGAGAAATTAAAATCTAAACCTCCGATATGTCTGATAAGCTGGCTTGCCAAATCAAAGTCTTTGGCACGGAAAAATATCCAACAAAAAGCAATTATATGGAACGTTATTAAAACACGAATTATACGAGGCAGTATGTTTGTACTTGAAATTGACCAACCGAGTTGTTTATTGATGAAACGTTCGATAGCTAATACCAGACCATGCAAACCTCCCCAAACAACAAACTTCCATGAAGCACCGTGCCAAAGACCGCCGATAAGCATAGTCATGAAAAGATTGAAATAAGTCCGTATATTACTTTTACGATTTCCGCCCATTGATATATATAGATAATCCCGTAACCAAGAAGATAGGGATATATGCCATCTACGCCAGAATTCAGTTATGGATTGTGATTTATAAGGTGTAAGGAAGTTAGGCGGAATTGTGAATCCCATCAACAATGCTAATCCTATAGCTATGTCTGAATATCCTGAAAAATCACAATATATCTGCAACGCGTATCCATAAACGGCCAATAGGTTTTCAAACGAAGTATATGTTAACGGTGAATCAAATACCCGATCTACAAAATTTACGGAAATATAGTCAGAAATCACAGCTTTCTTTATAAGACCGATCATAATTAAAAATATCGCGCTATTTGCTTCTGCAGCCGTCAAGTGTAATTTTCTCTCCATCTGAGGCAGAAAATCTTTGGCACGAATAATCGGACCTGCAACCAGTTTTGGGAAAAAGGCTATGTAAAAACAGAAATCCAATGTAGATTTTGCGGGTTGCATTTCTTTTCGGTATAAGTCTACTGCATAGCTTATTGCCTCAAATACAAAGAATGAAATACCAATAGGCAACACTATATTTTTAAATGATAAGTTTCCATTGAAAATGGCGTTGAAGTTATCGATCAAAAAATTTGTGTATTTATAATAGGATAGCATTGCAAGATTGGCAACGACTATAAGAATGAGTAAAACTTTACGTTTATTTGGGTTCTCTGATTTATACAATCGTTTTCCAACCCAATGGGTCATAACAGCGCAAATTACTAATAGAACATAATAATCTCCGCCTGCTTTGTAATAGAAAAACAAAGAAAAAACAATGACATATAGTTTACGGAACAGATCGTGACGCTGATCTTTAGCTAATACATATATACAATAGAATATTAAAAATAAGCCTAAAAAAAGAGCGCTATTGAATAACAGCGGATGGCTCGGATCATATGTAAACCACGATTTAAATTGATCAATTGTCAAGTTATTAATAGGATTGATAAATATTTTTACCCAATTAGATATCACATTCATTTTTTCAGAGAAGCTATGTAGTTTTTATAAGCATAGAGAAAATCATTAGCAAACATATTACCCTGATTTTCATAAGCTTGTTGTGTATAATGAATTTTATCTTTTGCCATAAAAGGCAGTAATTGTCCGTTCAAGATTTGCTGATTTCCGCCTAATCTATTGTACAAATCCCATACAGTATATTTTTTTTGGTTTGTGAGCCATTGGCTATAAGCCTCAATTACTGTGTTTTCTTTATTACCTCTGAACATTGAGGGAGGAGGGGTTGTAACAATAATCGTAACATTTTGCACATATGCTTTGACGTTTGTGATAAAACGTTGAATTTTATCCAAATATTGTCCGGGCGAAAGGTGTCCAAATGATTCATTAGTACCCAACGATATAATTATAAGATCGGGTTCTGTGGCAGATAGCTGCTTAAAGAACAATGGATATTTATTATAATCGCTAAGATGCGCTCCATTTACGCCAATTGAGTGATATATAATACCCGGATTACCATTTTCAAGCACGCAGCCATTAAATGTATATCTTTCATATTTTTCGACCGAAGCAAAAAGAGAAACACGATTTAACAGGGTATCACTTTGATATGTAGAGAAGTATGGATTACTATAATCTAATTTAACAAATTGGATATTGTTCGAAATCAGGTTGTTATATTTTTCTACATCATTATATGGTATTTGTAATACAGCTCCTGCATTTATATTGTTTGTTCTTAGATTATTTAATTTTTTTATTTGTATAATGGAAACTCCATATTTGCGTGATATGGCAGAGAGAGTTTGTCCCGGTCTAACACGATGTTTTATATAATTCCTTGTGGCTGTTTCCGTCACTTTCAAAGGTTCGGCATTTACAGACATCCTGAATTGAGGTTTTGTTGTTGGATAAAATATCTTGATTGAATTGAAACGATTGTGATAGTCTGATTCAATTTGTATGACAAAATTTTTATCGGATGTATAGATGGACATTCCTCCCAACCCTATTCCAACGTCAGATAGTGGACGTGTATTTGTCTTACTGTCCCAAACTATATTAGATGTGTATTTAATTGAGCGTGGACCATTAGTTTTCACTAAATTATAAGGGAAACTAAATCCGTAACCTGCATTGCCGAAGGCGTTTTGTAATGTATTTCTGACAACATTTGAAATGAAACCAGCTTGAATGTGCGAATCTCCGATATGAACTATATTGATTTGTCCAGATTTTGTCTGTAAAAGGGTATCTAACTTACTAAAAATATTATTCATCAATTTTTCATTAATGAATCTTTCATTATAGCCATTTTGCCCCTCTCCATGTAAAGTACAAGTTGTTAGAGCCAATATAAAAAATAGAATCAATTTAATTTTTAGGAACATCTTTCGCATCATTTACATTATTTAAGGAATGAGCTGCTTTATACCTGATATATCCTTTTTCAATTTCTTTATATATAAGTTCTCCTACTTTTTTAGATCCTCGCGCATTGAAGTGCGTATAATCTTTATTAGCTAACTTATCATTATCAACCCATTTTATCATTGAACCTTCTCCACCCATTAAAGCATACAAAGAGATAAAACCCGAGCCCGTATTGCGAGCAAATTTTTTCTGTACGTTCATCAACAGCTTTACACCGGGATCGGACTTCAATTCGCCATTTATTTTAACTGCACGATCAGCTGTCGAAACAATTAATATATCGGCATTAGGGAAACATTGTTTTATATGCTCAATCACGGACTGCATTTTTTGTCCGTACCAATCATAACTTTTACTTCCTACAGCCAAAATATTTGCACCGTATTCAAGAACTATTAAGTCATAATTAAGATAACGATCAAATGCATTCATTAAACCGGTATTAAGTACTGATATGGGTAAACCTGAATTGCCTCTCATCGAAAAATTATCTACATGTACTCCTTGTCCATCATCGAAGTTTACACCATAGAAAGGTATACCTTTTGTTTTATGAAAATATATATCCAACGACCGAGTATTTCCTGCCAGATTAACTGCATTAAGAATGTTAGCTCCATCAAGTTTTTTGGTAATTTGAGTTGAATCTTTATTCAGTTTAACCTTAATGTATGCAAGTGTGTCTAAAGATTGACCGTAAAACAGGGTTGGATTGTTCAGAGAGCCTGAATGCTTAATACCACTTGCCCTGTAATAAAGAGAATAAGTTTGCGTGTTATCTGCCGCAAAGGTTACCTGACCATCTATACCAAATGATTTAAAAGGTTTTTTTATTCTGAGATATGATTGAGTTGTCCAATTGGATGAATATTTATGGATGACTGAATAGCGGGATTGCGCCGATAATGATGTCATTGAGACAAATCCAACACCTTGTCCTCCAAATCTATCTTGTAGTGCCACACGTACATCTTGCACAATAAAGTCGCCATCATTCATTGAATCTCCAAAGTAAGCAATACGTGCTTTGCCTTTGTTGCTTGTTTCGAGTTGATATAATTTTTCGTAAAAGCGTGATAGGTTTACATATCCTTTTCCGTCTAAAGTGGGATCATCCACATATTTCACAGTATCAGTTTGTTGTTTTACAACCGAAAGGCTATCTTTTAACTTAGTACTGTCGTTTTTTAAGTCTTTGCCATCTAAAGCTGTAAGTAGTAAACTATCGATTAGAATGTTGTCACTGCTCGGCTTCTGATCAGGAAACAATCTTTGAGGTAATATGCCTTTTAATAAACCAAAGGTTAGAATCGATAAGATTATTAATAAAATAACCTTGTTGAAATATGATTGATTGCTATTCACTCGCTGAATTTATTTATATTTTGCTTTAGCTGTTAAATGTTCTATTTTTAATTTGAAGGTTTTGGTTCTATGCCACGACTTATTCATATATTCTTCGCCCAGATTTTCAAAACCCGGTGAATATTTCTTTACAAGCAGACGCAAAGCTTTTCGTTTTTCATCGTCCGAAAGATTAATATCTGCTTGTCCAAAAGCAATTACACTTTCATAATATGTTGTAAATTGTTCAGCTATAGGTCTTGTTATTCCAACAACGCAGAAAGACAATTTGTTCTTTTGCGCCATCATATCTAATTTTTTTCCTTCGGGCGCACAATGAAAATAGAGAACATTTTCTTCTTCGTCAAAGGCATAACTAATCGGCAATCCATAGCCATATCCATCTTCGTCAGTACCTAAACCGAGAAAACCGTATTCACTTTCGCAAAGTAGTTCCTTTATTCGCTTTTCATCAGTCAAAATTCTATTTTGCCGCCTTATTTCTCTAAACATATTTGTAACTGATTTTAAAGCAAAAATACATATTTTTCAGACTGTTTATACAGCGATTATATATTATTTTAACAGATTTAATGAACACTTGTGAAATACTACAGTTATATAATTGATTATCCGTATATTAACAAAGCAATAACGGTATTAAAGCAGGTCTTTAATTTCGTAAAGGCTCTTAATTATAAATGTAGGTTCAATATTAACGACCTGTTTGCCTTGTGGTTGATACCATATCTGATCTATACCGCTGTTATATGCTCCTACTATATCCGAATTATAATTATCTCCTATCATAATCGTTTTTTCTTTACTTACTTCAGCCATTTGTAAAGCATATTTAAATATATCGGGATGGGGCTTATTGATACCTATCGAATCTGATAAGATGATCTTATTGAAGTATGTTGAAAAGCCCGCAGTTTCAATCTTACGGAATTGCATCTCGGTGAAACCATTTGAGATAGCACAGATTTGATATTTAGCATGCAGATAATCCAAAATATCTTTAGCGCCGTCGATTAATTTTTTCTTACTCACAATTCGTTCCGTATAGTCATCATTCATCTTTAAAATGGCTTCCTCACTTAACTCTTTGACCTCCTGGAAAGGCACAAGAAAACGCCGTCTTACCAAATCGTCCTTGCCTATTTGATTTTGTTCATATTGCTGCCAGATAAGTTTATTATTGGCTTGAAAGATTGACATAAAATTATCTAACGAGTCAAAATAATTGGATAATTTATAGTCAACATATATTTCGTTCAAAGTTTCTATCGTGATACCGGCAGTATCTATCAATGTATCGTCTATATCAATTAAAACGGTTGTATATTTCATTTATTCAATCAATTACGTCCAGCACTTAAGATTCTTTCTCTGATATCATTATTAAAATCCTTAGCCTCCAAAAGTTTTTCTAATGTGATGTGCATCCTGTATCGCCAATAGTGATGAATATCGGACGGTTCGTTTATACGTTCTTCGTCCGGATTTTTCCTTTTCAACTCGTCGCTCAGAGACAACCAATCCTGCAAAGGAAAGATTGTCAACATAGCCTGAGAGTTGAGATTATTGTTAATTATCTGACCACAAATATCCGAATTACATTCTTTCGGCGCAATACCTTCCAGACCAAGAATCCGGTTGAAATATCGCTGAACGGCGTCTTTTTCTGTACTCCACCATGAACGTAAGGGTGACATGTCATGGGTAGAGGTTGTACAGACACTGTAATATGGTATAGTCTTCAGATTGCTAAACTCAACACCAAATTGTTTAGGCATCCGTTCAATCTCAAGGCTAAGAATTTGCAATTCATTCATTACTGTGGGAACGCATTCGGGAATCATGCCTAAATCTTCTCCACAGACCAGCATATCGGTCGAAGATATAAGTTCGGGCAATTTTTTCATGGCTTGTTCACGCCAGAATTTATTGTGCCTGTTGTAAAAAAAGTCTTCGTAAAGTTGGTCATACGCCGCCCGATTTTTTTCATCAAGCCTCATATAGGCATAGGTCTGATGAGCAATAATACGCGGATGAAATTTATCGCGTTGTTCCTTATCTCGGATGAAAAGAACCTGATTGCAAATCTGATAAAGACCATTGCGTATACAATTGTTTTTTTCGTCGTCTTTATCTGCTAATAACGTTTCAATTTTTCTTTGGTCATCACAGAAAGGTTGCAAATAAAACTGATCTGTCTTTTCTTCATGTAAATATATTTCAATTACTTCTGACGTATACTTTCCAAATAATTCATCAATCTCGTTCCGTTTCAGATATGGAATTGTCATTTTTATCTCATCAAAGTCAACACCCCACTCTATTATTTCTTCAGCAGTGAGCGGCAGAGCGGGACTAAAATACCCTAATAGTGCTTGAACGGACGATATTGGTATTTCCCATATACGAAAGAATCCGAGAATATGATCAATGCGATAGGCATCAAAATAATCGGTCATTTTCATAAATCGCTTTTTCCACCAAGCATAATTATCTTTTGACATTTCATCCCAATTGTATGTTGGAAATCCCCAATTCTGACCTGTTAAGGAAAAATCGTCCGGCGGAGCACCTGTCTGTTTATCAAGGTTGAAGAGATGGGGGTCAGTCCATGCCTCGACACTTTGCCGGCTTATGCCGATTGGAATATCTCCTTTGAGAATAACGCTTCGGTTATGTGCATACTCTTTTATTTCTGTCAACTGAAGGTGTAAAAGGTATTGAACAAAGTTGTAAAATCTTACTGTTTCGTAAGCAACTTTATCTTCTGCTATCAAGACTTCTAAAGTATTGGTGTCGTATAATTTGTATTTACTCCAACAACTAAAATCAGCGGTATCATTTAAATCACGCAAATAACAGAAACAGGCGTATGGAAATAACCAATGGTCGTTGCTGTGCTTGTATTTTATAAAATCGTTACTGCTTAATGTTTCTTCGCCCGACTCCGTGAATAAGTCCTTGAGATATCTTTGCTTCAAATCGGCGACTTTTTCATAATCGACGCTGGTCAGGTTATTAAGTTTGTTTGCCTCGGATAAATATTTATTTAGTTTTTCTTGATCTTTTAACGGAAAAGATTTTAATCCTAAGTAAATGGGATTTAAAGCAAATATCGAAATTGAATTGTAGGGGTAAGAATCAAGCCATGTACCTGTAACGTTGGTATCGTTGACGGGCAGGAGTTGTATTATGTGCTGACCTGTTATGACAGCCCAGTCGACAAGCTTTTTCAGATCTGAAAATTCACCTATACCAAAACTATTCTCCGTACGTAACGAAAACACCGGTATTGCCACTCCGGCAGCACGCCAATTCATAGTACCGTAACGATAAGCCAACGCATCTATCCGCACCATATTTTCCGACACAGTATCCTTCGTCAGTTTCCGATTTTCTCCAACTTCCCAATGTAATACTCTCGCTGAATTTTTATGCTTTATCGCAAATTTGAATTCCTGATAATCGACTAATTGTGATCTTTTCAGAGCAATCTGCCATATGCCGTATTCTATAGGTATCATTTTTATGGCTCTGCCGCTATCCCATTTTCCCATACATGATGATGAACCGGACAATATCAATTCTTGATCATGCTTTACGTAAGGGCATTTGACTCTGAAAACAATAGTATCGGTATTATAATCCGGCAAGGTGTATGGATGCAAGAATAAACTATTGCGAAATCCTGATGTATAAAGATATTTCTGTTCGGGCAAAGCGTTCCACAAATCATTTATAACATAATCTATGTTTTCTGTTAATATTATTTTGTGTGTTTCGCCATATTCCCGATTTGTAATTTCTTCATTTTCACGTACGAAATATGTATATTCCATTAGTTCAGCATTTTCCACATAAAACTCTGTTTCCCATATTGTTGGAGACTTGTATCGCATCAACAAAGCACAATCTTCATCCCAATTACCAAGCTGAGGTATTGATCCGCTGACGTAGATTGATTGCCCCCAATGAGTGCCATATTCTATTGATAGTTTTATTTTCATAGGAATGAAGTTTTATATGAACCTAAGCAAATTTAAACTTCGGTTTTGGTTTCTGCAAATAAACAAGGGGGATATATTTAAATATATCCCCCCTTGTTTATTTTAGATTATCTAACTAATAATCAATAAATTAATTTTAACATCCTACAATCTCTAATATCTTATATTGTGTATATTGGGATTAACAGGCACCACACAAGGACTGGCTTTGACTTTAAATTCGTGATATCCGCCAACTTGTATATTATCCTTATCAAAAGCACCGACTGTTATGGTATAATTCCCGGAGCGTTTATAGACATGC
>CALYPL010000024.1 GCA_945273835.1 uncultured Dysgonomonas sp. | reverse complement strand
CTGTATTTCACTTAGTAAATAATTTCAAAATTTTAATTATTTGAATCAGGTCTGTCAATTACATATTGTCTATTAGTTTCTTTATTTCTAAGAAGAAGAAGATTTTTCCCATTCAAATAAGAAGCATAAAATTTCCCGATCTTACTTGATATAAACCAGCCCCAAAATCCGCCAAAACCTCCCGACCCAAAAGTACGTAGAGTGGGTCCTAAATCTGATTTATCAATTTCAATTATATCGTAATTTTCCTTTTGAAAGGTAGTAGAACCGATCAGGTATTTGACTTTTATTTCTTTACTGTTAGAAATTACACTGATAGGAGTATTGAACCCTGAAAATAATACCATTAGCAGGGCAAGAACAACAAATCCTGTTTTCATAAAGATATTATCTATTATAAAAGCAAAAAATATCAAACAGCTCAATATTAATAAATACATTATTGATAGAGCAATTGTAGTATTAGAAGGTTTTATCATAACTAATATATTTAATATTTATACTAAAAAATTGAAAATTCGATGTTAAATAAGTGTTTTTTAATGCAGATTTATATTTAATTGATTAATACGTTAATTACTCGATCGCAATAAAAATCTTAGAAAAAAGGCTTATCATATACACATTACGCATATTATTTCCATCAATGATTTCATTTAATTTTTTTTTCTTGCTCTGTGAATATTCTAAAATACAACTTAAACGATAACAAAAGGTTGATAACAATTGCTACATCTAAAAAAGTAATAGCCTAAACCATTGATGACTCGTCTTACAATCAGGTATTCTTATATTAAAATTCATTTTTCATAATGTATCAATAAAACCAACAATAATAGCTAACAACCGTTTTTTACCGATTTCTTAACTCTCCAAATTCTGTTTGCGCCTTTTAATATTATAAAACAATTTGCAAGCCTATATCTTAAAAATTAACATTTATGATATAATGGCACAAATATGAATAGTTAAATTATTCTGATCATTAGTAAAACTTAATCACGATTAAAGATAAAAAAATAAATTTGTAAATCTGTAATGTTTTTCAATAATTAATTGCAATATGAATCTAAAAAGAATAATACTCCTGTCTTCTTTATTTCTGTGCATATCATCTTGTTTCGCACAAAATAATAAGTTAGATCGGCCTAAACTGGTTGTAGGTATAGTTATCGACCAAATGCGTTGGGATTATTTGTATCGTTATTACGACAGATATTCTGATAAAGGATTTCGCCGATTGTTAAATGATGGTTTTTCATTTGAAAATTGCATGGTAAACTATATACCCTCTTACACGGCGATAGGTCACAGTACAATATATACAGGTTCTGTTCCTACATTACATAGTATTACAGGCAATGACTTCATTGATCAATCGACAGGTGTTTCACATTATTGTACCGAAGATAACAGTGTAAACGGTGTAGGTCTTTTATCAGATGCAAAAACAGGAAAAATGTCCCCTAAAAATCTGAAAGTTACAACTGTAACCGACCAATTGAAATACGCAACTAATTTCAGATCAAAGGTCATTGGTGTTGCTTTAAAGGACAGAGGCAGTATTCTACCGGCAGGACATGCGGCCGATGCGGCATATTGGTTCGACAGCAAATCAGGCAATTGGATAACAAGTACTTACTACATGGAAAAGTTGCCTCAATGGGTTGAAAAATATAATAAACAAAAAATGCCTGAAAAATATCTGGAGCAGGACTGGAAGCCGCTATATTCATTAGATACGTACATCCAAAGTCCTGACATCAGTACATTAGGCAAATACGAAGAAGGATTTAAAGGATATGATCCCCTGTCATTTCCCATGAAGACTTCTAAAATGATGAAAAGCCTTGGAGCCGGCTATTTGGTAACCATGACACCATATGGCAATGAAATTACTGCTGATATGGCTAAACTTGCAATTGAAAATGAACAATTAGGAAAACATGACGATACCGATTTTTTAGCAATAAGTTTTTCATCGCCTGATAAAATGGGGCATCGCTATTCCATCAACACCATTTTGATGGAAGACGCTTATCTAAGGCTTGATTTACAAATCGGAGATTTATTGACTTATCTGGATCAAAATATCGGCAAAGGACAATATCTTGTATTTTTAACGGCTGACCATGGCGGTACACCTAACGCAAAATTTATGAACGAACATGGTATATTAGGTAAAGCCTTCAACGAAAGTGATTATAAATTTAAACTCAATAATTATCTGGCAACCGTTTATGGCAAAGAAAATCTTATCCGAGATGTTATGAACGATCAGATACACATCAATTACAATGCCATTGAAGAAGCTCATATTGACTTACAAAAATTCAAAGAATGTTGCATAAGTTTTATGGAAAAGCAAGATGGCGTGCGTTATGCAGTCGATGCTAAAAGAGTGAGTGAAACAACATTGCCGGATATTATAAAACAGAAAATCACAAACGGATATAACTATAAATTGAGCGGAGAAATTATTCTAATATTTGATAGTGGATGGTACGACTTCGCTTCAGACAGGGGAGGAACTCATGGAACATGGACTCCCGACGATGCACATATCCCGTTTGTAATGATGGGATGGAATGTACCTAAAGGGTCAACCAGCAAAGAAGTTTACATGACGGATATAACTCCAACAATCGCGTCAATGCTCCATATTCAAATGCCGAATGGCGCAATCGGTAAATCAAGGCAATACTTGTTCAAATAATATTAAGCAATATAAAAACAGATGGTACGGATTGGTTTAAAAGAAGAAACTAATCCGTATCTTATTTCAAAAGTCAATTTAACCGACCCTCTCCACCTGAATATAAATTAGAGAAGTAATTCTTATGACTGAAAGATTGGCACTTAATTTATAAACAAAGATGCTTCTATAAACAAAATTTCTTACTTTTGCAAATTGAAAAGGTCTCCCGCTTGTATGGGTTTCCGTAAAGCATATTAAAACATGATAAAAATTACTTTTCCCGATGGTTCAGTACGCGAATATGCGAAAGGAACCACATCAATGCAAATAGCCGAAAGCATCAGTCAACGTTTGGCTCAGGAAGTTTTGGCAGCAAAAATAAACGGTAAAGTCTGGGATTTAACAAGACCCCTTAACGAAGACGCCACAATTGAGCTGTTAAAATGGGAAGACGAAGACGGAAAACACGCATTTTGGCACTCATCGGCTCACCTCATGGCAGAAGCCATTCAGATACTATATCCGCATGCTAAATTCGGTATAGGTCCGGCAATAGAGAACGGATTTTATTACGATATTGATTTTGGTGACACGCCCGTAAAGGATGCCGATTTTCCTAAAATCGAAGCCAAGATGGCAGAGCTGGTAGCCAATAAAGAAGAAATAAAAAGGCAAAGCATATCAAAGCAAGATGCCATTGAAATGTTTGGCAAACGGAATGAGAATTACAAAGTCGAATTGATTAACGATCTTGAAGACGGAACTATAACCACGTATACACAAGGAGTTTTCACCGATTTGTGTCGTGGACCTCACTTGCCGAACACATCATATATCAAGGCAATTAAAATTTTAAGTGCCGCAGGAGCTTATTGGCGTGGCGATGAAAAGCGTAAACAGCTAACACGTCTTTACGGTATCACGTTTCCGAAGAAAAAAATGTTGGATGAATATCTCATTTTATTGGAAGAAGCTAAAAAACGAGATCACCGTAAAATCGGAAAAGAGCTTGAATTATTCGCTTTCTCCGAAAATGTCGGCAAAGGTTTGCCTCTATGGTTGCCACGTGGTACACAATTGCGTTTACGTCTCGAAGACTTTTTGAAGAAAATTCAGAAACGTTTTGAATACGATCAGGTAATGACTCCGCATATCGGAAGCAAATTACTATATGTCACTTCAGGGCATTACGCCAAATACGGCAAAGACTCGTTCCAGCCAATTCATACACCTGAAGAGGGTGAAGAATTTTTGCTTAAACCGATGAATTGCCCGCATCATTGCGAAATATATAAAATCATACCGCGCTCATATAAAGATCTTCCACTGAGATTGGCTGAATTCGGAACAGTATATCGTTACGAACAAAGCGGCGAACTTCACGGTTTGACACGTGTACGCGGTTTTACCCAAGATGACGCGCATATATTTTGTACACCCGAACAGCTTAAAGGCGAGTTTTTGAAAGTTATGGATATAATATTCATTATTTTCAAAGCACTCAATTTTGAGAATTTCGAGGCTCAGATATCGTTGCGAGACCCGAATGACAAGGAAAAATACATAGGTAGCGAAGAAAACTGGGAAAAAGCCGAACGTGCTATTATTGAAGCCTGTCAGGAAAAAGGACTTCAAGCTAAAATAGAATTAGGAGAAGCCGCTTTCTATGGCCCAAAACTCGATTTCATGGTTAAGGATGCTATTGGCAGACGTTGGCAACTTGGAACTATTCAGGTGGATTACAACCTCCCTGAACGTTTCGATTTGGAATACACGGGTGCTGACAACCAAAAGCATCGCCCGGTTATGATACACAGAGCGCCTTTCGGCTCAATGGAACGATTTATAGCTGTGCTGATTGAACATACTGCCGGAAAATTCCCGCTTTGGCTCACTCCCGATCAGGCTGTTATATTGCCTATAAGCGAGAAATTCAATGATTACGCTCATCGTGTGGCAAGTTACCTAAAACAGCAGGACATACGAGTTCAGGTAGATGACCGTAACGAGAAAATAGGTCGTAAAATTCGTGACAACGAGTTAAAACGCATCCCTTATTTGCTCATCGTTGGAGAGAAAGAAGCAGAAAGTGAAGAAGTTTCGGTAAGAAAACAGGGCGAAGGTGATAAAGGTTCGATGAAATTTACTAACTTTGCCATTCAATTGAACGATGAAGCTGAACGGATGATGAATTCGTGGGAAAACGAACCGTTAAAAGCTGATAATTAACAACTAAAAGGATAATAGACAAAGAGACTAAACATTACTGAATGAGAGATAACCGCATCAATAACCGTAAAGAGGAATTACACAGGATTAACGAAAAGATTCGCACCCCGAAGGTACGATTGGTTGGCGACAATGTGGAACAAGGCATTTATTCTATATCGGAAGCCTTAAGGATGGCTGATAATCTGGAACTTGATCTGGTTGAAATATCACCGACAGCCGATCCTCCTGTTTGCAAAATAATGGATTATCAAAAGTTTCTTTATCAGCAAAAGAAAAAGCAAAAAGAAGCTAAAGCTAATTCAGTCAAAGTTGTTGTCAAAGAAATTCGTTTCGGACCTCAGACCGATGATCATGATTTTAACTTCAAGCTAAAACATGCCAAGAATTTCTTGGAAGAAGGCTCAAAAGTTAAAGCATACGTTTTCTTCAAAGGTCGTTCAATCCTATTCAAAGAGCAGGGAGAAGTTTTATTGCTCCGTTTTGCCACTGAACTGGAAGATTATGCAAAAGTCGATCAGCTGCCTGCCCTTGAAGGAAAGAAGATGATAATGATGCTTTCGCCTAAAAAAGCAGCGCCTAAAGCAGCTGCTAAACCGAAAGAACAACAGCCTAAAGAGAAATCCAAACCCGCAGCCGAACCTAAACACGATAGCGGAGAAGAATAAGCATAAAACAGTACAAACAGAACGTACTTTTTAAAATAGAGAACTAATATTTAATTAATTTACAAGATGCCAAAAATGAAGACTAATTCCGGTGCTAAAAAGAGGTTCGCCCTTACCGGATCAGGAAAAATCAAGATGAAACATGCTTTCAAAAGTCACATTTTGACTAAGAAAACTAAAAAGCGTAAACGTAATCTTACACATGCAACAACTGTCAGCAAAGTTGACGAAAAAGCAGTTAAGCAATTACTCGGTTTAAAATAACCAACGTTTTTAGAAAAAGTATTTTTCAAAAAAGATTTATTAACCGAATGTACGCACAAAAGAGTTTCGGATTGTCGAAACCGCTAACATTCAAAACATCGTAAAATTATGCCAAGATCAGTCAATCACGTTGCGTCTCGCAACCGCAGAAAAAAAATTCTGAAACTTACAAGAGGTTACTACGGAGCCCGTAAAAATGTATGGACAGTAGCCAAAAACACATGGGAAAAAGGTTTGACTTATGCTTTCCGTGACCGTCGCAACAAAAAACGTAATTTCCGTGCTTTATGGATTCAACGTATCAATGCTGCTGCACGTCAAGAAGGAATGTCTTACTCACGCCTTATGGGTGCTTTACATAAGAATGGAATTGAAATCAATCGTAAAGTTCTTGCCGACTTAGCGATGAACCATCCTGAAGCATTCAAAGCCATCGTAAACAAGGTAAAATAATATATAGTTCATCTATATAAAAAGTAAGAGGTATCCAAAAGGGTACCTCTTCTTATTTTATAATCTAACGACTTTATAATTTATGCTTGAGGTTATTGACCGGATAAATAACGGTGAGAAAACCAATTATATTAACGACAATAAAAATGGCAAGTATATCTAAAGGTTGAACCACAACAGGATATGCGTCAATAACAAAAGTACCCGAAACAGCATTCAATTTCCAAAGACCGAAAATCTGCTGAACAAGACACAATATTAATCCTAATACAAGACCAAACATTGACCCGAAAAAGGAAATGAAATAGCCTTCGATAAAAAATATCCGGGTGATCAATTTATTACTTGCGCCTAAGTTTTTCAATGACGTGATGTCCTGCTGTTTATCAAGAATAAGCATCGAAAGGGAACTTACCACATTAAAGGCTGCCACCATCAGGATGACAATAAGGATAAAGAATGTAAACCACTTCTCAACATTGACAACTTTAAAGATATCCGCCTGTTGCTCAAAGCGATTTTTTACCGCATAATCTTTTCCTATCAACTTTTTTATTTCTTTCTGCACATGATCAATAGAATATCCGTCTTTAACTTTTATATCCAATGAGGATACTTCTTTATCATAACGCAACAATTCACGCATCAGATCAATCGAAATAATCAACAGATTATTATCATATTTAACCTGATTCAACGCAAATACACCTGCGGCATAAGTATCGGTTGATGTAAAAGCTGATGTAGGATTAAAAGTATTTACCCGCTCGTTCCTTTTAGGTATATATATTTCGAGGGGCGATATGAAATTAGCTCTGACACCGAGTTGCGAAGCCAGTCCTGCGCCGATCATACAAAAATCAACATCACCGTCTCGTAAAGCAAAATCACCGTCTATTATAAGGCTTTTCATATTTGCCAGTTTAACAAACTCTGGCGAAACACCTTTTAGCATGACAGGTTCCTGACGATCTTCAAACTTCAATAACGCATTTTCCTGAAGCGATTCAGATATAAAATCTACCGATGGTAATGATCTTACTTTATCGAATGCTTCTCCTGATGGATCAAAAACTTTTCCAACATTTGCGGTAATCTGCAATTCAGGATCAAAGGCACTGAACGATTTATCGGCTATGCCGGAAAATCCATTAAATACTGATAATGCACAGACTAATGCCATTGTAGCAACTGCTATACCGCAAACGGATACAGCAGATATTACATTAATCGCATTATGCGACTTTTTGGAAAAGAGATAACGCTTAGCTATGAAATACGAAAGGTTCAATCCGGCTCTTATTTATCTTTGTTAAGCAAACGATCAATATTGTCAATATAGTCAAGCGAATCATCGAGGTAGAATGTCAGCTCGGGAATAATTCGCAGTTGCTTACCTAAACGTTGTCCTAAATCGAAACGTATTGATTTGGCGTTATTCTGAATATTCTCAAGTAATTCTTTCGCTTTGTCTGACGGAAAAATACTTAGATAGATTTTAGCATTTCCTAAATCAGGGCTTATACGAACTATGCTCACTGATACTAATACGCCTCTCATCTGTTTGGTTTCGAGTAAAAAAATCTCGCCAAGCTCCTTTTGTATCAGCCTGTTTATTTTTTGTTGTCTGGTAGTTTCCATTCACTGAATTCTTATTATTTGCACAAAGGTAATATTTTATTTAATAAGAATTTATAACCTCAATTTAATACTAAAAAAATAGGATTAAGCGATTAACCCGAAAAAATTAAGTATTGGTTATTATTTCTTCCAAATTAATGTAAGACCATCGCGCAAAGGTATTATAACCTTTTCTACCCGATTGTCACCGGCTACCATGTCGTTGAATTTTTGTATACCGATGGTTTGTTTGTCGCCCGATTTAGGATTTTCTAATACATGTCCGTCCCATAAAGTGTTATCGGCTATTATAAGTCCTCCGCTCCTGACTTTGTCGAAAATCATGTTGTAATATTCTACATATACTCTTTTATTGGCATCGATATATACCAAATCAAATGTACAATCTATTGCCGGCACAATTTCCATCGCATCGCCAATATGTAAATGTATCTTATCTTTCAACTGAGTCTGATGCAGGTACTTCATTATAAAATCTTCAAGTTCATCATTAACCTCAACCGTATGAATTTCGGCATCTTCGGGTGCGCCTTCTGCCAGACATAATGTTGCGTAAGCCGTGTATGTCCCAAGTTCTAATATGTAGCGGGGTTGTAACAAACGGCAGAGCATTTTTAATAAGCGTCCTTGTAAATGTCCTGATATCATACGGGGACGAAGTAAATTAACATGTGCGTCCCGATCGAGTTGTTTTAACAATTCACTTTCTTCATCAATATGATTTAGAATATATTCGTCCAGATCTTTGTTCTTCTCTATTGTCATTATAATTATTAATTGCTTAAAATGTACTATCAACTATTGAATGTAAATTTGTTGTATCTAAAAGTACTGATCCTTTCCTTCTGTGTACATGCAAGTTTTATGACTACCCTACCTTTATTTTCTAAAAGAAAAGAGATAATATCCTAATGTTATTATCTCCACGATATTTTAATATGTAAGCTGGTACTATAAAGTAGCGGAATCCGGAATCGAACCGGAGTTTCAACCGTGAGAGGGTTGCGTCCTAACCACTAGACGATACCGCCGTCCATTTTCAAATTTACAAAAAATAATAAAAAAAGAGATAACAGATGAAACTATTATCTCTTTAAATATTTAAATGTATTATCGCTTATTCAACTGGTACAAAGTAGTTTGAACCTGCATCGATAACATTACCTGCTTTTTCGATTTCCAAGAAAGATGTTCCGCCATTACCTTCTGCAAATGAACCTGAAAGATAAGCTACAAGGTCTTCTTTGCTTATTTTCTTATCATCGGTAAGTGATACTAATGCTTTAAGGAAATATTCTTTGTGTTTGTTGGTAGTCATACCTGTTGATGGCTGATATACTGCATCTACTCCGTAGCAAACTGATAATTGACGTGCTACTTCTTCACTATAACAGAATGCGTATACAGGGCTCTTACTGCGGAATGCTGCTAAAGTACGAGCTGTGCGACCTGTTACACTATCTGTAATAATAGCTTTAACACCTAAGCGGCTTGCTGATTTAACGGCTTGTTTAGCAAGGAATGATGTACGGTCATATTCTTCGTCAGTGAAAGGTACAGGAATTGCATTTTCCAACAACATTGATTCTTCTGCTGCGGCTGCTACCTGAGCCATTGTACGTACTGCTTCAACCGGATATTTTCCATAAGCTGTTTCACCACTCAACATCACAGCGTCAGTTCCGTAGAATACTGCGTTAGCGATATCTGCTACCTCTGCACGTGTAGGACGTGGGTTTTCAATCATAGTATGCAACATCTGTGTGGCAACTATAACCGGCTTTTTGTATTGGATAGCTTTACGGATCAACAGACGTTGGATACCCGGTATGTTTTCTTGTGGTACTTCGATACCTAAGTCTCCACGAGCAACCATTACTCCGTATGCTGTTTGATAGATTTCGTCGATATTATCTACTCCTTCTTGGTTTTCGATCTTAGCGATGATTTTTATATCACTGTTATGTGCATCAAGGATTTCTTGTACTGCAAGTACATCTTCTTTGCTACGAACGAATGAGTGAGCTATAAAATCGGCTTTAAGACGGATAGCTATTTCAATACATTTCTTGTCTTTTTCTGTTATTGAAGGCAAGTTGATTGAAACTCCCGGGATGTTTACACTCTTACGGCTACCTATTGTTCCATTGTTCTGTACTTCGCAAAGAAGGTAATCGTTTGTTTTATCTACAACTTTAAGAGCTGTTTCACCGTCGTCAATCAACAATATTTTACCAACGGGAACATCTTTTACGATGCTTGGATATGAAACTGAAACTTGTTCAGGTGTTGACAATACGTTAATGTCACCTATAACTTTCAGTTTATCGCCGGTTTTAACTATTATTTTATCTCCCGATTCAGTTTTAGTTGTTCTAATTTCAGGACCTTTTGTGTCCATCATTATACCGATGTGCTTAGATACGGCACGTGTGTTTTCAATAACTTGCTGGAAACCTTCTTCGGTCATATGTGCCGAGTTCATACGTACTACGTTGATTCCTTCGTTATACAACGATGTCAGAAAATCAACATCACAGCGTAAATCTGAAATTGTAGCTACAATTTTCGTCCTTTTTTTAGTCATAAATATAAATAAGTTAAAGTCTATAAAGTTGTCCTATCTTACTTTTGAGGATTACTATGTTCATAAAAATAACGGATTGCCATTTCGTATGAGGCTAAGCCTAAACCGATAACAGCTCCTTTACAAGCAGGTGCTATAACAGACTTATGTCTGAAATCTTCGCGCGCATGCACATTCGATATATGTACTTCAATAACCGGTGTAGTGACTGCTTTAATAGCGTCCAAGATAGCAATAGATGTGTGGGTATAGGCTCCGGCATTCAGAACAATTCCGTCAAACGCAAAGCCTACTTCGTGTATTTTGTCAATAAGCTCACCTTCATGGTTAGACTGAAAATACTGTAAATCACAATCGGGATAATGCTTACGTAGTCGGTCAAGATATCCGGCAAAAGAAGTATTTCCATAGATATCCGGTTCACGCTTACCTAATAAGTTCAGATTTGGCCCGTTTATGATTTGTATCTTCATCTATAACACCTTAACCCTTTAAAAACTGCTATTTTATTTCGGGGTTAAAGTTACTATTTTTTTCGTTGAAGATGCTAATTTTATATACTTTTAATGAGTAAGAAATAAATATCTGATAGATTTAAAACTCATTAATAAATCCGATATTATAATCACATTCTTCTATCTCGAGCAGAGAATGAAGTAGATTTTGACGATGTTTTTTTGGATGTCTTAGTTTTAGCTTTCTTTTTCGGTTCGTTTGGTTTTACATAAACCGAATCGTTTGTCACCCATAAGCCCTTGTCAAACGTCCTCAGCTCTTTTTCTATGTTTTCCTGTGCGGCTTTCAGAGCATCGGGCGACGGGTATTTTTCAGATAACAGTTTATTTTCGAGATTTGTAGTTTTATATATCTCTCCTTCAAATAAGTGCAAGCGAAAAAAATCGTCAATGGTTTTATCCATTACGTTATTTTTATCCGAAGTCATAATCGGCATACGTGCAGCATAAGGTCGGATACTTTCATAAGGTATCCAAAATTGAGGTAATCTTTCTGCTCCTATACCGAAATCGTCCTGTCTGAAAACTACCGGACAGAGAGCTATTGTTTTTATATCGACAACAGACTGGCGTTGATCGAAATACCACACTTCTTTAACGTAATATCCAAGTACTTCATTGCTCGGAATATCGTATTCGTTAATTTTAAAAGTATTACCTTGCTTTTCGTAGGGTATTTCAAGTTTTTCGAGCACATCCTTGAAATCTTCTTTGTTGTTATCTGTAAAGTCTTCACGTCCATCCAGAAATTTATATCCTGTCAGATTTCCTTCGGACATCAGTTTAAAAATCAATGTGTACAGATTCATTTTGTCCCCAACGGGCTGTATCGGATAATATAGCGCGGCATTCTTACCTTTTGTCATATCAAGAAAACGATATATTTCACGTGTCCACGTAGCACTGCTTATATCCTGCGTCAAACTCCGGTTTTTCTTCTGAGCACGCAAAGTCAGGTTGGGTAAAGATTGGTTTTGTTGATTTTGCTGATCCTGTTGTTTACGAGCTAATCTCTCACGCAATGACGCTTCATTTTGCTGAGCATGGGTTTGCGCTGCCACAACAATAAGCATAAATAACAGAATCAAACGGATATATTTTTTCATCTCACTTATTTTTTCGTTTTAGCAAATCCTATCTGTGTTCTTACACATCTGAAACCTATATATGAACGTGGTTGATTCTGAAACTCACCTTCGCGCATATCTCCTCTGATGTTATGCCCCACGTCTTTCCATGAACCTCCTTTTACCACTTTTTTCTTAATCGCATACGGATCTTCTTTTGCAGCGTTGTAGCTATATTCCGGGTTCATATCGCTTGTCACTTTCAATCCCGATTCGAGATAAGCCGTCGATGTCCATTCCGCCACATTACCCGCCATATCGTATATACCGAAACGGTTCGGGATGTATGATGCCACTCTTGACGGGATTAGGCTGCCATCGCTTGTATAGTTACCTTCGCCGGGTTTGAAATTAGCCATAAAACAACCTTTTTCATTTTGTGTTCCATCGCCATCCCAAGGATATTTATTCGCTGTTTTTCCTTCTCGCGCAGCATATTCCCATTCTGCTTCCGTTGGCAGACGAAAAACCTCGATCGGACGATCATTACTTCTTTTCTGTCCCATCCGATAATAATGTGTGCGCCATACGCAAAAGGCTGTTGCCTGCTCCCATGTTACGCCCACAACTGGATATTCATTATAACCGGGATGCGAAAAATACATTCGCATATAAGGTTCGTTATACGCATTATTGAAGTCGTTGACCCAGACTGTGGTATCGGGATAAATATTGACGATGCGGGTATGTAAAAAATCGTAAAGCGATGACAGCGGACGAACGATAGTTTCGTTTATTACTTTACCGTTTTCGTCAATGTAAGCCGTATCTTTCGATATCATCACAACTTCATTCGGGTTTACACTTACATCCGTGTTTCTGTTTCTTTCGGCAGGATTAAGACGGTTTTCCATCTTAGCAGCTTCGGTGTAATCATACCATTCATACTTGAAGTTCAGTTGCGAAACATCGAGCATTTTTACTCCGGTGATGGGATGTGTGTAATACAGGCTGTTGATAGCTCTTTCTTCTTCTTCCAACAAATTTTTAGTTGGAATTGCTTTACGCCAGTTTAAGTAGGGTTTAATAGGATCTCCATACTCGTTTTCGGTTATCTTATAAGTTTCGTCACCACCATAAGCCGGATCAGCCAATCGCTCACGGATAATCGAGTCACGCACCCAATTTACAAATTGACGGTATTTGGAATTGGTCACTTCTGTCTCATCCATCCAGAAATTATCTACTGACATTCCTTTCGGGTCAGCCACAATATTCCATAAAGAATCGCTTTCAGCCGGTCCCATTTCAAGCGAACCTCTTTCGATAAGACGCATGCCGTACGGTGTAGCTTCAGCCCAAGCCGAACTTTTTTCGCCGACAACTTCACCACCTACCCCACTTGGTTTTAAAGTCTTACCGCATGAGCTTAACACTAAAACCAATATCATTATGGTAAAAAACAAATATTTCATAAACTTTTATAATCTTTCAGATTGTTACATCCTTGACCTATTATGCTTAAAGCAAACGGATACTCTTTTGTGCACCTCTTAACTTCTTTCGTTCAATTGGGATACTGTATTTTATGAAAACTTCGTGACTGCCATTACTGACCTTAGACAAAGCTGATGTTGTCAGATCATAAGCGTAACCTGCTTCAAAATTTCTTATTTTCGCCCCCAACATGAATATGCAACCATCGTCCTTGCGCCATCCTATTCCTCCACTCAGAAATCTGGCGTACTCTATACGACCTGTCAAATCAAACTGTGTGGAAGATACATCGGATTTAATCAGCACCGATGGTTTTATTACAAATAACGGATTACTAAGCTTAATATTGTATCCACCGACCAGATAATAGGTGCGTCCCATATATGCCGAATAATTATCTCCGACATCAAATTTGGGTTCCCAAAGATGGGTAATGGAGAATCCTGCCCAATATGCAGGCGTTATCCACGAAACTCCAAGACCCATATCAAAAGCCTTGCTGCCTCCTCCCGACGGAAGATCAGGAATATAAGGTTCCCCATTATTTTCCTGAGGCAATTTTGTACCGGGTAAATGTATTTTCGAAGCATCAAAATCTATGTTTCCGTAAAGCCCCTGAAGTCCGATATTTAAGGTTCGTCCTTTTTTGAATCTGAATTTATAAGCGTATTGAATTGATGTCATGGTATTGGAGAACAGGCCGGCTTTGTCGTTATAGAGATATACCCCCACTCCATGCCTTTTGCCCAAAAAGTCCAACGGCATCTGAACGAATGCCATTGAGGTTTTAGGTGCATTGTTTAATCCGACCCACTGGCTGCGATGAAATATTAGGCTTTCTATATTATTGGTTTCTCCTGCGAAAGACGGGTTATAATAAGTCTTAACCATCCAATATTGGCTGAATTGGGCATCCCATTGCCCGTATGCAAACGGAAGGCTTAAAAGGTATATGACTAATAATGCTGATAATCTACATTTCATCCATCTAAACATACAGGACTGAAAATATTCTGTCCTTGTTTGTTTTTACTTAACGAACAAAATGAGAATAAATTGTTTCATTTTACCATAACTTGAGTTGCGTTCCTTCTTTTCCGGGTTTCTTGGCATCCCCTTTGACCGTTTTGCCTCCGTAGAGGTATGATGTCTCTCGCTCTTTGCGAATCCAATCATCAAAATAGTCATTAGGTGTATAATTACGCTCTATTTCCTGTGATATTTTTGAGAGGTTTTTCAATGCTTCTGATTTATCACTGTCTCCTAATTTAGCTTGATGAATAGCTTTATCAAAGATTTCTATTGTTTCGTCATATACCCGTGTTGGCACAGGAAAGGGGTGTCCATCCTTACCGCCGTGTGCAAACGAAAAGCGAGCCGGATCGGAAAATCGTGATGCTGTACCGTGTATTACTTCACTGACCAATGTGAGGGATTGTATTGTCCGAGGTCCTACTCCTTCGAGCAAAAGCAATGATTCAAAATCTTTGACTTCGGTTTCATGAGCCAAAATCAAAGCCGCTCCCAATCGTTTCAGGTTCACATCTTCGGCATGTACTTCGTGATGATCGGGCAAAATCAAGGATATTTCATTCATCAGTTTATCGGGGCGATGGCTTGTTAAGTCCATAATTCCGCTCTTGGTCGGACTCGCCAGTTTATCGGTCAGATTCAAGATCAAACCCTGATTTTTACCGCAAACCGAAGTGTGGGGTTCTTCGGTAAAATTCTTTATGGAAGAGGATAGCCAATGATAACGCCGCGCCATACGGTTATTTTGATTCATACCCTGTTGTACAACAGCCCAATCACCATCGAGGGTTACAATAAAAGAATGAAGATATAACTGAAATCCGTCTTGCACGGCTGTATTGTCTACTTTGGCAGAAAGTCTGCTGTTTCTCACCAGCTCATCGCCATTCAGACCTGTATGAGCTGCTATTTCAAGCAGTTCCGCCGGTGTTTGACGTGAGGATTTACCTCTACCGCCACATACAAAAACACCCAGTTCGGACGAACGTTTGTTTATGGCTTTCTTCAGGGCGTTCATTACTGAAGTGGTAATACCCGACGAATGCCAGTCCATACCTAATACGCATCCGAGTGACTGAAACCAAAAGGGATCACTCAGCCGTTGCAGAAGGGCTTTTCGTCCGTATTCAATAACGATGGCTTCGACAATGGCACCGCCAAGCAAACACATACGCTGAGCCAGCCACGGGGGTACGGTTCCGTAATGTAATGGTAAATCTGCATGTCCTCTTTTCATTGTATTAGCTAAGGTAGGAATTATTTTATTGTGATATTATGATTCTATACTCTTATAACATATCTTTGTATAAAATAGACACACAAAATTTTATGAATAATAACAATTATTGCGTAATAATGAGCGGAGGAATAGGCAGTCGTTTCTGGCCTTTCAGCCGCGAAGCTAAACCAAAACAATTCCTTGACTTTTTCGGCACAGGACGCACTTTATTGCAAATGACTTTCGACAGATTTAAGAAAATTATTCCTGTTGAAAACATCTTTATAGTTACAAATGAGGATTATCGGGATTTAACTATGAAAGAGTTGCCCGAATTAAGTTCAAATCAGATATTATTAGAACCTATGCGTCGTAATACCGCCCCTTGTATTGCGTATGCTTCTTATCATATCAATGCTTTAAACCCGAATGCCAACATTGTTGTGGCTCCTTCTGATCATTTGATTTTGAAAGAGGATGAGTTTACGTCTATTATTAATGGAGCATTGAATTTTGTGGCTGACAACGAAGTGTTATTGACTCTTGGTATACGTCCGAGCCGTCCCGAAACTGGTTACGGTTATATTCAAGTCAGCGAAGAAAAGGTAAACGGCATGACCAAAGTAAAGGTATTTACCGAAAAGCCGAATCTTGAGCTTGCCAAACTTTTCTACGAAAGTGGCGAATTTTTATGGAATTCAGGTATGTTTATCTGGAACGTCAAGACGATTTTAAATGCTTTCCATCAATATTTACCTGAAATTACCTCACGTTTAGATACTGGTTTATCTGCTTTTGGCACAGACAACGAAAAAGCATTCATTGATGAGAATTTTCCTTTCTGCCCAAATATTTCCATAGATTATGGTATCATGGAAAAAGCGGCAAATGTATGCGTTCAGTCCGCAGATTTAGGTTGGTCTGATCTGGGAACTTGGGGTTCTCTTTATGATATATCGGACAAGGACGAGCATGCTAACGCTTCGTTAGGTGCTAAAAGCTTGTTTTTCGACAGTTCGGAAAACATTGTCGCTGTTCCTAAAGACAAATTAGTGGTTATTGAAGGATTGGACGGTTATATCGTAGCCGAAACGGATGATGTATTGCTTATTTGCAAGAAAGAAGAGGAACAACGCATCAAACAATTTGTTACGGATGTGAAATTAAATTTTGGTGATAAGTTTATCTAACTTTCTGATTTCTATAATTTACATTTCAAAAAATAAAGATGATAGGGGTTAAGAAATTAACCCCTTTTCTATATCAGCCTTTAAATCTTCTACATCTTCTAATCCGACTGAAAGACGTAGCAGATTATCTTCGATACCCATCACGTGCTTCATTTCGGGCGAGAATGTGCCGTAAATAGTAGATTCCGGGTGTATTATCAATGTTTTATTATCGAACAAGTTTGTTGCCCTGCGTATTACCCTCAATTTGTTCATCAGCTTAAAACAAGCCTCTTTCGATTCGAGACTAAAAGTGAGCATAGCTCCCGGATTACCGTTGAACAGCTTATCCGAAATTCTTTTATAGGGTGATGTCTCCAATTTTGTGTAATTAACTTTTATAACCCGATCTTGTTTCTCAAGGTATCGAGCCAGCTCATAAGCTGATTGCGAAGCTCTGTTAAAGCGCAATTCAAGCGACTCCATTCCTAATGACTGCATGGATGCGCTATCGGGATCTATACATGCTCCAAGGTTACGCATGATCTCTCGTTTCATCTTGAAAGAAAATTGCGACATTGTATCGGTGTATGGAGATTCACTCAGCTTTTTATTGTATTTCCAATCGAATGTACCATAATCCAGCACGGCTCCGCCTAAACTGGTGGCTCCGCCCGAAACATATTTGGTTGTGGAAACTATCTCAATGTTTACTCCTGCTTTTTTTGCATCAAAAGCACACCACGGTACGATAGTTGTATCTACAATCATCGGCACATGCCTTTGACGAAGCAATTTGGAGATTTCCGTCAGATCGGCAATTTCCATATGCGGATTGGTTATTAGCTCACAAAAGAAAGCACAGGTGTTTTCGTCAATCGCCGAAGCTATTTCTTCGATATTATCGGTATTGACAAAACGTGTTTCTACGCCAAATGCGGCTAATGTGAATTTAAAGAACGAGAACGTGTTTCCGAACAGATGGGGTGATGTGACTATATTTCCTCCGGCATGAGCCAGAGCGATAAATGTATTTGAAATGGCAGCCATGCCTGATGCCACGGACATGACATTATCAGCTCCTGAAGCTGCTTTTATTTTTTGCTCCAGATTCTCAACCGTAGGATTCGTGATGCGTGAATAGGTATGTGAATAAATCTCTTCTTTGTACTGGAATGCGGCCGCAATGGCTTCGGAATGGGGAAATTCAAAAGCCGCATTTCGGTAAATTGGCATGGAAATGGCTCCATGTGCATCTGCTTTGTTGTAACGACAATTAATAATTCGTGTCGAGAAACGATCTTTTTCTTGCTCTTCCATATCAATTTATTCTAAATTTGCTTAATCCTGAATCTTCACGCTTCGGCTGCCGTCATCATTTACGGTTATATGAACTGTCACCGTATCTTTAGGCAATATCGGCTCAATCAATTCCGGCCATTCTATAAAACACAGACTGCCGCTGTAAAAATAGTCTTCGTAACCGAAATCATACACTTCTTCAATTTTATTTATACGATAAAAATCGAAATGATAAATCAGTTCGCCACTTTCAGAGCGATATTCGTTCACGATGGAAAAAGTAGGACTGTTTATAACATCTTCTACCCCCAGATTTTCGCAGATAGCTTTGATGAATGTAGTTTTACCTGCACCCATTCCGCCCACAAAAGCGAACACGGTGTTGTCTCCCATGGCACGGATAAATTCTACGGCTGTTTCATTAATCTTATCAAGCGATTCTATCTTTAAATCCATCTTTTTCTATTTTGGCAAAATTGTTATTAAAGGAACTATCATCTCTTCCATCGAAATGCCTCCGTGTTGGAAGCTGTTTGTATAGAGCGAGACAAACTGGTTATAATTATTCGGATAGACAAAATAATCATTACCATTTGCAAAGATATATTTTGTACTGATATTAGGGCATGGAAGACCGGCTTTTTGTGGATTAAGGACATCGTAAACCTGCTTACGGTCGTATCCGATATTTTTTCCGGTTTTGTATCTCACATTATCGTTGATGCTTTTATCGCTGATTATCTTCAATGGATTCTTTACCCTTACCGTTCCGTGATCTGTTGTCAGAATTATTTTATACCCCATAGCTGATGCTTTCTTCATCATCTCGATGGTCGGAGAATGGGTAAACCACGAACGTATTACCGACCGATAGGCCGCTTCGTCCGAAGCCAGTTCACGTATCATAGCCGAATCGGTGCGGGCATGTGACAGCATATCAACAAAGTTAAGCACCACGACATTCAATTGTTTTCCGGATAATGAGGCGAGATTATGCACAAATTTATCGCCCGAAACTGACGTTAGAATTTTATTATAGGTGAATGAAACCTGCCTACCCGATCGCTCAAGCTGTCTTTCAAGTAACTCTTGCTCATACCTATTCTTACTGCCGTCCTGATCTTCTTCAACCCACAGGTTCGGATAATTTTCAGCAATCTTGTCGGGCATCATTCCTGCGAATAAAGCATTGCGGGCATACTGGGTTGCTGTTGGCAAAATGCTGTAATAAACATCTTCTGTAAACCTGAAATCCGCACTCAACAAGTCTTTTATATAATACCAATGATCGAGCCTGAAATTATCTATAAGCACAAAAAAGACTTTATCATTTTTATCGAGCATCGGCAGAACTTTATCGCCGAATACGTCAGGGCTTAACAATGGTCTGTCATCTTTTCCGCCAATCCACGATTCGTAATTTACACGAATAAAACGGCTGAAAACATTATTAGCTTCTTGTTTCTGGGTGTTTAATAAATCGATCAAGGGACTTTGCGTGGCAGTAAGTTCGAGATCCCAGTACACAAGCCTTTTGTATATCGCACACCAACTAACAGCATCGTTCGCCTTACTTATAAGCTCATTTATTTTAGTGTATTCTTCCCGATAATTGTCAAGTGTCATTTCCGACACTATATCGTCTTTATGCAGATTTTTCTTAATTGACAACAGTATCTGATTCGGATTGACTGGCTTGATCAGGTAATCAGCTATTTTTTTACCTATCGCCTGCGTCATTATACCCTCGTCTTCACTCTTGGTTATCATAATGACGGGAACCGAAGGATTGATTTCCTTCATACGTGTCAACGTCTCTATGCCTGTCAGTCCGGGCATATTCTCGTCCAGAAATATAAGGTCAAACACTTCGCTCCTGAAGTAATCCAACGCATCCGGACCACTGTTAACCGAGGTTATCTCATATCCCTTTTCCTGAAGAAAAAGTATATGAGGTTTAAGCATCTCGATCTCATCGTCAGCCCAAAGTATGCGATTTCTTTTCATAGATCAGTCCGAATATATATTTATTGATTTTTTACGTTTTTAAAAATAATCAATATATATATAAACGAGGCTAACGCGATAAACATTTCTACGTAAAATAAAATTTTATAGCTGTAAATGCCCGCAAGTTTACCCGCCCCCACTGCCATCAGCATACCGCTGAGATGGGTAATTACGGTCTGAATAGTGAAATCGGTTCCTTCATATCCTTTACGGACACAGTCCATAGCGGTGGTATAGACCACTATTGTTGCCGAACCGTAACTGAACCACAACAATGATATTCCTAAATGCAGGGTGGCAATATTGATGGGCATACAGGTTAAAAGCAAAACAAAATATACCGCCGACAGTAGTACAAAGAAAGCAAACAAGATGCGTGATTTGAAGCGTCCGATCTTACGCACGATAAAACCTCCGCTTAAAGAACCAAGACAGCCTATTGATGTACCGATTACTCCCGACATGACTCCAATTTGTTTTATGCTGTATCCTAAATCGACCAACATCGGCTTGAACATCGAGAGTGTACCGATTAAGCCTGCATAATATATAAATAGGAAAACGATTTGCTTCCAGATACCTCGCTGTTTGAAAAATCCCGACAAATCATTCAAGCTGGGTTTAGCCATGCTATGCTTTGCCAAAAGGTTCTGATCGGCTGTTGTTCCGCCTTTGAAAAAGAAAAGCGGGACTATTGCCAGCAACACGAAAAGGGCGAGAAAAGGCAGCAGATTGTGCCATCCCATTTTATTATAGATTAGCAAAAGACCTCCTCCTCCAATCATTGCACCGGCAAATCCACCGATTGACTGCATACTGTTTACAAGGCTTTTATCTTTGTTACTGAATGAAATAACCGCTAAGGCGTCGGTAGCTATATCCTGCGTTGCCGAAGCGACGAATGCCATGATTATCAGTCCGATTACTAAAAAAGGTGTAACTTTCAGATCGAGAAAAGCGATGGAGAAAATGATCAGGGCATAGATAATTTCCGAAGTGAAAATCCAGCATTTGTAATCCGAAACTTTTTTGCATGACCTGTCGATTGACGGAGACCAGAGAAATTTCAGAATCCATGGTAGTTTCAAAAATTGAAGCATGCCGATTACCTCAAGCGAAAAGTTATGCTGACGCATAATAACCGGGATGACAGTTGAGAAAAACGCCATCGGTATTTTCTGCATGATATACAGATTGAAAAATGCAAATAACTGTCCTCCTTTTTGCAATTGCCTATTCATCGGTTCAGAATGTAACATTCAGATTTACGCCACAGGCAAGAGGTTTACCTTCTTGAGCATAGGCTTTGCTTGTAACAAAATAATACGATATATATTTTTGGTTGGTTATATTTTTCATCCAGAAATCTAATGAGACTTGTTTTCTGACAAATGATATACGTCCGTCTAATAAACCATAAAAGGACTGGCTGGCATCGTTGTCTTCTTTCCAGTATAAGCGTCCAAGACCTTTGTATTGGGCATTAAAGGTTATTTTGTCAAGTAAATTGCTTTCCTTGAAATACAGACTGTAATCGCCTGATAAAGATAAGGTGTGTTTAGGAACCATCGGCAGATATTTGCCTTTATAGTTGGTTGAAGCATCTTTTTCGTAACGCTTAAACTTGGCATCGGTAAATCCGTAATTGATGTGTAAGCTAAGGTTATTGAGAGGATTGACGTGCATTGTTATTTCAGCTCCCTTACTTTCCGATTTTCCGGCATTCCGCAGGATATATCCTTTGCCGTCGGGCTGTGTCTGTGATATTTGCTGATCGTCCCAATTGATATAAAACAGGCTTATATCGGTATATATAAGATTGTTCAGGCATCCGGCTTTTGCTCCTACTTCGTAACTCCAACTGTGTTCGGGTTTATATGAAAAATCTTCACTCTGCTGAGCGGATGGGTTGAACCCTCCCGACTTATATCCTCTTGTTGCGCTGGCATAAACTATTTTATTTCCTGCGAAGGTATATTGCAACGAGAATTTAGGGGTAAACTGAGAAAAGTGATCATTCCCTTTCGGTCTGTTAATATTTTCAACTCCATCAGTTTTGATTTCACGAGCAATGGTACTGGCTTTAGTCTTTTCCCAGTCGTAACGAACGCCTAACGACAAAGCCAAGCCATGCAAAAACACATCGTTTACAGTGGATTGATGATATGCTGCCGCACCCATAGACGGATTTTTAACGTCTTGTATTTTATATTTATAAGTTTTCATTGCAATATTCGGGTCACGGGTTTCCACATCGCTCTGATAGTAGTAACTCTGATGAAATCCGAAAATCCCGAACTGCCACTCATAGCGTTTTCGCCCAACCGATTTGATATTGAATTCTTGCGAGTACATTTGCTGACGTTCAAGATAATTGACGTAATAAGTATC
The DNA here is from genome assembly GCA_945273835.1 of uncultured Dysgonomonas sp. GTDB lineage: Bacteria > Bacteroidota > Bacteroidia > Bacteroidales > Dysgonomonadaceae > Dysgonomonas. The sequence goes on along the minus strand of CALYPL010000024.1, from coordinate 3,781 downwards.
TTTGGGCGAAAAATCCTGATCAAGTCCCTGTTTGCCATCGAAATATTGAAACGATGATTGAGACGAAAGTTTGAAATTGTTAGTCAGATATTGCACGCCAAGCCCTGTTGTAGACATATTGCGCCTGTAAAAGCTCGGTGCATTGTAATCAATTTTATCTATTCTGTTTTTATCTTTATTGTACAAAGCATAAGGATAACCATCCTGATCGGAATATTCGTAGGCTGATGTAAGATTTACGCGAAGCTGTGGTGAAAACTTATAATTCAGCCTCAACCGTGATGCTACCGCATCCATCGGATCGGCTCTTTTTCCGGTAGTAATATTCTTGAAATAGCCTCCGGAAGTCATGTAATTACCCGAAACCGAGTATCCGAATTTGTCTTTAATGTTTCCGTAATGGGAAGCACCCACTTCGTAATTATCGTAACTTGCCGCCGACAGGTTTATGTTTGTTTCTTTATATTTAAAGGGTGATTTAGAATAAACATTAATTATTCCCCCCATCGTATTTCGTCCGTATAGCGTTCCCTGCGGTCCTCTTAATACTTCGATACGATCCACGTCATTCATATTGAAATCGAAAGCCGAACGGTCGAAATAAGGAACTCCGTCAACATACAGACCAATTGAAGGAGTATTGGTGCGTGAGCCTATACCTCTGATATAGACCGGCGAAGTCATTTTCGATCCATAATCAGGCAGAAACAGATTGGGAACAAAAGCCGAAATATCTTTCATGCTTGTTATGTTTCGGTCTTTGATTTGTTGCCCTGAAATTTCGGTCGCCGAAAGAGGTTGTGCCGACAAATCGTCATTCTGTTTGAAGGATTGTATCACAACATCCGTCATAGTATATGACATCGCTATCGAATCTATATCGTTAGGGATATTATCAATATTGGCATAGATGCTACACACGGACAATAAACAATGAATGAGTACTAAGATATGTTTCCTGTACTTTAATATTGGCATCTTTTTCAGATATTTTTTAGTTGGGTACAAAAGTATTTATATCCGATAAACTTCACAATCACTAATTGTAGTGATTTCGACATAAGAAATCCTGTTCTTTAAAATATTTATTTTAAATTATCTTTAACTGAACGATTAAATAGTTTATTTTTGTATAAATCAAGTAAGGGTAAATAAACACGGCTGAAGTATATAAAATTTAGACTATGGAACGAATGAAAATTGAAATCTGGTCTGACATTGCCTGTCCGTATTGCTATATCGGCAAACGTAAAATGGATAAGGCTTTAGGTCTATTTTCACACCGAGACGAAATAGAATTGGTCTGGCACAGCTACGAACTGAATCCTGACCTACCGAAACATGCGTTGAAAGAATCGTTTGCGCAATATTTTTCACAAAGCCATGGCATGTCTCTTGAACAAGCAAACGCATTCTGCATGGAACTGACGGAACTTGCTAAAGAGGCCGATTTAAGTTATCATCTCGACAAAGTGGTGGTAGCCAACACCTCCGATGCACTGCGGTTAATTAAGCTGGCAAAAAAATACGGCAAAGCCACCGAAGCCGAAGAAGTGCTTTTTGATGCTTATTTTGTAAGCGGACTTGATGTCAGCGATAAGGACACATTGCTTTTATTGGGTAAACAAATAGGACTTGAAGAGAAAGAAATAGCCGCCATGCTTAAAGGGAAAGAGTTTTTGGCTGAAAAGGAAAAAGATATCGAATATAGCGACAATGTGCTGAATCTTGAATATATTCCTTTTTATCGCATCAACAATAAGCATATTATTCAGGGTTCTATCCCCGAAAGTGATTATTTGGAAGTTCTGAACAAGGCTTATGCTGAATGGAAATCGGGAAAAACGGACAACGATGATAACGATATCATCAGCGGACATTCTTGCTCCATTGGCGGAGTTTGCAATTAAGTAACGTTTACCGAGTGAATAAAAAGTATTGTTTTTTGTTACTTTTGTCACTTTTTGTGGCTTTAGTCAGTTTTGCGGCATGCACAGAGAGCGATAATTTCTCATCCGATACATCATTGAAAATTTCATTTTCAACGGATACCGTGAGATTTGAAAAGGCATTATCCACAGTCGAAACCGCAACCAAGACTTTTATTATCCGCAATACAAACAACAAATCGCTTACAATATCCTCCGTTGAATTAATGAACCCTGCTGAAAGTGGTTTCCGCATTCGGGTCGACAATGAAAACGGAATAAAGTTTGCGAACATTGACGTTTTAAAGCACGATAGTGTCTTTGTTTTTGTTGATATTACAGCTAAAAAAGATTGCCCGCCTATTATTAGAGACTCCATTCGGTTCATCACCAATGGCAATACACAATATGTGCATTTAGAAGCCATCGGACAAGATATACATATTTGGAAGGGCAAACGCATTTCAACAGATACCACGTTGACATCTGCAAAACCATTCTTGATTTACGATTCTCTGATTGTCGACAAAAACGCCAGGCTCAGAATAGAAAAGGGTACAGCTTTCTATTTTCATCATAACGCCCGAATACATATCTACGGAAGTATTGAAGCAATAGGCTCTCCTTCGGAAAGGATTATGTTTCGGGGCGATCGCTTCGATAATATTGACGGAGACATTCCTTACGACAATGTTCCGGGACGTTGGTACGGCATCGTTTTTAGTGGAGAAAGTTATGGGAACCGTTTGGAGAATGTGGTAATAAAAAACACGATGGACGGTGTACTATTCGAGCCTGCTGATCCAAAAACTGATAAAGCAGTCTTAGTAAATACAATAATCCAAAATTCATACGGTTACGGATTACGTGCTTTCAACAGCAACATTGAAGCTGCAAACTGTCTTTTCGCAAACACGGGCAATGCCACCGTAAGCCTGACAGGGGGAACTTATATATTCACTCATTGCACGATAGCGAATTATTTTATATGGAAAAGCAGGCAGTCAAAAGCCCTTGAATTAAAAAATTCGGATGGTGGAAAAGATTTTCCTTTAAATAAATGCGACATATTAAATTCACTTATCTATGGTTCGTTTAAAGACGAATTATCGCTCAATTTTAAACAGAATTTTCAGTCTGAATATCGTTTTGCAAATTGCCTGATCGCATCCCCGCAAAAAGAAGATTATCATTTCAGCAATACTATCTGGGGATCAGACCCCGCTTTTTTAGATATTAACTATAAAGGCAGATATGAATATAACTTCCGTCTGCGCGAAAAATCACCGGCTATCAATAGAGCCGACAGACAACTCTCATTGCCTTATCCCTACGACTTAGATGGAAACACCCGTAATTTAGACTCTAATCCCGATATAGGTTGTTATGAGTGGAATCCGGATTAAAATATTCGCAATCATTTTATTTGCGGCTCTGTCAATCAATTCGGTCATTGCTCAAAGCAATTTCAGAGTCATGTTCTATAATGTAGAAAACCTGTTTGATACGATAAATAATCCACAAAAAAATGATGATGACTTCTTGCCGGATGGAAATTTACGATGGAATCAATATCGGTATTGGAAAAAGTTAAATGCCATAAGCCAAGTCATAGACTCAATTAATAGCGGTTATCCTCCGGCACTGATCGGACTATGCGAAATAGAAAATGAATCTATTCTGTTTGATCTGACCAAACGTTCCAAACTTCGCAAACACAAATACAATTATATTATAACCAGGTCTGACGATCCGCGCGGCATTAATGTCGCACTGCTCTATCAGAGAGACGATATTAAAATAACCGAAACACACGAATATAAGCCTGTGTTCATTGGTTTACCCGAATCGCC
>CALYPL010000023.1 GCA_945273835.1 uncultured Dysgonomonas sp. | reverse complement strand
AATTTCGCAAAATCTTTCAACTTTAAATTATATAATAGTAACGATAAAATAATAAAGGGATAAATTTAAGATTTATCCCTTTTATTGTACGCACGGCGAGACTCGAACTCGCACATCGTTACCGAAACTACCCCCTCAAAGTAGCGTGTCTACCAATTCCACCACGTGCGCATTGAAACTAAAATATGTGATCTCTCTCACATCCCCAAACAGGAAGGATATTTGACATAGATAAGCCATAAATAAGGCTGGTACCAAACGCTCCTATTTTCACGGGGTCAAAAATAGTTTCTTTTTTTAAATTACACAATACTACGATTGCATTTTATATTTCTATCTTCAATGTTTATAAATATAAAGTATAGTTTGTTCCTACATTAAAGTCTCATTTATTTATAATCCAATGCCCAAGCCTACCATATAAATATTATCCAAATCTTGATCCAGGGCAAATTTAGCTCCAAAGTTTAAATCAAAAATTTTATACTTAATACCGAATCCTGCCGATAAGAAATCATCATGTTCGCCTGTATGCCCGCCAATACGCAATGAATATTTACTTAAAAGAGTATAATCGACACCTGCGCTAAATGAAGATGCAAATTTATTATCTGAAACCGGCATATACATATTCTCTTCTATGAAAAGCCCCATGCTTTGATTTTCGCTTGTTGGGATCAACAACGATCCTCCAAGCTTGAGATCGGGCGCAAGAGCTTTCGACTTTTTAGAATAGGAGTACATTCCGACATTATCAACAGCCACTCCCAACGAATAATTAACTTGTCTACCTATTAAATAATTTTTACCATTGTAATATCCACCTATGTTTAATCGGTATGCATCAATGTTATTGACGAGTTTCTCTCTGGCGTATGACAATGTAGAGTAAAAAGAAAACTTATCGTTCAGGCAGTATGTGTATCCCAAATCAACCGTATAAGAAAAAAAACGTTTCTTTCCCAAAGTTTGATTGTTCATATCCTCATCAAGCCAACTATCGATTGAGCCCATCGAAAGATAACGACCGCCTATTAAAAATCCACTTTTATTTGTATAATATCCGGCTGTGAGTGTATGCAGAAGATGAGTATCCCCATTCATGGGAAGAATACCTAAAGAATAATCTGCTGTTTTAAATCTTGGTGAAGTATAATTTTTGCTCAAGAAGTAATTATTATCCATTGAGCTCAAGTCATTGGAGGATGCCAATTCTTTTGTTAACATAAACCCGGCTGTAGGATTATTATATATAAAAGAATTCTTTAAATCTCCCATTCTCACATTTCCTAAACTTAAAGATGTTGGAGAAGTCGGTGATTCAAAAATCGGTAATACTCTTGTTTGCGCATCTATCTGAAATGCTATACTTAACATAATAATGAATAACGACATGTGTTTTTTCATTTCTCTTCAGTTTTATATTTATAATTATATTTATTGTTTGACAAACGATTCACTATACACTTTTTCATTATTGATTAATCGGATTTCGTACTTACCCGGAAGGAGTGACGATACATCTACCGACAACACTCGCTTTATTGGCTCTAAATCACCGGCATTATACCACTTCTGAAAAGCCTGTTTACCAACAATATTATTGATTCTTAATTCAAATGAACCTCTGACTTCGTTTCCGATCCTCAGATTTAAAGTATTATTCACATACGTCGGATACAGACTGTTTATACCTTCTTTTTTATAACTAAAAATTGGTAATTTAAGGTCTACCGATTGCTGATGTTTATCTGTCACGTTAAATGCCAATTCAGTATCTCCCACCTTTAGCGCGGTCACAGTAAGCATATTATTATGAATTGAAGCTTTTACATTATAATTACTTACTGAGCTATACAAAAATTTCAACGCTGCTCTGTCTTCATCATCTACTAAATCGGTTAATGATATTGTTTGAGTTGTTCCAACTTTTACATGGACTGGCTTAACTCTCTCATCTAACTTAGGCACCTCATCTGGAACAACCTGTATTATAAAATTAACATTTGATGATTCACCATATTCGTCGGTAACTTCTAATTTATAAACATGTCTCCTTACAGTCAGCTTCTCTGCAAATATTTTAACATGCAATACATTATTTTCCAATATTGTCACAAGATCGTCTTTCGGAGTAATATTATATACCCATTTATGATTTTCAGCATCTTGAATTGTAAATAAGATTTCCAATTGATCTTTACCTGCTAACGTAATAGCCTTACTCAAATCAAGATTAGAAGATATTGAAGGTGGTGTATTATTTAATGTAGAAATTGCACCGTCATATATAGATAAAGGGGATGCTTTTCCATTGCGTGCAAATGCTTGTATCGCAAAATAATACGTTTTAGAATTATCCAATTTATCTATTTTATGAGAAAAAATTTCGTTCGATTTCGTATAGTTAGCAGCAATGCTGATGCTTTTAATTTCCGGATCTTTATAATTAGACAATGTTATGGGATGTTCAGAGTAATATATCCGATAGCCTTGAACAGATTCACGTTCAGCCGGGGAAGAGACTTTCCATGCTATTGTTATATCTTTATAGCTATTTTTTGTTCCTGGATAGAAAAATATCGGTGCTTTAGGCACGAAAGTAGTATCATATGCTTTTAGTGCAACACTGGCATCAAGAAAGCCACTACCTAATTTATCTTTATACACCTCAACATTGTAATCATTTGGGTTCAAAGATTTTACCCCTGACAATAAGCGTCTTTTCAGTTCTTCGGCAGTAAAGTTACTGTTACCATATTTAGAAACGATAAGAGCTGCAACCCCCGAAACATGCGGACATGCCATCGATGTTCCCTGCATATAACCATATTTGCTTACTCCGTCAGTTGATGCAATAGTACTTAATATGGCAGATGTTGGAAGCCCGTTTTGATATTTATATTTTGAATTAAAAGGATATGAACCTCCCGGGGCGGATATGTCTATCCAATCTCCATAATTTGTATAATATGATGCTGCAAAATCAGGAGCATAAGCAGCAACGGACACAACATTTTTTTCAGCAGCCGGATAGGCTTTGCGACTATCAGCATCATTCGCTGCTGCAAAAACGGCCAATCCGCCTTGTATTTTAGAACAGCTCGCATACTTAACAAAATAATTAATAGCTGTTTTTATGACTTCAGGAGTGAAGTTAATATCAATGTAAGCCCATGAATTTTGGCTAATAACAGCACCGTTATTAGCTCCGTAAATTATTGCGGCAGCAAGAAGGTTATTGTTTTTTGTAGAAATATTTGGATTTGATTTGGGATCATTAGGATTATAATTCGGATTTTTCATGTAAATCTGGCAACTCATAAGCCTTGCTCCTGAGTTTTCAGAGCCATCTCCACCTGCAATACTACTAATTCCTTTTCCATTATTATTTTTAGCCGCTATTATTCCAGCCACATGAGTGCCATGATTATGAGGCTCTATTATTGGTGTTTCGTTAACGAAGTTGAATCCGTAAACATCGTCGATAAAACCATTATTGTCATCATCAATTCCATTTTCGGGGATTTCGCCGGGATTTCGCCAAAGATTATCAACCAGATCTTCATGATTAATATCTATTCCACCGTCAACAATGGCTACAATAACTTCCGGGCTGCCGGTTTCTTCTTTCCAAGCTGATAACATATTAATGTCCGCACCGCTTATCGAAGAATTGACCGTTCCATTATTGAATAAATTCCATTGATATGGAAAAAATGGGTCGTTAAAGCCTTCCTGATTTACATTCCTCAAAGTTGGCCTATTATCTGCAACAACCTTTAAATCTCCCATAATCAACTCATAAGCAGGCTCTTTGACTTCAAAAAGATTATTAGTTTTAGATGATTTTGTTTTTACTTCAGCTTCTTTATACCAGACAGTGTACCATGCATCTAAATGAGCTTCAATTTGTTTACTCTCATTTTTACCGGCATTCGGAAAAACACGCTTCATTTTATATGCTCCAATTGACTTTAAATAAGCATCTAATTCCTTATTTCCAGTCGGAATTTCTATATCGTTTCCATCCCTGCTTAATGATTTCAGCACATCATCTTGAAGTTTCACGGTCATCATCCCTTCGCAAATAGTCCAATTACGTGACTGGCTTTCTCCTGATTGTTCGACAGATGTTACAGGAGAATCATCTTCGCATGAAATAATTAGTAAACTAAGAATTAAACAGAATAAAACTTTTCTCATGTAATAATACCGTACGTTTTCTTAATAAGAAGCTGACTAAATGCCATCAAATACATTTTTACTTTCTATTATAAAGTCAATGAATGTATAGATAAAATAGTGTTTAATCAAAATGCAAATTTAAAACATTATAATATAATTTATTTAAATTTATATAATTTATTGCATTTTTATTTAGTTTTTTGCTTTTAAGACTATTGTATGATATATTGGTAAATATATTTTTCGATTAGTAAGGTGGCTTCGTCCAGCCGATGTTAAGAGAATATTTTTTATAGGATTTTAATATCTTAACTTTTCATAGAAATTAAAGCAACATAAATAAAAAAAGCCTTCAGGCAATATAACCGAAGGCTTTTTATGTGAGCGAAAAACGGGACTCGAACCCGCGACCCCGACCTTGGCAAGGTCGTGCTCTACCAACTGAGCTATTTTCGCATTTTCGATTGCAAATATAAATTCATTTTTTGTTTTACCAAAATTTTAACCTCTCTATTTTAGAAAAGTAAACATTGCTGATTTTATTTTACTTCCCAAATATCTTTTGTCATCAGATAGTCTCGTAAAGTGCGAATTGAATCTTTCGACTGAACTTCAGCAATTTGCCGTTCTACTTCCTGATCATAAACAGGAGCTTTAACATCACGAATAACTCCAATTGCCATTGGAAGACCGTTTTCGGGCGACATTAATCCTAATTTCATGTGCAATGACCGATTATCTGTTTGGGCATCGTGGACAAGCACATCATCTAAAGTATAGCCATCCTGTCCAATTGTGACTGCTTTAATATCCCAGCCATCCTGAACTAATCCTTTTTCATTATCTGCTCCGAAAAGCATCTTTTCTCCATGTTTTAATAATATCGTATGTTCGGCTTTCAATGCTTTATCCGTAATATTATTATGTATTCTATCATTGAATATCACACAGTTCTGAAGAACTTCCACGACGGAAGTTCCTTCATGATTGGCGGCTGAAACCAATGTGTCCGTCGTATTAGAAAGATCAACATCAATACAACGTGCAAAAAACGTTCCTCTTGCACCTATACATAATTCAACAGGATGAAAGGGGTCTTCTACTGTACCGTACGGAGAAGATTTAGATACAAATCCTCTTACTGATGTCGGTGAATATTGACCTTTTGTTAAACCATATATTCGATTATTAAGTAGAAGAATATTAAGGTCGACATTGCGTCTTACGGCATGGATAAAATGATTACCTCCGATAGCCAGACAGTCACCATCACCGGTAGCAAGCCAGACCGAAAGTTCTGGATTTGCCGTTTTTACACCTGTGGCAACGGCCGCACCACGTCCGTGAATGGTATGGAATCCATAGGTATTCATATAATATGGCAAGCGTGACGAACAACCAATGCCGGAAATCACAGCTGTTTTATACGGTTCGATATTCAATTGTGCCATAGCCCGATATAGACAATTTAGAATTGCATGATCGCCGCATCCGGGACACCAACGTACATACTGATCACTTTTATAATCTTTTGATTCGTGTTCTATGTTTTTTTTGTTTATAGTTGTTGTATCTATCATTATTTTTCCTCCAGCTGTTGGGTAAATGCTTCGACTAATTCGGAAACCACAAAAGGTTGTCCATTTACTTTATTAAATTGATTAAGTTGTAATCCGGGAACTTTTCCTAAAAGATAATTTGCTAATTGCCCGTTGTTTTGTTCGGCAACAATAACTTTCTTGTATTTTTTCAAAATTGAAACTGCATTTTTAGGCATCGGATTGATAAACTGAAAATGGATATAAGCTACATTTTTTCCCTCATCATTCATTCGTTCAACCGCATCTCGTATATGTCCATATGTGCCACCCCAACCGACTACAAGCAATTCAGATTCAGGATTTCCTATAATTTGTAATTCGGGAATATAATCGGCTATTTTATCTATCTTTGCCTGACGAACGTCAACCATTTTCTGATGATTATCAGGGTCGGTAGATATAGCCCCTGTGTTATAATCTTTTTCGAGACCGCCTATCCGATGTGTATAACCTTCAAGTCCGGCAGCAGCCCAATAACGTGCATAATTCTGATTATCACGTAAAGCAGATTTCCAATCTTCACCCTTATATTGGCTGACATCATGCGGAACGATCTCAGGATAAGTATCCAAATCAGGAATACGCCAAGCTGATGCACCATTTCCGATATATCCGTCCGTGAGTAATATAACGGGAGTAATATGTTCTAAAGCAATTTTGGAAGCCCAATATGCCATATCGAAGCAATCGGTTGGCCCTGAAGCCGCTATTACAACAATCGGACTTTCGCCGTTTCTTCCGTACAACGCTTGTCTTAAGTCCGTCTGTTCAGTCTTGGTCGGCAACCCTGTTGAAGGTCCGCCACGTTGAACATCAATTACCACCAAGGGTAGTTCAGCCATAACAGCCAAACCAATAGCCTCGCTTTTGAGTGCAAGCCCCGGTCCGGAAGTTGAAGTTGCAGCAAGACTGCCTGCAAAACTGGCTCCTATTGCTGTACAAATACCTGCTATCTCGTCCTCTGCCTGAATAGCTTTCACTCCTAATTGCTTAAATTTAACCAGTTCATGTAAAATATCAGTAGCTGGTGTAATCGGATAAGAGCCTAAGAAAAGAGGCTTTCCGGATTTTTCGGAAGCAGCTATTAAACCATAAGCTGTAGCTGTATTTCCGTTCACATCCATATAATACCCTTTCTCTTTATTTATTGTATCGACCCGATATGTTGATATGGACATATCTTGATTTTGTCCATAATTGAATCCATCGGTCAAGACTTTCAGATTAGCCTGAGCAAGAATAGGTTTCTTCGCAAATTTTGAGGATAACATATGATTTGCTACATCTAATGGTCGGTTGAACAACCAGCAAACCAATCCTAACGCAAACATATTTTTAGATCGCACTCTTGTCTTCAAGTCCATATCAAAGTCAGCAAGACTATTTCTCGTCAAGGTCGTTATTGGCTCTGCAATTACTTGTTGAGTGGTAAGACCTAATTCACTAAATGGATCATCGGTTCTGAAAAGTGCTTTATCAAGATCTCTTTTAGTGAAAGAATCGAGGTCTATTACAATCACAGAATCCGATTTCAGATATTTGGCATTGACTTTAAGTGCTGCAGGATTCATGGCGACAAGGACATCTGTTTTATCACCGGAATTGAATACTTTATTTCCAAGATGAACTTGAAAACCTGAAACTCCCGAGAGAGTACCTTGGGGAGCCCTTATTTCTGCGGGATAGTCTGGAAATGTTGCTATCTCATTTCCAAAAATGGCAGACAAGTTTGAGAATATTGTACCTGTCAACTGCATACCATCACCCGAATCCCCCGAAAAACGGATCACAACATCCTTTACCTCTTTTATTTGGACACTTCTCTGCATCTTTATAATTATGAAATTTCTTTTATCGAATGACAGGCAAAGTAAATTAAAAAAAGAATCGTAACACAATATTTTAATTATTTTATATGTATATGTCGTAATAAACTGAAAAACAATTAAAATTATGCGACAAAGCCGCTTAACACCCATAAATCGAATTAACATATTGTATTTTGATAAATCAATTAAATCAGGTTTCACTGATAAAAATTTATATTTGCATCTCACTAAAAATTGAATACTGAACAATGAATTATATAGAAGTAAATTTTTCCTGCCATCCTGCCAGTGAAATTATCAACGATATTCTCTCTGCAACATTGGGCGAAATAGGTTTTGAGAGCTTTATTGAAAATAAAAATGGTATTGTAGGCTATATCCGTAAAGACATTTTTAATGTAAAAAATATTGAAGATGTTTTATCTGAATTTCCTATCGAATCCGAAATCAGTTTCGACTACAAGGAAATAGAAGACCGTAACTGGAACGAGGAATGGGAAAAGCATTACTTTGAACCTCTTGTCATAGACAATAAATGTATTATTAAGAGTACGTTTCATAATGTGACGGAAACCTACGATTACAATATTCTGATTGATCCGAAAATGGCATTTGGTACGGGACATCATCAGACTACCGAACTGATGATCCGTGAGATATTAAAAGAAAACCTGACCGAAAAAACAGTTTTGGATATGGGTTGTGGAACAGCTATACTCGCCATTCTTGCGTCGATGCGGGGAGCTAAAGCGGTAACCGCCATAGATATTGATCGATGGGCTTACGACAACGCAATCGAAAATATAGCTTTGAATAACATCGCGAATGTATCTGTAAGCATCGGCGATGCAGATATACTACCTCGTCAGGAAGTATTTGATATAATATTTGCCAATATCAACAGAAATATTTTGCTTGCAGACATCCATATTTACGCAAAAGCTCTTAATGTAGGAGGAAGCCTGTATATGAGTGGTTTTTATACAGAAGACATTGAATTAATAAAAATTGAATGTGAAAAGAATGGTTTAACTTTCTGCTACAATACAAAGAAAAATAATTGGGCTTGCGCTAAATTTACAAAATAACAAATCCATAAGAGGAATCTTTCGCAAAATCTCATCTTATGGACTTGTTAACTTACAGTATTAAGAATAAGGTATAAATAAAGATTGTCCGGTTATAAAGACAAAATTAAACAGTCTATGATATTAAGTATCTTAAAATAAGATATTATAAAACATATAAATTTTTACAAAATATATTATTTGATAAAATAAATTTACAAATTACAATTAATCCTGTATTACAATTATTTATATTATATTTTAAGCAACATAGGTAAATGTTTTGTCATTTTTAAGACATATAAAATTAGTTAAATAAGCGCTATATTAAAGCAAGTTTTTTAACTCAAAAATAAGTAGTGATCCACGCTTAGAAGAGTTTTTATTTTAACATAAAAAGCCATATTCAACTACAGAAATTATTGTTTGGAAGATATTATAGAAATGCTATCTTTGTCTATCATAGACTAACTAAACAGACTGTTTTTTATATTAGAATAATTAGCCATAATCAAATAACCATTAGTTTCAATATCATGAAGAAAGATAAAATAAAACTCATAGATCCGAAATCGTTTGCCACGACAATTGAAGGCAAAACAGTCTCTCTCTATACCCTCGATTCCGGCAAAGGCATAATTATGCAAGTAACTAACTATGGAGGACGTGTCGTCGCATTATGGGTTCCTGATAAAAACGGAGATTATGAAGATGTGGTACTTGGGTACGACACAATTGAAAAGTATATCAATAATCCCGGCGAGCGTTATCTTGGCGCAACTATCGGACGATATGCCAACCGCATAAAAAACGGACAGTTTGAAATAGACGACAAAAAATATCATATTCCTGTAAACAATAATGGTAATGCTTTACACGGTGGACCTAAAGGTTTCGACATTGTAGTGTGGAATGTTGATAAGGTAACAGACAATTCAATTCAATTATCCTATACCTCGCCCGATGGTGAAGAAGGATTTCCGGGTAATCTGAACATCAGAATGACATACTCTCTTACTCCAGACAATGAATTTAAGATTGAGTATGAAGCTAAAACCGACAAGCCAACGATCGTTAATCTTTCACATCATTCCTATTTTAATCTAAAAGGAGAAGGCAGCGGTTCTGTATTAGACAATTATTTGACGCTTAAAGCATCAAAATATGTACCAATTAATGAAGTATCTATACCCTTCGGGCAATTAGAAAAGGTTAAAAGCACTCCATTCGACTTTACCGAACCTCATCTCATTGGCGAGCGAATTGACCAAGACAATGAACAGTTAAAAAACGGAGCCGGTTATGATCATTGCTGGGTAATTGACAAAAATAAAGAGGGGGAATTATCACAAGCTGCCATCGTTTACGAACCCAAGAGTGGTCGGGTAATGGAAGTATATACCGATCAGCCCGGTATACAGTTTTATTCAAGTAATTGGTTCGACAACAAGACGACAGGTAAAAGCGGCAAACCCTATAAAGTCAGAGAATCATTTGCTCTTGAAACACAAAAATTCCCTGACAGCCCGAACAATCCCGAATTTCCTTCAGCTAAACTATTACCGAATGAAACTTATAAACATATTTGCGTTTATAAATTTTCGACTAAATAAATTAATAAAAACATTTAACAACATACGTGAATTATGAATGCACAACTTTTAAAAGATAAATTCAAAGCTCTTTACGGCTCTGAAGGCTCAGTATATACCTCTCCCGGACGTATTAACCTGATAGGTGAACATACAGATTATAATGGAGGTTTCGTTCTTCCCGGAGCAATTGACAAAGCGATGTATTGTGTCATTAAACCAAATGGCACCCCAGACAGAATCAAAGCATATGCTATGGATTTGTCGGAAATGGATGAATTCGGGTTAGATGATATACCTATTAAGCATTGGGGTAAATACATATTTGGAGTGTGTCATGAAATGATGAAAAGAGGTGCAACAATAAAAGGCTTTGATTGCGTTTTCGCAGGCGATGTACCTTTAGGAGCAGGCATGTCATCGTCAGCTGCCCTTGAAAGCTGTTTTGGCTTTGCTCTCAACGATATGTATAATCTCGGGTTCGACCGATTTGAACTTGCCAAAATAGGACAAGCAACAGAGCACAATTATGTGGGTGTGAAATGCGGTATCATGGATCAGTTTGCTTCATGCTTCGGCAAAAATGGTTCACTAATAAAACTCGATTGCCGATCTTTGGATTACGAATATATACCGTTTAATCCTAAAGGCTATCGTTTGGTTTTACTCAATACCTGTGTGGCTCACGAGCTTGCTTCGTCAGCCTATAACAAAAGACGGGAATCGTGCGAAAACGCAGCCTCATATATCAGGAAATACCACCCTGAAGTAGAGTTGTTACGTGACGCAACAATGGATATGCTAAAAGAAGTTGTTAATGAGGTAAGCGCTGAAGACTTTATGCGTGCTGAATTTGTTATTGAAGAAATCGCACGTATGGGTGAGACCTGCGAAGCTCTTACTCGTGATGACTTTGAAACAGTCGGCAAAAAAATGTATGAATGCCATATTGGGCTGAGTCGGAAATATGAGGTTAGTTGTGAAGAATTAGACTTCTTGAATGATGTGGCAAGGCAATGTGGTGTAACCGGCTCACGCATGATGGGAGGCGGATTTGGTGGCTGCACTATAAATTTAGTAAAAAGTGAGCTTCATGATGATTTTGTTAAACGAGCCACAGAAGATTATGAGCGTAAATTTCGGATCAAGCCCAAAGTATATGACGTTGTTATCAGCGATGGCGCACGTAAACTTGAGTAATTTAATTAAAACAGATAATAAGATAAACAAATGAAACCAACATTATTTGTATTGGCTGCCGGTATGGGTAGCCGTTATGGCGGACTGAAACAATTAGATGGTGTAGGTCCGAGTGGAGAAACAATCATGGATTATTCCATATTCGATGCATTGAGAGCAGGATTTGGAAAAGTAGTGTTTGTGATCCGTAAAGATTTTGAAAAGGATTTCAAAGAAAAAATTATTTCAAAGTATGAAAAATCCGTTCCGGTTGAAGTTGTTTTTCAAGAACTTGACAATCTCCCCGCAGGTTATAAACTTGCTCCAGAACGAGTAAAACCTTGGGGTACTAACCACGCTGTGATGATGGGTAAAGACGTTATTAAAGAACCTTTTGCCGTAATTAACGCCGACGATTTCTATGGACGTGAAAGTTTTAAGGTTATCGCAGACAAACTCAAAGAACTGAACGGAAGCAAGAATCATTATTGCATGGTTGGCTATCGCCTTTGCAATACACTTTCAGAAAAAGGTTCCGTGGCACGTGGTGTTTGTGAGGTAGATGAAAATAATTATCTGAAAAGCGTAGTTGAACGTACACACATCGAGCGTGTTGATGGGGTTATTAAATACAAAGATGCGGAAGATTATTGGTTTGATCTTGCGGAAAACACACCTGTATCAATGAATATGTGGGGATTTACTCCGGAGTATTTCGACTATTCAGATAAGTATTTCGTCAAATTTCTTGAACAGAATATAGGCAACCACAAAGCAGAGTTCTTTATACCTCTTATGGTTGAACATCTATTAATAAACAAAATCGCGGATGTAAAAGTACTTGACACTTCTTCAAAGTGGTTTGGTGTAACCTATGCTGAAGATCGTCCGTCAGTAGTACAGAAATTAAAAGACTTGGTTGATAAAGGTGAATATCCGAATAAGCTATTCTAATATTTACTTGTATCAAATTTAAATAAAAAAGAGATTACCCTTAATCGGGTAATCTCTTTTTTATTATCCAAGCGATCATATTCATATAAAACCTTGCACACTTATATTCATAATTTTCACTTATAAAACTAAGACCATAACATCTAAATATCAACATTATAGTAATTAATATTAAACAGATTTACGCCTAAAAAATAAAATACAGCTTAGACATCTGCATAACACAAACATACATTTTTCTGTTTCACAATTTTAATTTCTAAAAGACACTGAATTGTAAAAACATTCAAAAGAAAAGCAACGGTAAAAAACTATTAACAATAAAAGAGAGCCTGTAATCTAAAATTACTTCTTGCAAAAAAGAGAGTTAAAGTTGCTAAATACAATAAAATATACAAATTAATAGTTTACAAGACATTGAAAATAACAGACAACCAAACGAACAACACATAGATAAATATGGATCTTAATCCATATTTATTTTCACGAATAAAAAGATTTAGGACCCCAGTCTTACCAAATAATAATTATGTTAATTCGTTATTTCTTTAATCTGTTTTTTTAGAGCTCCCCATTTATCAATCTCAATTTTTGCGCCGAGAGATTTAATAACCTCCCCTGCCAGGCAAGTACCGATCATTCCACATTTCTTTAAAGACAAACTATTAATAAGTCCATAAATAAAGCCCGATGCATACAAATCTCCTGCACCCGTTGAATCCACACAATGAACATCAAGAGCCGGCACAAATATTTTATCATTTCGGCTTTGTATCCACGATCCTGTTTTCCCTGTTTTAACAACGGCTATATCTAGTATTTCCGCCAAATACGAAACAGCCATTTCAGGATCAGCATTATAAAGCATGCGTGCCTCCTCTTCATTAGCAAAAGCGATATCGACATATTGGGGCATAATATCAAGTAAAAAATCACGATTTTCTTCAACAATGTTGTAGCTTGCCATATCAAGGATAACCTTAGCACCTGCATTTTTAGCCATCACCATTGCATTTATAATCAAATCGTAATCTTGCACTAAATAACCTTCAACATAAAAATATTCGCAATCGGCAAAAAAGCTGGCTTTCAGATCGTCTGATTTAATTAACGAGGCGGCTCCGAGATAAGTTCCAAAAGTTCTTTCACCATCTTTACTAATAAATGTAGAAGCAACACCCGATAATTCAGTCCCTTTAATCAAATAGGGTTTAATATTTCTGTCTTTTAGTTCACGCTCAAAATAATTTCCGTAATAATCTTCGCCAACACTGCCAATAAAAGCTGTTGGAACATCAAGATACGACAGCCCCACAATAGTGTTGGCTGCTGAACCTCCCGATACGACTGTTGTATCTAATTTTTCTAATTCATGACCGATTGCAACAAAACGTTCTTTATTTATAAGTTGCATCCCACCTTTAGGCAAACCAAGTTTTTCGAGGGTTTTATCGCTGTCTATCAGCGCCAAAACATCTATCAGGGCATTGCCCATACCAAGTACTTTCATAAAATTATTAATATTTTTGAGTAAAGATATTGCATAATTCAGAAATATGCCCTACTTTTGCCTCACTTTCGAGAAAGAACACTCTTCAGTAGCTCAGTTGGTTAGAGCACCTGACTGTTAATCAGGGGGTCGCTGGTTCAAGCCCAGCCTGAAGAGCGATAATAAATGATTCTTCCTTAGCTCAGTCGGTTAGAGCATCTGACTGTTAATCAGAGGGTCCTTGGTTCAAGTCCAAGAGGAAGAGCACAAGAAGGAAGCTACTTAAAACAGTAGTTTCCTTTTTTCATTTAAAACATAAACAAACTTTCCAATCTCTTTTAATGAAGATTATATTAACTTTACGCCTGAAATTAATGAGGCAAAACAGAAAAAAATATAAGCCTCATTAATTCCGTTTTTTACACAATAAATATGCAGAACTCTAAAATTTTGAAATCAAACCATTTTGCGATATAATTTGTTAAATCAGACAAGCACATGCCATCCATATCAATCATTACACCAACATATAATTCGGGCGAAACTATAGATGCAACTATACACGCATTGCTACGTCAAGACTTTTCTGATTTTGAATATATCGTCATAGACGGGTTATCGAAAGATGATACCATAAAACGCATCGAAAATTTTATCCCCGACTTTGAAAAGAAAGGAGTTGACGTAACTATTGTCAGCGAGCCTGATAAAGGTGTTTATGATGCCATGAACAAAGGTATAGCCTTAACTAAAGGACAACTGATCGGAATTACAAACTCAAATGATTGGTACGAAGACAATGCGCTCAGTACAATATGGAACAAATTTACGGATGGAAAGACTGACCGTGAGAATTCGATTATATACGGTATAGAGCGTGTTTGGAAAAACGATAAAGTCTATAACCTGCAACGTCGAGGTGCTGACTTCATCGGCGAAGGTGTACTTCCCCACTCCACCACATTTGTCTCACAAGAAGTTTACAAAAAGCATGGTGCATTTGACCTTAGTATAAAAATTCTCGCAGACTATGATTTTATGAGTCGTTGTTACACACAGGGAGTCAAATTAGAAAGTGTAGATGTTGTAATATCCAATTTCAGGCTTGGCGGAATATCGTCATCCTATTTTGACTTTTACGCCGACTTCTACGCCATACAGAATAAATACGGCTTTATAAGCAATAAAAGATACAAAGAGTTAATGAGCGTATTGAAGTTAAAAAAAATAATAAACAAAGTAGCCAAGCGGTGGTAAATCACGTGGTTTTCTTTGGTAAAAAACTTGAAATTTACTATCTTTATAGGCTTTTTGCAAAAAGAGCCGCGATTACAAAAAACATTCTGATTAATAATTGATTATTATATTTTCTATTATATGGCAGAGAAAGAAATAAATAACGCAAGTCAATCGTATTCAGCTGAGAATATTCAGGTTCTGGAAGGTCTTGAAGCCGTACGAAAAAGACCTGCGATGTACATTGGTGATGTAAACGAAAAAGGACTTCACCACTTAGTATACGAGGTTGTCGACAACTCGATTGATGAAGCGTTGGCGGGTTTTTGTACTGACATTCGTGTTTATATTAACGAAGACAATTCTATTACCGTAAAAGATAATGGACGTGGTATTCCGGTAGATTACCATGAAAAAGAAAAAAAATCAGCTCTCGAAGTTGTATTGACTGTGCTTCACGCAGGTGGTAAATTCGACAAAGGAACTTATAAAGTTTCGGGCGGATTGCATGGTGTGGGTGTTTCTTGTGTGAATGCTCTTTCAACCTATTTGCGTGCAGAGGTGCATCGTGACGGAAAAAAATACATGCAAGAATTTTCATGCGGAAAACCGCTTCATGACATCGAGGTATTAGGCGAATCTGACAGAACCGGAACAACCATTACTTTCAAACCTGACGGAAGTATTTTCATCACAACAGAATATAAATATGAAACTTTAGCCTCACGCTTACGTGAATTGGCATACTTGAATGCAGGTGTACGCCTTTCTCTGACCGACAAGCGTGTGCAAAAAGAAGATGGCACTTACCGTTCTGATGAATTTTATTCAGAAAAAGGGCTTGAAGAATTTGTACGTTACATCGATCAGTCAAAAGAAAAACTAATTGACGATGTCATACATATAGTTACCGAAAAACAAGGTATTCCTGTTGAAGTTGCGATGACTTACAACACATCGTATAATGAAAATGTGTATTCATACGTCAACAACATTCACACAATTGAAGGAGGTACACATCTTACAGGATTCCGTCGGGGATTATCTCGTACATTGAAAAAATACGCAGAAGATTCTAAATTACTCGATAAGGTAAAAGTTGAAATCAGTGGCGATGACTTCCGTGAAGGGCTTACAGCTGTTGTATCAATCAAGGTAGCAGAGCCTCAGTTTGAAGGACAAACCAAAACAAAATTAGGAAATAATGAAGTTATCGGTGCAGTAGATCAGGCTATTGGCGAAGCTTTAGGCTATTATCTTGAAGAACATCCAAAAGAAGCTAAAATAATAGTTGAAAAAGTGATCCTTGCCGCTACCGCACGTGCCGCAGCACGCAAAGCTCGTGAGATGGTACAACGCAAATCCCCTCTATCAGGTGGTGGATTGCCCGGTAAACTTGCAGACTGTTCAAGCAAAGATGCTCAACAATGTGAAATATTCCTTGTCGAAGGAGACTCGGCAGGTGGTACGGCCAAACAAGGTCGTGACCGTATGTTTCAGGCGATTTTACCCTTAAGAGGTAAAATTCTGAACGTTGAAAAAGCGATGCAACACAAAGTTCTTGAAAGTGATGAAATAAAAAACATCTATACTGCTTTAGGAGTGACAATCGGAACTGAAGAAGATGCGAAAGAGTTGAACCTCGAAAAATTACGTTATCACAAAGTAGTGATAATGACCGATGCCGATGTTGACGGAAGTCATATCGCAACACTCATTCTGACATTCTTCTTCCGCCACATGAAACCTCTGTTAGAAAAAGGATATATTTACATAGCCACACCGCCATTGTATCTTTGCAAAAAAGGTAAAATTGAAGAATATTGTTGGGATGATCGTCAACGTCGTGCTTTTATTGACAAATACGCCGATGGAGATGAAAACGCAATCAATACGCAACGCTACAAAGGTCTTGGAGAGATGAACGCCGAACAGTTATGGGATACAACAATGAATCCGGAAAACCGCACTTTGCGCCAAGTGACAATTGAAAACGCAGCGGAAACCGATCATATATTCTCTATGCTAATGGGTGAAGATGTTGCTCCACGTAGAGAATTTATTGAAGAAAATGCAACTTATGCTAATATTGACGCATAATAAAATAGACCTTTACTTATATAAGAGCAACCCGTTTGGGTTGCTCTTTTTTTAATAATGGTTCTTAAAATTGAGAGTTATCTTTCGATTAATCGCATTCGGATAATCTTGAATAAGATAATTATCTTTCCTATCTTTGTTTAAGAATAAAGCAATTATCTAAATGAAAATGAGCAGAGTTTTATTTTTCTTAGCGACAAGTGCCTTGGCATGTATATTATATTGCGCATGTGGCAACAAAACACAACCAAATACCATATCACAGCCTTATCAGCGTTTATCTCCCGATTTTGACGCAGACAGCGCTTATTCATTTGTGGATAAACAAGTCGCATTCGGTCCACGTGTACCTAACACAGCACAACATGTTGCCTGTGGAAATTACCTTGTGGCAAAGCTCAATGAATATGGGGCTAAAGTAGAGGAACAAAAAATGATTTTAACCGCTTATGACGGAACAAAACTTAATGCCCGAAATATTATTGGCTCGTTTGCACCTGAAAATGATAAACGGATTCTACTTTTTGCTCATTGGGATTCAAGACCTTATGCCGATCATGATGCTGACAAAAATAATTTTCAAACACCAATTTTAGGAGCAAACGATGGTGCAAGCGGTGTTGGAGTTTTACTTGAAGTAGCACGTGCCATAAGTAAACAAGCTCCTGAGGTGGGTATTGATATTATTTTCTTCGATGCTGAAGATTATGGTACTCCTGATTTTGTAAATAATGCCGCTTCGGGCGAATGGTGGTGTCTCGGATCGCAATATTGGGCAAAGAATCCGCATGTACATGATTATAAAGCTAAATATGGTATTCTACTGGATATGGTAGGTGCATCTGATGCTACATTCTACTACGAATATGTTTCTAAAAAATATGCTTCGGGTGTATTAGAAAAAGTTTGGAGTACGGCACGTCAGCTGGGATATGGCAAATATTTCATCAGTACGGAAAATGGTGGTATCACTGACGACCATGTTCCGGTAAATCAAATAAGAAAAATTCCATGTATCGATATTATTGATTATAAAGCGGATGCTGAAAACGGATTTTTCCCTCAATGGCATACAGTGAAAGATGATATGGATATTATTGATAAAAACACACTTAAAGCTGTTGGACAGACTTTGCTTGAAGTGATTTATAAAGAAAAGAATTGAAAATGCAGACTATAAACGAAATACAGGACGAGATTATCGAAGAGTTTTCAATGTTTAACGATTGGATGGATCGTTATTCTCTTTTGATTGATTTAGGAAACTCTTTGGAAAAGTTGGATGCGAAATACAAAGTGGAAAATAACCTTATTGAGGGATGTCAGAGCAGAGTTTGGCTTCAGGCTGATTATATTGACGGTAAAATTGTGTTTAAAGCTGATAGTGATGCCGTGATTGTAAAAGGTATTATCGCCCTACTGATCAAAGTTTTATCGGACAGAACTCCCGATGAGATTTTAGATACCGATTTATATTTTGTTGAACGCATCGGGCTGAAAGAACACCTATCGCCTACCCGCTCCAACGGTTTGGTGTCTATGATTAAACAGATACGTTTTTATGCTATGGCTTTTAAAGCAAAAAATAATAATCCTCAATAAAAAATTTCGATCATAAACAGGCAGTACTCCAACATAAAGTCCGGATGTACATTCATTATATTAATGATGGCAATATTTTTCTGCCCGACACTTTACGGACAGATTGACAGCTCATACATAAAACCTTTCGATGATGATTTTTCTGCACGCACATATATTCTTCGCAAAATAGCCGGATTTGAAAAAGAAACCAAAGAGAATGGAGCCGGTTTAAATTACAAAATAAATGCACCTGTCGGCATCGGAGTAGGCGTTGCCTGGAGAAGTTATTCACTTTCATTCAGCCAGCGATTTAGTTTTTTGAGAGATCACGCCAAAGGTAAAACAAATTCATTATATTTTGATTACAATGGATTTAAACGTAAGTATATTTATAGTATTTCTTTGCAACGGCATCGTGGATTTTATGACAGCAAAAGAGATTTAGACGGAAAATATACGCTGTATCCTGATATGCTCCTTGTTATGTTAGGAGGAAATATCCAGTGGGTATTTAATTATAAAAAGTTTTCGTATAAAGCTTCATTCAACCAAAATGAACGCCAATTAAAATCAGCAGGTAGTTTTCAACTGGGAGCGGTAATAAATTACAGCAGGTTGACCACTGATACAACTGTTATTTTTAATAAGCCGAATGAAAGTCTGAAAAATCTACAATTTGGAATTACCGGTGGTTATGCCTACACACTTGTTTTAGGTTCAAGATGGTTTTTAACAGGGTCTACTGATTTAGGTTTAAATATCGGGAATAATTATCCTAATGAATTTTTCCACAAAAAACTTGAGCTTTATCCAACAATAATAAGTCGTGCCGCCACAGGTTATAATATGAGAACTTGGTCGTTCGGATTTTCGATGCACTACAAAAAGATATTCTTCTTGTTCGACAATGAAAATAAAATGAGCATGGATGAATTTAATTTACAAATCAATGTAATTAAACGATTCAGTTGGGGAAACAAGTTTGTGAACAAGAGCTTGCAGAAAACTCAGGATACATTAAATAAATTCGGACTTTAAATTTTTCTACTAAATGTTTATCAGACGATAAACAATAATCCGACCATTTGTCTCTATTGAAAATTCGTCTTCAGTAGATTCATTCAAAGTTGCTTGCCACCAATTAGTAAAAGTTTGGTTGCTTACTGCATATTTTAAATTATGAGTTGTTATTTTACATGGGTCAATACAAAACAAAGATACTTGCTGACCAATATAACTCTGAAATGTTGCTGTGCTATCAATTGCCACAAAAACACCATAATCAGTTATCATCTGAACATTAGCGATATGCAAATATTCTGCTAAAAGGCTGATATTACCAATTGTATGATCTTCACGATTACCGGTTGCCCCCAATATGGTCAGATTAACCTTTCCCTGATCAATACAGAATTTTACAGCTTTAGTCAGATCATTTGTTTCTTGTTCTTTAATTTGATGAATGATTTTGGCGTACTTCCGACTATTTTCCGGCGAGAGCGAATCACAATCGCCGACAATAGCATCAGGTTCAATATTCAGCTTAGACAGATTATTTATAGCACCATCGCAGCAAACGATATACTTAGCGTTACGGAGTATGGACAAAGTCAGCCTTTTCTTCGGAAATTCTCCATTTGCTAATATTACACATTCAGTCTTTTGACTTGGTAAGGGAAGTTTATATTTGATCATACGTGTTATTATGTATACGATAAACAAAGTTAAGAATTAAGCAGTTAATGCCCAAGAGAAATACAAAAGACAATGATTCATTATAAAATATTTCGTATATTTTGTGTTTCAAGATTATGGTTTATGATGAGCAGAGAAATAGTAATAGTAGACAGACAGGATATAACTCGCTTAGGGATGGAAAATATTATAAAAACGGTATTTCCTAATTGGGTATTGAATGTTATTGGCAGTAAAAAAGAATTAGTTTCGTTATTGAAAAAAAAACCATACACCTGCATTATTCTCGATTATACTTGTTCTGATTTCAAAAGTGCCGACGACGTTTTGAACATCAGTGCGAGATTTCCCGAAACAAATTGGCTGCTTTTTTCTGAAGAATTGAGCGTTGATCTTTTAAAAAGACTTATTTATAATGATGCTTTATTTAATATTGTGCTCAAATCATCCGCTTTGAAAGATATTATATTTGCTTTACAGAAAACTTATAGTGGTAAACAATATATATGCCATCAGATTGAAGAACAACTTTTAATTGCTAAAAAATCAGTTTTTGACACTACGATAGCGAATATTCTTACTCTTACGGAGAACGAAATATTAAAAGAGATAGCATTAGGAAAGACAACTAAAGAAATTGCCTCACAACGTAATCTGAGCTACCATACTGTAATGACACACCGTAAAAATATATTCAGAAAACTTGAAGTGAATACTATATTCGAAGCTATCCGTTATGCTATTAGAGCGGGTATTGTAGATTCTTCCGATTATTATATTTGAGAAAAAAGATCTGCGTCCAAATGCAGACCTTTTGACAATAAAATCTTATTTAAAAATATAATAATATTAAAGAGGGTATTCTTCAAATGCATAAAGAAATGTTGAGAGATAACGTTCGCCCGAATCGGGTAGTATAACAACAATGTTTTTACCTTTATTTTCAGCTTTTTTGCCAAGTTCAGTTGCAGCATAAGCTGCTGCACCTGACGAAATTCCGACCAAAAGTCCTTCTTCACGTGCTAATTCCCGACTGATCTTTACAGCATTGTCGTTGCTGACCTGAATGATTTCATCAACAACATCCGCATCATATGTCTTTGGCACGAAACCTGCTCCGATACCTTGTATTTTATGAGGTCCGGGCTTGCCTCCCGACAATACCGGAGAATCAACCGGCTCAACGGCAACGATTTTTATTGAAGGATTAAGTTGCTTAAGAACATCTCCAACTCCGCTCACTGTTCCGCCGGTACCTACTCCGGCAACAAATATATCAATTCTACCATCTGTATCTTTCCAGATTTCCTGGGCTGTGGTTTTCCGATGAATAGCAGGATTGGCTGGATTCGCAAACTGTTGCAATATAACCGCTTTAGGATTTTCCTTTTTCAACTCTTCAGCTTTGGCAATAGCACCTTTCATTCCTTCAGCACCCGGAGTAAGCACAATATTTGCACCAAGAGCTTTTAATAAATTGCGACGTTCGATACTCATCGTTTCAGGCATTGTCAAAGTCAGTTTATAACCTTTTGCTGCAGACACAAAAGCAAGCCCAATACCCGTATTTCCGCTTGTAGGTTCAATAATTTCACTATCAGGCTTCAATATTCCTGAAGACTCAGCATCTTCTATCATCGCGTTAGCTATGCGATCTTTTATACTTGATGCAGGATTGAAATACTCGAGTTTAGCGATTATATGAGCCCCGATGTTATGTTTCTTTTCATAATTAGACAATTCCAAAAGTGGAGTATTGCCTATCAAATCAGTAAGTTTCTTTGCTATCTTTGCCATAATCTGTATAATTTTTCAATATTATTATTTTTTCGTTTTAACAAAGTAAGGAGTTTAATACGCTTAATGAAATACCATAAATATGGTATATTTGTGACCAAAGAGGTATTTACCGTATTCTGAAAAATCATACCTTTGGCACCTGCAATGCCATTGTGCTTGTTGTAACGAACTATTGATAATTAATACATATACAAATGATTGATATTAATAAGGTACCTTCTCCCTGTTTTGTGATTGAAGAAGATCTTTTACGTAAAAATTTGGAGCTCATCCGTTCTGTAAAAGAGCGAGCCGGTGTAAATATTATTTTAGCATTTAAGGCTTTTGCTGTCTGGAAAGCATTTCCTGTTATTCGTGAATACATTCCTTATTCAACTGCAAGTTCTATCTATGAAGCGCAATTGGCTTACGAAGAGATGGGCAGTCCGGCACACACCTACTCACCCGCTTACACGAAGGAAGATTTTCCTATTTATATGCGTTACAGCAGTCATCTAACATTCAATTCATTATCGCAATTTGCTACCTTTTACCCCGAAACATTAAAATACCGAAAAAAAGTTTCATGCGGAATACGTATCAATCCGGAATGCTCTGTTGTTGAAACAGATCTTTATAATCCTGCCGCATTAGGATCACGTTTAGGGGTCATTGCTGAAAATCTGGGTGATCAATTGCCTGAGGGTATTGAAGGATTTCACTTTCATGCACTGTGTGAATCATCGTCTTACGATCTTGAAAAAGTGTTAGTCGCCGTAGAAGAAAAATTTGGCAAGTTTCTACCACAGCTTAAATGGTTGAATATGGGAGGGGGACATTTGATAACCCGAAAAGATTATGATGTGGAACATCTGATCTCACTACTTAAGAATTTTAAAGCAAAGTATCCTAATCTTGAAATCATTCTTGAACCGGGCAGTGCTTTTGTATGGCAAACCGGTGTATTGGTTTCAACTGTGGTTGATATTGTTGAAAATCGAGGAATTAAGACTGCAATGTTAGATGTATCATTTGCATGCCATATGCCCGATTGTCTTGAAATGCCGTACAAGCCAAATATACGTGGTGCTTATTTTGATCCTGTTCCGGGCAAACCGACTTACAGAATGGGTGGTAACAGTTGCCTGAGTGGTGATTTTGTTGGTGAATGGTCATTTGATGAACCTTTGCTTGTGGGCGATAAAATCATTTTTGAAGATATGATTCACTATACGATGGTTAAAACCACCATGTTTAACGGTATCAAACATCCCGGTATAGCTATGTGGACACGTCATGGATTTCTTGACATGTTCCGCGAATTCAGTTACGAAGATTATCTTAACCGTATGAGTTGAACGATTATTCGGTAATCAAACGAATAAGATATAAATAAAGCCGATGCTATTAATAAGTATCGGCTTTTCTATTTAGAATTGATGAGAGAGATTATTAAATTTTGACTAATGACTTGCTTTAAGCCCTTTGATAACGGAAGACGTAAACCCATTGTGTTCCATTTCGTTCAAACCTTTGATTGTAATTCCTCCTGCAGTAGTAACTTTATCAATCTCAGCTTCTGGATGCGATCCGTTTGCTTCAAGTAAATCAATTGCACCGCGCAATGTCTGCATTACTGCCTCTTTAGCTTGATCTGGATACATACCCAATTCAACTCCGCCTTCCATTGCCGCTCTGATATAACGGAAAGCAAAAGCAATGCCACAAGAGGTAACAGATGTAACGGCAGGAATTGTTTTTTCAGCAATTATTTCAGCCTTACCTAACTCTGAAAATATATCGAAAATTATTTTTTCTTGTTCCCTGTTTGCATTGGCTGATGATATATAGGTCATACTCTGCTTAACCGCAATAGCTGTATTAGGTACTACCCTGAAAACTGCGGTTGAAGGAGATGTCCAAGCTGAAAGTTCGGCTAATGTAATCAGAGCTGCAACTGATACTATCAACTTATTTTTTTTCGTTAATTGTTCATGATGCTCTTTGATTACATCTTCAATCATCCACGGTTTTACGCCAAGAATTATTACATCTGCATCTTTGAGTGACGAATAATCGCTTGTGACTGCATTGAGTCTACTATCAAATAGTTTAAACTTATCTGCTTTTTCCGGTGTGCGATTGATTACTGTAATATTCTCTGGTCTGAAATATTTTCCTGTGGCAAGTCCTTTTACAATAGCTCCTCCCATATTGCCACCTCCAATAATTGTAATTTTCATATAGTTATAATTTATATTATCTCTATTTCAGAACAATCTTATATCAAATATTTCTGATATTAGACTATTTTATTCAATTAAGTCAAAAGTAAGTATTTTACCTTCAATTAAAACAGATTACTTCCGAATTTTATACGAATAACCTATCTTTGTTTACATACATTTGATTATAAAATGCTGCTAAATGATTTTTTGGTAAATAAAGGGTCATACGATGATGATTTGCAACATATTGTTGACAAAACCATCTTGAGTTATGGTTATGAGGAATGGCGTGCAGTTTGGTTAACAACTGAAGTACTCGGCTACATAAGCATCTATGCTGTCATCGGAGTAAAGATGGGAATCAGAGCATTGAAAGAACTTAAAGCTAAACATGGAGATTTAGAAGTTGTTTCTTCTGCAGGGACAAAACCTCCGGTCAGTTGCCTTAACGACGGATTGCAAGTCAGTACCGGAGCTACTTTCGGACACGGGTTAATAACATCAGCCGGCACAGTTTCTCCTTTAGTCCAGTCTATATTCATAACTAATACCGATCAATATATAACCTTGAAGTTAAATAATGAAATAAATAATACAATACAAAAAGATATTTCAGACATCATAAATCATTCTAACGAAATTTCCACTCAGAAAGCTCAGCTACGCAAATTAGCTATACATTATTGGGCAGACTTGGATAGAAATAAAATTTTCGACCTAGTGGCTTTATAATAAAATAAGATAATCTATATATTTTTTGATATAGTATTATAATTTAAATTATAGAAATCTAAATAAATATTTAATCACTTCAAAATTGCAGAATTCGCCATCTTATATTATTTTTGAATAAGCTCACATCTTTATAAAGATATGAAGCACTTATTATCTATTCTAAAATAAGTGCTTCATATTACAGTTAGATAAGAAAAAAACTTTTATAAACCATTTAATTAATTAAAATTATGAGCAAATATCAGGATTTAAATACATTGGACGAATTGAAAGCCAAAGGATCAATAAGTGAAGAAGAATATCAACAAGAAAAAGATAAAATCTTAAACGGAAATTCTAATAATGTCAGCAATCTTTTTGGTATGACTGAAAATGGATATACAATGTTAATGCATTTATCTCAATTTGCAGGTTTTATTGTTCCATGTCTCGGTTTTGCAGCACCAATAATTTTATGGCTCATCAATCGTGATAACGCAACAGTAGATCTACACGGAAAGAATATAGCTAATTTTATTATAAGTATGCTAATATATAGTGTAATTTCCGGATTACTGTGCTTAATTCTGGTAGGCTTCGTATTACTAGGAATACTTGCTGTTTTAGAAATTATATTTGTAATTATAGCCGCCATCAAAGCATCAAAAGGTCAATATTGGAAATATCCGTTAACTATAACCTTCTTTTCGTAAGAAATAAGTATAAATGAATATTGGTTTAGCATATAATGAACGGGATGTAATTGCATCCCGTCATTTGTTAAAGCAAAACAAATTATTAAAATATCAGTAAATGGTACAAAAATGTTTTAAGTAACTTATATCGACTTAAACATATTGGAGTACCTAAATTCAAATGATTATGGAACAAGAAATTCTGATTGAAATAGAAAAAAAGCCTATCGAAACTAAACCAGTCAATAATAAAGAAATTATTGTTGAATATAAACATGTCGAATTAGACAGGGAAAATGTTAACATACTTCACGATGTGAATATATCCATTGCTAAAGGTGATTTTGTTTATTTAATAGGTAAAGTCGGAAGTGGTAAAAGTTCTTTTCTAAAGAGTTTATATCGTGAATTACCAATAAAATCAGGCGATGCTCGCATATTCAATTACGAACTAAGTTCAATAAAGAAAAAGCATATTCCATATTTACGAAGAAAAATCGGTATAGTCTTCCAAGATTTTCAATTATTAACCGATCGTTCGGTATACAAAAATCTTGAATTTGTTTTACGTGCTACAGGAAGCAAAAATAAAGGCTTGATAGATATGCGTATCGAAGAAGTCCTGACACAGGTAGGTATGCAAAATAAAGGTTATAAAATGCCTCATGAATTATCCGGTGGCGAACAACAACGCGTGGTTATTGCACGAGCTTTACTCAATGATCCTGAAATAATTTTGGCTGATGAGCCAACCGGTAATCTTGATCCTGAAACCGGTAATCAAATAGTTCAACTTCTTCACAAAATATGTCAAGATAATGAAGCAGCTGTGATTATGTCTACTCATAATTATGCCATAGTTCAAAAGTATCCTGGTAAAATCATCAAATGCGAAAACGGACATCTTAAAGAGATTATTTATTAATAAACGCAATTCTTATATTGCCATGAAAATATCTATTATATGTTTTATTGGTGTGACAGATGTAATTATTATAGGAATTATCGCTATACTGCTTTTCGGAGGCAAAGAATTACCCCAATTTATAAATAGGATTTTGGATAATATTAAAGAATCCAAAAAGCATGCAAAAGAAAATCATGATATAGATGATACAACTAAACCTAAAGAATAAATTTTAATTGATCATTAAATATTTTATTTTGATATTAA
>CALYPL010000022.1 GCA_945273835.1 uncultured Dysgonomonas sp. | reverse complement strand
TTTAGTTAAGTGACTCGGTTGAGATTCGAACTCAAGACCCACAGCTTAGAAGGCTGTTGCTCTATCCAGCTGAGCTACCGAGCCTCAGCTTAATTTGCTGGTGCAAAGATAATAGTTTTTTACTTTTAGGCAAATATAATTTTCAAATATTGACAGACAGAACAAATTCATGAGTAGGACACTTCACATACTACCAATTATTTAGTATCTTCAATTATTTCATTTGCCCGTTCAATTGCAAGATGGATATTGTCGCAAATATTTTCTTCACCAATTAGCTGAGAGAAATGTGCTTTTTCTAATGCCAACCTAACATTAGCCCTTACACCTGAAAGAATAATAGTTATGCCTTCTTTTTGCGATTTAACACAAAGAATTTCTAAATTATGCAACGCAGTACCATCAATAAACGGTACCTTTCGCATACGAATTATTCTTACTTTAGAAGTCTCGCCGATGATACGCATACTCTCATCAAACTTATTGGCTATACCAAAAAAGAAAGGACCGTCTATTTCAAATATTTCAACGCCTTTAGGTAATTTGAGATTGTCTTCGGGGAGCAACGATTCACCGTCATTATTAATTGTAAGTTTATCTTTAATAACAGAAACATTCGTAGTTTCGGTTATTCTTTTTAGAAATAAGAAGATAGCAAGTATCAGACCCACTTCAATAGCTATGGTGAGGTCGAAAACGACAGTTAAAAGAAACGTTGTGATAAGCACAGCCGCGTCCGATTTTGAACCTTTCAAGATGCCGACGCATGATCTCCATTCGCTCATATTATAAGAAACAACAACTAATACCCCTGCCAAGCACGCCATAGGGATATGCTTCGTAAGATCGACCAGAAAAAGCAATATAAGAAGCAGAACAACAGCATGAATTATACCTGCCACAGGTGAACGTCCCCCATTATTGATATTAGTCATTGTGCGGGCAATAGCTCCGGTCACAGGTATACCACCAAAAAGAGGAACAATGATATTAGCAGCACCTTGTGCCACAAGTTCCATATTTGAATTCATTTTATCGCCGGTTACTCCATCGGCAACCTTACCCGATAAAAGAGATTCGATAGCGCATAATATGGCGATTGTGAAAGCCGAAGGAAATAGAATTCTTACTGCTTCGAGGTTGATTGAAACAGGTGTAATGCTCGGCAGATTTCCTTTCAGGCTGAATCGGTCTCCGATGGTTTCAATACCTTCAATGCCCCAGAAATGACGCATGAAATAGACCAAAACAGTCATTAATACGATGGCTATCAATGAACCCGGTATTTTTTTTATAAACTTAGATGAATAGACGATGATTAATATACTGGCTATACCGATACCAAGCACCCACCAGTTGGCACTGCTGAAATTTCTGATGTAAACAGCCCATTTTTCGATAAATCCGGAAGGTACACCGCCTTCAATTTGTAACCCGAAAAGATCTTTAATTTGTGTAGAAAATATGGTAAGAGCAATACCCGCTGTAAAACCAACTATAATAGGGTAGGGGATAAATTTGATGACCGTTCCTAATTTGAGAAATCCCATGACGACAAGCATGATACCTGCCAGAAAAGTTGCGATCAATAGTCCTGACATTCCGAATTGCTGTATAATACCAAATACAATGACGATAAATGCGCCGGTCGGTCCGCCGATTTGAACGGTACTCCCTCCAAGAAAGGACACAATAAAGCCGCCAATAACGGCCGTAAATAGTCCCTTCTCAGGCGATACACCTGATGCTATACCGAATGCTATGGCTAATGGTAGGGCTACTATACCTACTATGATTCCTGCCATAAGATCTTTAAAAAATTTTTCTTTGGAGTACGTCTTCATCGATATGAAGAACTGCGGGGTAAAATCAGACAGAAGACTCTTTTTATTGGCCGACATTATGTTTAATATATTTTATGAATTTATCCTTAATTATAATTCAAAGTAAAACAAAACGTTAAAGTTCCGTATTTGGAATAACTCTAATTAATGTCCTGTAAATTAATATTTTTTTTATGTGGCAAAGGTATAAAATGATTTGAATTCTTTTCGAGAAGCGGGTAAATAATCTTAATTTTGTTAGTAGATCAACTAAATATTTAAGATTACAATTTATGGAAAAAAGTGTAAAGGGCACTCAGACCGAAAAGTGCCTGTTAACATCTTTTGCCGGCGAATCGCAGGCGAGAATGCGTTATACAATGTTTGCTAATGTGGCAAAAGAAGAAGGTTTTGAACAAATAGCCGCTATATTTCTTGAAACAGCCGAACAGGAAAAAGAACATGCTAAGCGTATGTTCGGATATCTTGAGGGAGGAATGGTTGAGATAACAGCTTCTTATCCGGCAGGTAAGATTGGTACTACTGAAGAGAATCTGACCGAAGCTGCTGCGGGAGAACACGACGAATGGGCGGTTGAATACCCTAAATTTGCAGATATCGCAGAATCGGAAGGGTTTAGAGAAATTGCCGTTATGTATAGAATGATAGCTAAGGTAGAAGAAGTGCATGAAAACCGTTATAAAGATTTATTGGCACGTGTGCAAAATGACGAGGTGTTTTCTCGTGACGAACCTATTGAATGGCAATGCCGTAATTGTGGATTTGTGGCAAAAGGTAAAAACGCTCCCAAAAACTGTCCTGCATGTTTGCATGAACAATCGTATTTTGAACCAAAAAATTCAAACTATTGATCTAAATTTTCTTTTATGATAATTACAGAGCCTCATTATTAATGGAGGCTCTTTTTCTTCAAATATGTGAGTGCCCTTAGCAAAACAATTAATTACTTACCGAATAAAATTGTTGTTATTTTTTAAGTATAAATGATAATATCATTGATCCAAACGGTCATCTAAACCTAATTTTTAAAGGAAAATATATTCGTATTTAATATTTTTTTTAATTTGGAGGTGCAACAATAAACTACTTGGCACATCTATTGTTTAGATATATTATTGAGTTCAACTCGTTACCATGATCTTACTTCATCATTCAGATAAATTTATAAAATAAAAGTTATTTATGAAATCATTAAAGAAATTATTTGTGTTGGTCGCTTTCGGTGTATTCATATTTACATCGTGCGAAAAAGACCCTGATTGGGATCAGTCGGATAATAAATATGTCGTAAAGACAGAATACGATAATAAAGCCGACTTCAATAAGTTCGGAACTTATTTTGTGAATGATACCGTTTATGTCATCGGCAGTAACAGTGATAAGAAAATTGAGCGTTGGAATTACAAAGAAAGCGCACGAGCCAGAGGAATGATTGACAACGTTATTAAAAATATGGATGCATATGGATATAAACGTGTTGTTCAGATGGCTGATATGCCAAAACCCGATTTTGACTTAGGTTTACAAGTAGTCTATATTCAGGATACCCGCTATATGATCGGAACAGGATATAATTCTTGGTGGGATTACTGGGGCGCTTGGGGAGGCGGCTGGTCTTGGGGCTGGAATTATCCGCCTTATTATCCATATCCTGTTTATTACACATATTCAGTAGGTTCAGTAATTGTAGACATGATTGATAATAATGGAACACCCGCTCAGGTTCCCGGTGAGCATAAACCAAGAAAACCAATTGTATGGAATGCTTATGCACAGGGTGAACTTTCGACAAGCAATAACTTTAATCAACAAGTTGCTGAATGGTCAATCAATCAGGCTTTTGTTCAATCACCTTACCTGAAAAAGAAATAATCCAAAACAGGAATGAATCGTAAAAGAAATAATTTAGATATGAAAACTAATAAATTAAATATAAAATCTATCATCGTTTCGATTTGTATGGTTTTTTTTACAGTGCAAACAGTTGCTGCACAAGACGGATACGACAGAAGTTTTAATCTTTCAGGGCAATGGCAATTCAATGCACCTTTAAGCAATGATTTTTCAGATATCGCCACCGGATGGGGAGCTAACATCGAAGGATTTTATGATCTCAATAGCCGTTGGTCGGCCGGAGCATTCATTTCATGGCATACAAATAATAAGTATTTTTCACGAAGAACTTATCCCGACGCATCTTCGGCAATTAATATGGACAGCCATAATTCATTGTTTCAACTTCCATTCGGGGTTGGCGGACGTTATAAATTCATGGATGGAAATATAGTTCCTTTTGCCGGACTTAAAATTGGAGCCAATTATGCCAAAGAAGAAAAATATTCAAATATTTTTGTTTGGAAAGATAAGAATTGGGGATTCTTGGTATCTCCCGAAATCGGGGTTACCGTTTACCCAATGTCAAATCACTTAGTAGGTTTCAATCTGACAGGTTATTACAGCTATGCAACCAATAAATACAATGATTTTGAAGCTCAGAAAGGTTTTAACAATTTGGGTTTTAGACTCGGCGTTGTTCTGAAGATAAATCAATAACAAATTGGATATTAAATGTAAAGGCGGAAATATAGAATGATATATTTCCGCCTTTACATTTAATATATTATATCAACGACCTATTTTTTCTTACTGAGAACTGTATATTCAAGTACAATGCCTCTTTTATTAATTCGTTTTGGAAATTTTAATTTATCCCCGCCAGCCATAACTTTTACTTTTCGTTTTTCAATCGTATCCGATTTTTGCTTACCATAAAGTAATTTTTCAAATACAGGGAAATTTCGAGATTCAAACATTAATGAGTCTTTAGATAAGACATACCATCTACCTTTTGCACTTAGATTTACAACCCCTTGATTGAATTTCAGAGTAAACGTACTATCAGGTTTTAATGTAATTTTATCTGTACAATTAATTCTACTATCATATATTCGAGTAAAATAATTATTCTCGAAGACCATATCATTAGTCAGTCGCGAAAATTTATTAGATTTACATGATGAGATAACCATTGAGATAACCAAAATAAGAATGGTATACTTTTTCATAGGAGAAATGATTTTAATAATCTTTAAATAAATTGATGTATAAAATTAAATATATAAAGATAAAACTAAAAATTTAAATAATTGGTTTAACAAAAATAAACTTTTTTCTATTCATTAACAGAAAATGCACCACTTGTATAGTTGAAAATAATAAGCTATATTTGCGACGCTTTACTATAAGCCCTCGTGTGATGGGAAATAAAGGAAGCATTGATCCTTAGTTTTGAGTAACACATTAAATTAAAAAGTTAAAAATGAAAACATTTGTATTGTCAGGCGTTTCAAGACCTGAATCAGGTAAAAAAGCAGCAAAAGCTTTGCGTAAAGAAGATAAAATCCCTGCTGTTATCTATGGTGGCGAAAACAAAGACTCAATCCACTTTACAGTAACAAACAGCGATGTTCGTAAATTAGTCTATACGCCTGAAATTTTCCTTATCGACCTAACAATTGACGGAAAAGCTTACAAAGCTATACTTAAAGATATACA
Organism: uncultured Dysgonomonas sp.; assembly: GCA_945273835.1. GTDB lineage: Bacteria > Bacteroidota > Bacteroidia > Bacteroidales > Dysgonomonadaceae > Dysgonomonas. The sequence goes on along the minus strand of CALYPL010000022.1, from coordinate 22,109 downwards.
ATTTGATCCTGTGACAGATAGAATTCTGCATATCGATTTCTTACACGTATTTGAAAACAAACCAATCGTAATCGAAGTTCCGGTTGTTCTTGATGGATTAGCAGAAGGTGTTAAAGCAGGGGGTAAATTGTCACTCGATTTGCGTAAACTAAGAGTTAAAGCATTATATGACAAAGTGCCTGAACAAATACATATAAACGTAGAATCACTTGCTTTAGGAAAATCTATTCAGGTTGGACAATTGAGCTTTGACGGTTTAGAATTGCTGAATGCAAAAAATGCAGTAGTTTGCCGTGTTCAGTTGACCCGTGCAGCAAGAGGTTTAGCAGCTAAGAACGCTTAATCAAAATTGTTCACGAATTGTAATAAAAAAAGATGAAATATTTGATTGCCGGATTAGGCAATATTGGCGATGAATATCGTAATTCGCGTCATAATATAGGATTCATGGTATTGGACGCTTTAGCAGAAGCGTCCAATACTGTTTTTGAGGATAAGCGATACGGTGCGGTTGCCGAAACAAAAATTAAAGGCAGAACCTTGATTATGCTCAAGCCATCCACATATATGAATTTAAGTGGAAATGCAGTAAGATATTGGTTGCAAAAAGAAAATATACCGGTCGAGAATTTACTTGTCGTGGTTGACGACCTTGCTTTACCATTCGGAGCAATACGGTTGAAGAGTAAAGGTAGTCATGGTGGACATAACGGATTGCGACATATTGAGGATATATTAGGTTCTCAAAATTATGCAAGGCTTCGTTTCGGTATCGGAAATGAATTTAAGACTGGCGGACAAGTTAACTTTGTATTAGGGGATTTCTCTGAAGAAGAAGAAAAGACTTTGCCCGATAGGATAAAAATATGCAACGATGCAATTCAAACATTTTGTTTAGCAGGTATGCAGACAGCTATGAATCAATTTAATAATAAATAAACATGCCGGAAAATAGCAAAGCCGAAGTGCGTTTAGATAAATGGTTATGGGCAGTGAGACTATTTAAAACCCGTACTATCGCCATAGAAGCATGCAAAAAGGGGCGTATATCAATCAAAGGAGTTCCCGTTAAGGCCTCACGTATGATAAAAGTAGGCGATGTTGTAGAAGTGCGCAAACCTCCCGTAACATACTCGTTTGAAGTGCTTCAACTTTCAGAACGTCGTATGGGAGCCAAACTCGTTCCTGAATACATGAAAAATGTAACTCCTCCCTCGCAACTTGAAATTCTTGAACTCTCACGCCTTAGCGGTTACGAAGGACGAGCCAGAGGAACAGGTCGCCCTACAAAGAAAGATCGTCGTGACTTAGAGCAATTTAATGAAGAATATACATTTTTCGGAGATTGGGATCTTGAAGACGATAGCGAATAAACAAATTGATAGACCTATATTTTATTGATTTTAACTTTATAGAAAGTTTTTATAACTTATATCCGAAACATATACGTCGTTCAGATTGTTTTAAAAATATAAATAATATAAATTAAAACAACATGAAGACAGATTTTAAATCAGCCATAGAACACAGACGTTCTATCTATGCTATAGATAATAAAATAAAAGTATCAGATAAAGAAATTCAGGACATAATAGACTTTGCAGTCTTACATGTGCCCTCAGCATTTAATTCGCAGTCAACCCGTGTTGTTTTACTATTAGCAGATCAGCATAAAAAACTATGGGAGATAGTGAAAAAAACTTTAAAGCAAATTGTTCCTGCGGATGCTTTTAAAAGCACAGAAGATAAAATAAACAATTCATTTGAGGCAGGATACGGAACCGTTTTGTTCTTTGAAGACATCTCTGTAATAAAAGAATTGCAGAAATCATTTCCTACATACAGCGAAAATTTCCCTATTTGGTCGCAACAAACATCAGCCATGCATCAATTGGTAATTTGGACTTTACTTGAAGACGCAGGATTAGGTGCTTCATTGCAGCACTACAATCCATTAATTGACGAAGAAGTTATTAAAACATGGAAACTTGATAATAATTGGAAGTTAATAGCACAAATGCCTTTTGGAAATCCATTGCAGCCCGCAGGACCGAAAGAATTTAAACCGCTCAAAGATCGTGTTAAAGTATTTAAATAAATACCGATTCTGCTAAGTTATTTTATAATTTGGCAGACTTGTTGTCTTCATTAACTGCTCGTTATCTCAGTAATAATCATACTGAATAAAAAATTGTTTTTCAGATAAATTGTCCGTTTAAAACTTTAGTAAGCAAACAAAAAATTATAATTTTGCAAAGCAACTCGAATAGAGGCTTTGCAACACTTTTTCATTGTATTGCACAAGCCGCGATTATTAATCGTAAATAGTTTGAATATAATATAATTACTATATTTAATTTAAATAATCATGGCTAATCAGAAAGAAAAACTTTTCTCAGAATTTCCGCCTGTTTCTACCCAGGAATGGATGGATAAAATCATTGCCGATCTTAAAGGTGCGGATTTTGAGAAAAAACTCGTTTGGAGAACAAACGAAGGCTTCAATGTGAATCCTTTCTACAGAAATGAGAACATTGAGGGCATGAAAACAACGGATTCCCTTCCGGGCGAGTTTCCGTATGTACGTGGAACCAAAAAAGATAACAGTTGGTACACACGTCAGGATATTACCGTAACCGGTATTAAGGAAGCTAACGCAAAAGCGTTGGACTTACTTAACAAAGGTGTTAACTCCTTAGGATTTAAAATTAGTGTCGATGATGTAAATCCCGAAACCATCAAGGCATTATTGAAAGACATTACTCCCGAAGCTGTTGAATTGAATTTCAACGTATGCAAATCTAAAGCGCTGGAATTGACAAAGATTCTTGCCGACTACTTCAAAAGTACAGGTGCTGACCTTATGAAGTGTGTAGGGTCAATTAATTACGATCCCTTTAGATCATTGCTTAAAAAAGGTAGAGCATGCGATAACTGGGTAAATGAAAGTATAGAAATGGTCAAAGCAGCCGTTTCATTACCTCGTTTCCGAGTATTGAATGTAAATGCTTATGACGTAAATAATGCGGGTGCATATATATATCAGGAATTAGGATATGCCCTTGCCAATGGAAATGAAATTTTAAGTAAACTGACAGAAGCAGGACTTGAGGCTGCTACCGTTGCGGAAAAAATAAAATTCAACTTCGGTATAGGTTCGAACTATTTCATGGAAATTGCAAAATTCCGTGCAGCACGTTGGTTGTGGGCTGAAATAGTAGAAGCCTATAACCCTTCAAAAAATGCTTGTAATTGCGCTTCAAAAATTTATTCACACGCACAGACAACGTCTTTCAATATGACAGTATACGATGCACATGTGAATTTACTTCGTTCACAAACAGAAGCAATGTCGGCAACAATTGCAGGAGTCAATTCGTTGACTGTTCTTCCGTTTGACGAACCATTCAAAAAATCGGATGAATTTTCTGAAAGAATAGCTCGTAACCAACAGCTGTTATTAAAAGAAGAATGTCATTTCGACCTTATAACAGACCCTTCAGCCGGTTCATATTATATCGAGAATTTGACTAAGTCTGTGGCAGAACAGGCTTGGAAACTCTTCCTTGAAGTAGACGAAAAAGGATTCTACGAAAATCTGAAAGAAGGAACTGTGCAGAATGCATTAAAAGCATCAGCCGATGCTCGTTTCAAAGCAGCTGCAACACGACGTGAATCGTTGTTAGGTACAAATCAGTTCCCTAACTTTACAGAAATGGCTTCAAGTAAACTGGGCGAAGACGGAATTAATAAATCAGCATGTTGTTGTGTTACTGAAAAAGGAGACTATCAGGTACTTCCCGATACGCGTTTGGCTACTCAATTCGAAACATTGCGTTTGTCGACTGAAAAACATGGTGCACCTAAAGTATTTATGCTTACAATCGGTAATCTTGCAATGCGTCTTGCTCGCGCACAATTCTCGAGCAACTTCTTTGCATGTGCAGGTTATAAACTGATTGATAATCTTGGTTTCAACACAGTAGAAGAGGGTATAAAAGCAGCCCGCGAGAAAGAGGCAGATATAATTGTACTTTGTTCGAGCGATGATGAATATGCTGAATATGCTCCTGAAGCGTTCAAATTGATTAATGGAAAAGAAATGTTTGTAGTAGCAGGTGCTCCTGCATGCATGGATGATCTTAAAGCTCTTGGCATTGAAAACTTTATTAATGTGAAGAGTAATGTTCTTGAAACATTGAGAATTTTTAACGCGAAACTGGGTATTGAATAAATCGAAGAAAAATGAAACCAAATTTTAAAAATTTAGATATAAAGAATGCCGGTTTTGCTGCCACTGATGCAACAAAATGGGCTGCCGATAATGGTATTGAAGCCGATTGGATGACACCTGAGCTCATTCCTGTTAAATCGGTTTATACAAAAGAAGACCTTGAAGGAATGGAGCACCTTAATTATGCAGCAGGTATTCCTCCATTTCTTCGTGGACCATATTCAGGTATGTATGCCATGCGTCCGTGGACAATCCGCCAATATGCAGGATTCTCTACCGCAGCTGAATCAAATGCGTTTTATCGCCGTAACCTTGCTTCTGGTCAGAAAGGGCTTTCCGTTGCTTTTGACCTTCCTACTCACCGTGGTTACGATGCCGACCATCCTCGTGTAGTAGGTGATGTCGGAAAAGCAGGAGTTTCCATCTGTTCAGTTGAAGATATGAAAGTCTTATTTGAAGGTATTCCATTGAATAAGATGTCTGTCTCAATGACTATGAACGGTGCTGTCCTGCCTATTCTTGCTTTCTATATTGTTGCCGGTCTGGAACAAGGAGCAAAACTTGAAGAAATGGCAGGAACAATTCAAAATGATATTTTGAAAGAATTCATGGTGCGTAACACATACATTTACCCGCCAGAATTTTCAATGCATATCATTGCGGATATCTTTGAATACACTTCACAGAAGATGCCTAAATTCAATTCAATTTCAATTTCAGGTTATCACATGCAAGAAGCCGGCGCAACTGCCGATATTGAGTTAGCTTATACTTTGGCTGACGGTATGGAATATCTGAAAGCAGGTATTGACGCAGGTATTGATGTTGATGCTTTTGCTCCACGCTTGTCATTCTTCTGGGCTATCGGTATGAATCACTTCATGGAAATAGCTAAAATGCGTGCAGGACGTTTGTTATGGGCTAAAATCGTGAAGAGTTTCGGAGCTAAAAATCCAAAATCATTAGCGTTACGTACACACTCACAAACATCAGGTTGGTCGTTGACCGAACAAGATCCGTTCAACAACGTTGGTCGTACTTGTATCGAGGCCATGGCGGCTGCGTTGGGACATACTCAGTCATTGCACACGAATGCACTTGATGAAGCTATCGCTTTGCCTACTGACTTCTCTGCTCGTATTGCACGTAATACTCAGATTTATATACAAGAAGAAACGCAGATATGTAAGGAAATCGACCCTTGGGCAGGTTCATATTATGTTGAAACTCTAACCAATGAACTTGTTCATAAAGCATGGGCACATATCGAGGAAATACAGAAACTTGGCGGTATGGCTAAAGCCATCGAAACAGGTCTACCTAAAATGCGTATCGAAGAAGCTGCTGCCCGTACTCAGGCTCGCATAGACTCAGGTAAACAAACTATTATCGGTGTTAATGAGTATCGTTTGGCAAAAGAAGACCCTATTGATATTCTTGATGTAGATAATACAGAAGTTCGCCGTCAGCAAATAGAACGTCTTAAAGACCTTAGAGCTAAACGTGATGACGCGGCTGTTAAGAAAGCTTTGGATGCTATTACCGAATGCGTGAAAACTAAGAAAGGTAATCTTTTGGAATTAGCTGTTGAGGCAGCTAAAGTACGTGCTACCTTAGGCGAAATTTCTGATGCATGTGAGGTAGTTGTCGGACGTTATAAAGCAGTAATCAGAACTATATCAGGCGTGTATTCATCAGAAACCAAAAAAGACCCAACATTCCAGGAAGCCTGCGAATTGGTCGAAGAATTTGCTAAGAAAGAAGGTCGCCAACCTCGTATCATGATCGCTAAGATGGGGCAGGACGGACACGACCGTGGTGCTAAAGTTGTGGCTACGGGTTATGCCGACTGTGGTTTTGACGTTGATATGGGACCTTTGTTCCAAACACCTGAAGAAGCTGCCCGTCAGGCTGTGGAAAACGACGTGAACGTGTTAGGTGTGTCTTCGTTGGCAGCCGGACATAAAACGCTTGTTCCGCAAGTTATAGCTGAATTGAAAAAACTTGGCCGTGAGGATATCGTTGTTATCGCTGGTGGAGTTATTCCGGCTCAGGATTATGATTTCCTTTATAAGTCAGGTGTAGCTGCTATCTTCGGTCCGGGTACTTCGGTTGTTAAAGCCGCTGTTGAAATAATGAAAATATTGCTTGCAGAATAAGCAATTTTACCCTTATACATGAAAGCCGTTTCTTAAATAGAAACGGCTTTTTTATTTTTAATTTTATAAGAATGCATATTCATCTTATCACTGATAGATAAATCATTGAATTATTGATCTCTTGAGTTTTATTGTTTTTAATTTAAAATTAAGGATATGCGGGTAATTAAACGATAGACATAAACTTAAAATGTTTATCTAATGTAATTTAGCATTAGGGCTTATCTTATGAACTTATTATTTGCAGAGGTGAATATATCAGTTACAGAATTTATTAGAATAAGGATATAAAAAAGAGGTTGGAAATACGTGGTTTATGAAATAGTATAGACCGATGTATAATCCAACCTCAGTTATTTTAAACGGTTGAGCTATATAATGAATCGGAAAAGTTTATATAGCAACGTCTCCTTTAATATGTGGATGAGGATCGTAATCTTCGAGTTGAAAGTCTTCGTATTCGAAGTCGAACAGATTTTTAACGTCAGGGTTTATTTTCATTTTGGGTAGCGGTCTTGGTTCACGTGTGAGTTGTAACTTCACTTGCTCAAGATGGTTTGTATATATATGAGCATCACCAAGAGTATGAACAAATTCTCCTTCTTGTAGACCTGTAACCTGAGCCATCATTTTCAATAATAAAGCATAGGAGGCTATATTGAAAGGTACTCCAAGAAAAATATCGGCACTCCGTTGATAAAGTTGTAGGCTAAGTTTACCGTTAGCTACATAAAATTGAAAAAAAGCGTGACAAGGAGGCAGTTTCATGTTGGGTATATCGGCAACATTCCACGCACTTACTATAATTCGTCTTGAATCAGGATTATTTTTTAATGTATTTATAGTTTCTTTTATCTGGTCGATATGTCCACCTTTATAATCAGGCCATGAACGCCATTGGTAACCATAAATTGGACCTAAATTACCGTTCTCGTCAGCCCATTCGTTCCAAATCCTAACACCATGATCTTGTAGGTATTTTACGTTTGTGTCACCAGCCAAAAACCACAATAATTCGTAGATTATAGATTTTAGATGCAGTTTTTTCGTTGTCAGCAACGGAAAGCCCTCCGCAAGATTATAGCGGCTTTGATGACCGAATATACTGATTGTTCCGGTGCCTGTGCGGTCTGTTTTTTCAACACCTTCATTGAGTGTATGTTTAAGCAGATCGAGATATTGTTTCATTGAATGTACTTTTTTTCTCAAAATTACAAAAAAACAAAGCTATACCCATCCATAAGTATAGCTTTTGTTGTGTATTGTCAATAAAAGGTTATTCGGCATTGGCTTGCTCGCCATCTGTCGGGGTTATAAGTTTATACCCTTTACCGTGTATATTAATTATTTCTATACTTGGTTCTCCTTTTAAGAGCTTACGAAGCTTAGTAATGTATACGTCCATGCTGCGTGCATTAAAATAATTGTCGTCAGCCCAAATTTGTTTTAGTGCGTAACTTCTTTCAAGTATATCATTTGCATGTGCACAAAGCAGCGACAAGAGTTCAGACTCTTTTGTAGTCAGTTTTGTACCTTCGCCATTGATATTCAGATATTGTGTTTGAGTATTGAACTCCATATTACCAAATTGGTAAACTTGTTGTTCTTTAGATTTGCGTCCTTTAACACGTCTGAATATTGCATCAATACGTAATACCAACTCTTCCATACTGAAAGGTTTGGTGATGTAATCGTCTGCTCCAGCCTTAAACCCTTCCACAACATCGTCTTTCATATTTTTTGCTGTCAAAAATATGATCGGTATGTCAGAATTTATGGCACGGATGTCTTTTACAAGTGTTATGCCGTCTTTTTTTGGCATCATGACATCAAGTATGCACAAATCGTATTTTTCTTTGACGAAACCTTTGTAGCCAGCTTCACCATCAGTGAATAGATCAGTGTCGTAACCTTTTGCTTGAAGATATTCTCTTAACAATAAGCCGAGGTTTTCATCATCTTCACACAACAATAATTTCAATTTTTCTTCCATAATCTTATCGCATTTATTAGTTGTAACCCTTTATTTGTTTTTCACTACAGGTAAGCATATTATAAATTTCGTTCCTTTGCCAATCTCGCTTTCAGCTTTTATAGTTCCGTTATGATCTTCAATAATTTTTTTTACATACGCTAATCCTAATCCAAATCCTTTTACATCATGACGGTTACCGGTGGATACTCTGTAAAACCGATCAAATATCTTTTTAAGATTCTCTTTCTTTATCCCTAATCCATTGTCTTCTACTGATATATAGATTTTATTGTTATTATTCCACGTTCTTATCAACAATTTAAGATCCACATCCTCACGTCTATATTTTACAGCATTGTCAAGTAAGTTGAAAAGAACATTTGTAAAATGCATTTTATCAGCTTCGATGGTCGAATCTGTGGCTTGCAAATCTATATCAAGATTACCATTGAATTTTTCAACTTTAATCTGAAACGTGTTTGCCACATGCGCCACTACATCGTTGACATTAAGTTCTTTCATTTTTAATGTTGCTTTCTGTTTTTCAAAAAGCGACATTTGTAATACTTTCTCTACTTGAAAACTTAACCGTTCGGTTTCATCATTAATGACTCCTGATATGTGCTTGAATACATCGGTCGATTTTGTAATTGCTGGATCTTTAAGCATTTGGGCCGCTAAAGAAATGGTCGACACGGGAGTTTTAAGCTCGTGGGTCATATTATTCATAAAATCATTTTTCATTTCAGACAAACGCTTTTGCCTGAATATCATAACAATGATGATGACGAATGTTATGAGTAGTATTAAAGTAAAAAGTATTGCCGGAACGAGGAAACGTACTTCGTTGTCATTATACAGATATTGGTTTTTAGTCGGAAAATAAACTTTTAAATAAGTATATTTTTCGGGTGGATCATTCGGGAATATTACTTGTGGATATCCACTGCTATTTTTCTGTTCAATAAAACCTGCCGGTCTGTAAATGGGCTTGTTGTTTTTATTAACTACTTCATATTGAAATGGTAACTCTATACCATTATGTTTTAATTCGCCTCTGATATCATTTTCAAGCTGTCTGAAGTTTATTCTTTCATGCATCGGCTCGTTGCTTGCCGTGTTGATGATTTCTGAAATCACTTCGGACAGGATATTGCTCTCGTACAAAACTCTTTTTTTGTATTCTTCCTGCATATCGTAAGACATGCGAGCGATGGCATTATTTCCTTTTTGTAACGGAGCTTTAAATATCGGGCTGGCTGTTGATTTAACTGAACTTGTGATATCTACATTAATTGCCCCTGTTCCGTTATGATTAACTTTAATACTATGCTGTGTAACGACTTCTTTTCTTACAGGACTATTTTTTGAAAGAGGATTTTTATAAGCATTTTTATCAGGATCTTTCATAAGTTCCTGATAGAGGTACTTTTTGGTTTGCACCGATCCCAAATTTCTTGAAATCTGATATAAACTACGTTTTACATCCTCATCAAATTTGTCATTCCTCATTCTAATTGATTCTTGCAAATATTCTATTTGCAGGTACAATAGACCGAAGAAGGTAAACGCCATTATTATTGTTAATACAATTATCGCTGATTTTCTCATTATATAAGACTATTTAGAGCTTCACTAAAAGCTCATTAACAACGTTTTGTTAACTAAGTCATATATTTAACAAATAACCGTTGGATTTTGTTTAACATTTGGGTGCGTAAACGTATAAGAAATTTTAGTCAGGAGCAAATCTGTTAATATTTTTTTATTGCAATAATGTAAATTTAAGGCTTATACCGTAGTTCGTGTTCGATGTAGGATAACCTGACGAAGTGATAAGAGGCTTATTAATAATTTTATCATAAAAGGCTCGTAATGACAATGCTCTGCTGATTGAATAGTCTGCCGAAAATTTTAAAGTCACAATAGAAGTTCCACTTGTCGCCTGTGTAAATTGTTCTTGTATTTTACGTATAAGAGCTTGATTAGTTTTGAACGAAACATCAGCTCGTATACTTAGGTCATTATTGAAATTTTTTGAATTTCTGGATGTAATTCCCACGATTCGGTTAAATTCATTGATACGGTAACCGAGACCGAATACCCAATCTTTTTGTAAAGTTTCAATAATTTGATAGGCAGGTATATTAAGATTGAGAAGTCTGTTATGATTATAACGTAAATCAATAATCATGTTATTATTAAGAACACTGTTTATACCGAACAAAGGATTAAACATTTCATTGATGCTTACCGAAGATATGTTATACGGCGAAGATGGTATCGGATTACCGTTTAAAACATCTCTTATAAATCCTAAGGCATCGCCTCCGGCATCCACCCAATCGGAAAACGAATCGTAACTTCCGATCTGATAAACACATATATAGGAATGATTTAAGCGTATCGTTTTAAAATATTTCTTAATAGACGATACAGAAGTCAAACCATCATATGAAACACTCCAATTAGGTAATAAAGACCGTAATGACGGAAAAGCTGAAAGAGAAATTTTGCCGGCATTCTTACCCGTATATGCAGATATAAAGGCAGGAATTAATACATCAGCAGAATTGGGATTAACTGTTCCGATATTGTTGCCCGGCTGATATTGGACATTACCCGCTAATCCAGGTAACTCGCTCATGAAACCACCAGTTGGATATGTTACACCATTGTATTTTTGTTCCATCCGATTGTGAATAATTTCTCTGTTTTTTAAAAAATTATCAAATGCTTCAGAATGATAATTATTTTTTGCATTACTCGACCTCAGAGATGAAGAAATAGCAATGGTTGTCATCGAGAAACTTCCTCCTAATTTACGTGGCTTTCCCTCGTACATATATTGTACTTCTGTTCGGTTATTGGTCTGACGGTTTGCGTTCAGCTCGATTCGTAATCCTTTAATCGGCTCTATTTGAGCCTTTAATTCAATAGTTTCAGCATTATTATATACAGCAGGATTTATATTCATCGTGTTCATAACGAGCCAGTCCCGTTCAAGTGACTTATTGATGAAGTCGTCGCCGCCCTCAAAACCGAATGCAAACCCTAATCCGGGAACTAAGCCATATTCCGAATTTTTTTGTCCGAATACATCTCCTATAAAAGGTTTGAATCCGGAAATATAAGTTTCTTTCCTTTTAGAATAGTTAATACCCAATGATCGTAGAGACATTAGCCCTCTCGCCGAATATTCGGCAACTTCTTCCCATAATTTAGGTTTATCATCTTTACCTTTGGTTACGATATTTACAAGTACTTCAGCGGAGTCTTTGTTTGTGATAATAATCGTGTTATTATCCTTCTTTTTATATTTCAGATTATAACGTTTACCATTAGTGCGAGCTAAGATGTCAAATTTTTTAGTTCCCAGATTGTGTGTCAACGTATATGTGGTGTCCGACGATAGGAAAATGGTTTGAGAATATTTCCTTTTAAGCCCATCATTGGCTTCTTTCTGTTTTTTTCGATTTTGTTCGGATTTATTGCTTCGACGCGCATCAAAACGTTCATTAACCTTTTTCAGCCATCGTGATTTGTTATATAACTGAACCATATTCAACCTGTTGGTAAATGTGAGTGTCATATTGTTGCTGAGAGTATTTCCAATCTCCAGACTATCAGTCTGAGTTCTTGCACCACGATCCCAATTGTATTTGCTCGAATAGTTGATATTACTATTCAACCAATTCATGGCAGGTATATTCTGGAAAGGTAACTGAAGAGTAACGTCAGCCATTTGGCGATAGGATAGGGGAGTACCGAGACTTTTTATACTTTGCCACACAGAATCCCGCCATTCGTCATAATGATCTTTATTTAATTTTTTGTTAACCTGCATGTAAGGTTCTTCAATTTCGGCTCGTGTACCTGACCTGAATCCGAACTTGAGATTACGTGTCAGATCCCAGTTAATAGAGAAATCTCTATCCCAATAAAACTCCTGACTCCATGACAGAAATCTGTTATTATTTCCGTTTAGCGCATAGGTTTCAAGGTCTCTCAACATGGTTTCGGTATAATAACGTGATATATTCGAGTTTAGCGAGATATTGCTTGGCAGGTAATTTATTCCTATTGACTTAGCGTATTGAGCCGCTCCGTTTCCGCTTTTTACATTCTTAAAAGGCTCCCAGGTTTTCATTAAAGGAGTGTAATTATACCCTGCCGTAAGTTTGTATTCTTTGGCAACATCGTAAACGGTTGTCGGATTGTTGGTCTCACTCTTACTATGTGAATACCCGAAATTGAAGTTTGCCGGATCGTACGGCATCGGGGTTTTACTCTTAATGTTGACTTTCACGTTTGACAGGCTCAAAGTCTGTGTCGTAATTTTTTCTTCAGCTATACTCCTTATAGAATCTTTTTCGGCTTTTGTATTCACCACTTTCAGAGATTCTTTTAATTTAACGTCTGTATCAAATGGGTCATATTCAGGTTTGATAGTCTGATTAGAATGAGTGTAATAAAATGGTACGCTTAGTTTTGCTTTTTCAGGTACGAATCTTCCCAAATCCAGATTCAAGGCGATGTTATACATCGAATAATCGTCTTGCCTTCTCTCGTTCATACTTTGGTCGAGTGCACCGAATCCTGCGGTTTCTTTACGTCCCGCCATATTAAGTGATCCGATGTCGGAAAAAGATATGTTGATGTCGCCCTGAGCTGCCCAACCGCCTTTATCGTCAAAATCAGTCAAGCGTAATTCGTCAACCCATACTTCGCCCGATTTGTCGTTCCGGGAATTGTTTCTTACACCAATCATGATGACATTTACTTCTCCTAAAGTCGGATTACCGATTACAGAGACTTTGTTGCCCGGCTTATCGCCGTCATATTCTGAATAAAGGGTTGTGTATGTTACAGTTGAACCGGCTTTACGTTTTTCTCGGTTACGATTGAGTTTTAAATTCTTGAACAACTCAAGCGGAAAATCAAACATATTGGCTTTAGGCCAGACCGCTTCGGCGTTGTTATCGCTGTATCTTCCGTGCGGAGTCAGTTCAAGAGGAATTTCGTATTCGTAATAATTATTTTGATAATCGCTTCCTAAGCGCATAAATACTGTGAGTTCGCCGTTTTTGAGGTCGTAATTGTTCATCGGACTTTCAGCATGCACAAACATCTGTATGCGTTTATATTTGCGCATATCGAATCTTATGTTTTTATATACAGCCCTTGCGTCTTGTGCTTCCAGCCCTTTTATCTGTAAGGATAACGATTGTTCATTGTCTTTTATCATTTGCGCCTGATCGGGGTCTGACATGCGGGAAACACCCGGCGGAACAACGTAATTGACAGGTTCGCGATTACCGTTTTCTTCAATATTGACTGTCGATAAATTTACAGTTCCCTTTCCCGAAGGCATATTATTAACATTGAGCGATCTCTCATAAGTTCGCCATTCGCCACGAACAAGCTGCAGTGAGCCGAATCGGAGCATTATTGAGTCTTCAAAGTTGGTCAAGAACATACGCATATACCGTATGCTTTTAAAGTCCCGAATATCGTTTACCCTTTTGCCGTTGCGGATAGGTATTTTAAATTGATACCAAGTTATTTCGCCCTCTTTTCCATTACGGAGCGGGACTTTTACTTTTCGGGCATCAACAATATTATTCCGTCCTACTTGAAGACTGTCATGCGTTAAGCTTACCCTGTATTGATAATACGATTCGTTTTCGTTCATCGTATAATCCTGATCAATATCTTCTACATCAGGAACACGTCTTCCGGCAGTAGAATATTTTTCGTTCATGCCTTCAAGAGATTGAGTGTTTCCCTCAGTTCCGTTATAGAATTTGTATCTGTTGAGGATGCTTGTTTGATTTTCATCATAATATGCACCACGGTAATATCTGAAATTGTCTTTTGCCGGATCGTTAAAGGGTGAAAACGGATTTTGTAACTGTTGCTCAATTGCTTGCGCGGATAGTTTATTCCGATATTCAGCAAGATAGTTGGCATAAGTGGGGTACGCCATTTCTTCTTCTGAGCTTAGTCCGTTCAGTCCAACGTCCTGCATGCGTCTCTGTTCAGCAGTTAGATTATTATCAAAGGCATAGACTGTGGATTGACGTTTAGGTACTTTCCCCCATGTTGTATATTCAACCGCATCAGGCTCGTTATTCACAGGTAGCCCGTTTTCGTAAAATTTCTTACCGTCTTTGAGTACATCTTCCGATATGTCGCCAAGATTGAAGTAAAGGTCTCCACCCTTATTGGTTCTTGATAAATCGTAAACAAAAGGATCCATCAGCCAGAATTCAATATACTCAACATTGGACGCTTCAAAATCACGGATATCCATTTTACGCATAATGCCTCCCCATCGTCTTTTAGGATCGAGCAGATTACCATTGCTGTCAATATCTCTGGCATCCAAGTTGTAAGGTCCTCTTTCTTTAGGATAATACGAAAGGTTCAGTACAGGCAATGTTCCGGCTTCGTTATACGACATATCTCTATTGGGATATAACTCCCATGTATAAATCTCACGAACGAAATGATTTGATAATTGTTCTTTATCGTTTTTGATATGTTGAGGTGTAAGAGACGAGTTTTTTCGGGTAAATAAGGGATCAATTGTAAACCATGAGAGCATTGCTCTGTTTTTTCCGTAATCAATACTGTCGTTCAGCGAAGATTCAGGGAAGTAAGCCGGTTGATCAGCTCCCGGTCTTTTTCTATTGTTGGGCGTGGATGCCAATGTCCAAGCATAAGGACTTTTCAGGTCGATGCGTGTCTGCGATGTTTCAAAATCATCAAGATATGAGTATCCGCCCACCTTGCTATTTTGATAATGCCCTGCTATCAGATTTGCAAATTCTGCATTCAGGCTTATTTGCGAAGGTTGCGTGGCATTGACAAACGGAAGTTTGTCCATCAGATTCGTTAATATCTGTGATTGGGTTGAATATGAGGTATTAAGTCCCCAAAGAGTATTTTTTACCGACTCTTGCCCGAGTGTGGTACGCAGGGTATATGGTTTTTCGGAAAGGTGCATTATGGTGGCACCGATATTGAAATTTTTCGACAATTCATAATTAAGATTCAGCCCCATCAACGTTTTACGATTCATCAAACCCATTGTACGGTCTTCAAGCGTAACTTGTGTGGGCGTATTCGAATCAAGTATATTTTGGTTGATAATGGTTGCCGTTCCGGAAATATAGTCAACTATATAATCTACATTTTCGGTAAGTAAAACACCTCCCGCCGTGATTTTAACCGAACCTTGTGGTATATTTGTGGCATTGAGATTGATAATGGCACTATTGTTTGATCCGCGATATGTTCCGTAAATTTTGAATTTATTTTTTTCCGCGATTTGTTGCGCCACGGTCAGCGTTGAGTCGTACAGCTCCTGATAAACATATTTGTTTGCCAATATCGAATCGCCGATCTCATTTCTGAGGTGTCGCCCGAAAGGTTCTAACACAGGAAAATAAATTCGTCCGTTTTCTGATCTTATTGTATAACCTTCAACAAAATCGAAAATTCCGTCACCCGTTTCCCCATCTTTCCCCTTTCTTGCGTTTCCTCGCGAGTCGAGGCGGTCAAGATTCATGACTTTCAGCAATTGCTTGTTTTTTATTTTGCCCTCGGGTATATAATTGATGTATGTCCCGATGGTATCTGACTGGTAAGAGATATACAGTCTGAAACCTTCTTTCTGAATGCTTGTAGCCCCGAGATAATACACGTTTTTCATCATAAGATTCCATGTATATGAGCGGGGTGATAATGATATAGGCTTTAAAAGTTTCAGCATCAATGCACCTGATTTAGGATTAGCCGGATCGTAATTATCTACAATATCAGTCGATAGTTCTCCAACTTTATAGGTTTTTCCCTGCATTTGATATTCATAAGCAACCGCCAACACTTCATCAGGCTGTAAGGCTGAATTAAGTGAGATGTATCCGAGCTGAGAGTCATAAATATATTCAGTACTGTTTAGCAGGCGGGCACTTTCAATTTTTTCATAATCCATTCCGCTCTCTAATCTTTCACGCTGAGCTATAGCCGTTACCTGACTTTTATCTCTGATACCGCTGAATATGCCGGGTTGGGCTACGGTTTGATAGAGGTTGTTGGCTCCGTTGTAAGGAATGTCCAATCCTCCTGAACTTGTCCATCTATGATTATGTATGTGCTTGTTCTCAGCCAAATCAGAAAAGGCGACAATATTTCTAGCCTGCTCGAAATTACCTTTGCGATTGGTAATCCACACCTCAATTTTTGTAATTTTTATCGGTGACTGGATAAATGGTAACGTGCTTAGTGCTTTATTATAATTGTCTCTGAAATAATAAGCGAGGAAGAAATGACGATTTTCGTCATAGTTGTCAGCTTTAAACTCATATTCTGTATTTTGAATGCTTCCCTGCGTGTCGATTGTCCGTGATTCAGATTCTTGTTGTGATATGACTGAATTGATTTTCAATCTTCCGAATTGCATTTCGGTTGTGATCCCGAAAAGTGACGTTCCGCCGTTAATTAGCGAGTTGGTTGTAGCCATTGAGACGTTACCCGCTTCGATGCGGCGAAGTATACCGTCTTCATCACCTGATGCGGCTGCATCGTATGCCAACTTTATTTTCTTCGAATCGAAGTCGAACATCGACTCGGTGTCGTAGTTCAAACCGAAGTTTATTTTATCGCCGACTTTGGCATCGGCGTTAATTTGCATATTCTCATCGAAATAGAAAGCTGATTTGCTTCGGTTTCGATCTGATAAGGTAGGATTTTTAGTCGTGTTCTTCTTAATACCCATCGATGTTTCGACATAACCGTTCACGTTAAATCTTAAACCTCCCGGACCGAAAAGTTTATCTTTGGGCGAAAGGTCTATTTTCATTCCTTTTAAGGTGTAGTCTTCCTTATGCCCTCCTTTCAGAAATGCTTCTGAATTTTTATTTTTAAAGTATTCATTCATCGATTTCTTTTGCAAGAAATCGGTATACTCCGAAGGTGTCATACTGAATGGTGTGCTAAGTACCTGATCGCCTACTTTAGTGCGGAATATGTAATAATGATTTTTGTCGTCGTATATCACTTCTGTCTTGATATTAGACGGGTCTTCTAAATCTATCGGTTTCTTTACTTCGATATCCCGAGGTGTTTGCGGCTGTGTTTTTTTTACGGGGAAAAGCGGAAGCGTATCTTCTTCAACTGATTGTATCTGATTGTTTAAGGGTATGGATATTCTATTTCTGTTCAGGTTACCGTAAAGTATGCTAACCGAACAGATTGAAAGAATGATTGTGAACAGGTATTTGTAACGTTTTCTTATCAAGGTTCTCGCTTTGATTAAAGCATTTTAAGAGCAGTCTTAATAATCTCTTCAACTTTAGAGTCGGGTTTTTCTTTAAGAATTTTTCCAACCACTTTTTGTGAAGCAGGCTGAGAAAATCCAAGCATAACAAGGGCAGCTATTGCTTCATCGCCAGAAGGGTTGGTAACTGCTGATATTTGCAGCATATCTGCTCCTTCAGTTTTGAGTTTGTCTTTCAGCTCGACAATAATACGCTGAGCCGTTTTCAACCCGATACCCTTTACGGTTTTCAGTAGATCAGCGTTCCCTGCAGATATGATGGCTACCAATTCGTTGGGATTCATGGATGAAAGCATTACACGAGCTGTACTTGCTCCCACACCTGACACACTTATCAAATGGGTAAAAATCAAACGTTCACGATTGTCGAAAAATCCGAAAAGCTGATGAGCGTCTTCTCTTATAGATTCATATATGAAGAGCTTCGCCTCTTTCAGATTTTCGAGTGCAGAGTAGGTGTTGAGGGAAATATTGATGAAATATCCTATTCCGTATGTTTCAATTGTCACGGACGTTGGAGTAAGCTCCGCTATTTGTCCCTTAATATAATCAATCATGCTATTTTTATTTTAATTTAATAACGGTAAAAATAGCGAAAACGTATATCTTATGTATGATATTATAAGGGGTAATTTCTAAGTAGAAAGTTGTTAAATATGATAGTATAACTTATTATGGTGTAAAATTAGCTTTTATTCGTGAGGTTTTAATTCAATATTTTACTAATTTTGTGAAGCTATACATCAAAATAAACGTATCATGGAATTTAAAGATAGATTGAGATATTTACTCAATCAACATAATGTAACTGCCTATCGTATCTGGAAGGATACGGCTATAACCAAAGCCACTATCGGCAACTATCTGGAAGGTAAGACAACACCTAATAAATCGAATGTGGCACTATTGGCTACTTATTTCAATGTAAATGAGGAATGGTTGTATTCGGGAGAAGGAGATATGGTTGCAAAATCGCAGACGGATGTCAGAGAACCTTATTTAGTAACTAAATCGGGTGTAGAATATTATGAAATGGCAAACGGTAAATTTCGTATGCGCGTACCGTTCATTCCCATTCGGGCTTATGCCAAATACGTGGATGAAATACGTGATGCCGACTTTCTTGGCGAAGAGTTTGAAGAATTTGAGTTCATTGTAGACAAAATAGGTCATGGACGCTATTTCGCTTTTGAAATAAAAGGGGATAGCATGGATAACGATTCAAGAAGAAGCATCTGTAATGGAGATATTGTGCTGGCTCGTGAATTGAACCGTGAGCATTGGCGCGATAAGCTACACACAGATGATTATCCCAATTGGATTATTGTTATGGATAACACCATATTATGCAAACAGATAGTATCTCAAGATGTTGAGAAATGCAAGATCACCTGTCATTCACTTAACCCATCGCCGGAGTATGCTGACTTTGATCTGAATATGAATGATGTAAAACAGTTGTGCAATATCGTGCAACGGGTATCAAGCACATTTTGATAATTACTTTTGCCTGATAGTTAAACTCATTTATCAGTGGATTTGGCGAGAGCATAAGTTTTTGCTTTCAGAAATTCGCCTAATTCTTTAATGTCATTGAACTTTCTGATTTCATCAGGCATGATAGGTTCACCAAATCTGACATGAATGGTTTTACCACGTTTGTTATAAACCTCATGACCAAGACGCAAAGAACGAAGTTTCCAACTGATGAGGTCAAGAAAATTGAATATCCATGAGTTTTTGCCGCTGAAATACATCGGTATGACAGGAACTCGTGCGTGTTTGATAAGTTTTATTACAGGTTCCTGCCATTCCCTGTCTTCAACTTCCATCCGAAAATGTCTGATCTTGGTTTTAGATACCGCACCTGCAGGAAAAAATCCTAAAGGATGTCCACCTTTAAGATGTTCGATACATTCTTTAATACCATCAAGGCTTGAACGTTGAGCTAATTTTCCTTCCTGATAGGGATTGACAGCTATAAAATTGGGAGCCATAGTATCTATCATCGCCAATACGTAATTTACCATCATTTTATAATCGGGGCGTATTGTGCCTACAATATCTATGGCGGCAATTCCGTCGATATGTCCGTAGGCATGATTAGATACGGTGATGAAAGGTTTGCCTTCAAAGCTATTGATGATTTCATTGTTTTCAACCACAAAGTTCACACCTACATCTTTTAATAAATGATCGCAAAAGGCTACACCTTCGTATTGCTTTGATGCATCGTAAATGCGGTTTACTTTATTCATTCCTGTAAGCCACATTACAAATTTGAATAAAATGTTTCCGAAGCGTCCTTTAAACACAGGACTTATTTTGCACGCATCTTCTTTGCTTATAAGTATATCTTTCATCTTTATTTGGCTATTGGAACGCAAATATCGGAAAAATAGGCTTAAGAAGCAATTTTTTCAGGGTGTGGATATATCGTTCTGATCTTTTAGTTCAATTACATCTAAATCACTGATATTGCCGTTATCAAGTGTAAATCGTACTAAAGTACGGACTTTATGAAAACCATATTTTCCTGCCGCTCCGGGATTTATGTGCAAACAATTGAATGTTTTATCGTAAAGAACTTTCAGAATATGAGAGTGTCCTGAAATAAATAACTTGGGCGGGTTGGTACGCATGATTTGCCGTACCTTCGGTTCGTATTTGCCCGGATATCCGCCAATATGTATCATAAAAGTGTCTACACCATCAATAGTAAAGCGTTGTATTTCGGGATATACAGTTCTTGTTTTGAAATCATCAATATTTCCGTAAACAGCTCGGAAAGGCTTAAAAGCTTCAAAACGTTGAGCCAATGCCAAAGAACCAATGTCGCCGGCATGCCAGATTTCGTCGCATTCGGCAAAATATTTCTCATATTTTTCATCCCAGTAGTTATGAGTATCTGATAAAAGTCCAATGCGTTTCATGCTTTTGAAGGTGTTACCGATTTTTAAGTTCCCGAATTTACGAATTTATAATTTAATTATCTGTAATTCGAAGTGCCATGTTTTTTTCGAATATATCCTTAATGGAAATAAAAAAATAACCAGAATTCTGTTACGTTTGTTACTTTTTGCCTTCGGAAATTTTTATGACAAATAATATATATACTGATTCAAAGCGGATTAAAATATAGCCGATTTTGTTGGATAGGGGACTACTGTTTAATGTAATTATTTTGTATTACCTTTGTGATTGAAAGCAAAATGCTTTCCGTGTATCTTAGTTTTTAACCACGTAAAAAACAGAGTTTTTATGTTGAAAAATGATTCTGCGTTAGTCTTGTTCTCAGGAGGACAAGATTCTACCACATGCCTGTTTTGGGCACTTAAAAATTTTAAAAAAGTACGCACCCTTTGTTTTACCTACGGCCAACGTCACAGCAAAGAAGTTGAGGTAGCTCAATCCATCGCACAACAGGCGGGTGTGCCTTTTCAGTTATTAGATGCATCGATTATCAGCCATTTGTCAGTCAATTCATTGACGAGTGACATCCGCATGGACGAGGAACAGCCCGAAGGTTCTTATCCGAATACCTTTGTTCCGGGTCGTAACTTATTGTTCCTTACATTTGCAGCCGTAATTGCACGCTCACATGGAATTTATAATATTGTGACAGGAGTTTCGGAAGCAGATTACAGCGGTTATCCTGATTGTCGTGATACGTTTATATTGTCTGCGAATACTTCGATTAATTTGGCAATGGATGAGCAATTTAAAATACATACTCCTTTGATGTGGCTTAATAAGGCTGAAGAATGGGCATTAGCTGACGAGTTGGGCGTTTTTGATATTGTCCGCACACAGACTTTGACCTGTTATAATGGAGTATTAGCAGATGGTTGCGGACATTGTCCTGCATGTAAATTGCGTAAGCAAGGACTGGATTCTTATCTTAAAATCAGAAATAAATAATATGGCACATATTGATGGTCTCAGCCACTTGGGACAAAAAACAGTATATAAAGATAATTATGCCCCTGAAGTACTTGAGGCTTTTGAAAACAAACATCAGGGTAACGATTATTGGGTGACTTTTAATTGCCCCGAATTTACGAGCCTTTGCCCGATAACAGGGCAGCCCGATTTTGCAACCATCCATATCAATTATTTACCGGATGTGAAAATGGTTGAGAGCAAGGCGTTAAAACTATATTTGTTCAGCTTCCGTAATCATGGTGCTTTTCATGAAGATTGCGTCAATATCATTATGAAAGATCTTATCAAATTGATGGATCCTAAATATATTGAGGTGGTAGGAATTTTTACCCCGCGCGGCGGTATCAGTATTTATCCATATTGTAATTATGGAAGAAAAGGAACGGAGTACGAGCTTCTGGCAAAAGAACGTCTGATGAGACATCAACCTCAACAGATTTACAAATAGAG
>CALYPL010000021.1 GCA_945273835.1 uncultured Dysgonomonas sp. | reverse complement strand
ACAAACATATCGTTCGAGAATAACAACAAACAAAAAGCTAAAGGCAATTTCAGCCTGTTAACAATGCTATCCAAAGATGATGGCAAAACACAAGTTGATGTGGATATACAGCCCGGCGATTTGATGCTGAACAATATAGTATGGAAAATGAATAACTCGCATGTGTCTTTGCACGGCGATAATTCAGTCGATATTGACAACTTGAATATTCAGAGCGAAGACGGTTTGCAAGGCATTAAAATAAACGGACAATATTCTCCTCACGACGCAAAAGATATATTGAAAATTGAACTAAAAAATATCGACCTCAACTACGTGTTTGAAAGTTTAGCAATTGACGCGCTGAAATTTGGAGGATCAACTACAGGCAACGTATTTGTTTCGAGTATAGAAGGTAAACCATATGCAAATACACGCCTCGATGTGAAAGACTTTTCATTCAACGGTACCGATTTGGGTACACTAAACTTGTTCAGTGAGTTAGAAGAGAAAACGAACAAAGTAATGATGGAAGGAACCATCTTAAGTAGAGAAAATAAAAAAACATATGTCAATGGATACGTCGATCCGATAAATCAAAAACTTAAAATAGGTTTCGATGCCGATAGTTTAGATATTGGTTTCATCAGCTACTATGCCTCAAGCCTTTTCGATAAAGTGAGCGGACGAGGGTCAGGGCATTGCACTATAAGTGGTAATTTCTCGCAAGTAACAGTTGAAGGAGACGCTTATATTCAGAACGGAAATATAGGTTTGAATTTTCTGAATACGACTTATGAGTTTTCCGATTCCATACATATGCGTAAAAATCTGATTTATTTTAATAACATTACCCTAAAAGATCAGTATAATAATGTCGCAGTTGGTAGCGGAAAGGTCGTACATGACCATTTTTCTGATTTTGTATATTATGTCAATTTATCGGCTGATAATTTCCTGTTATATAATGCCAATGAAAAAATGAATCCGCTATTTTATGGAAAAGTATTCGGAAGCGGTAATGGGGAAATATCAGGAGATATGCAAGCCGTAAACATTGACATCCGCATGCACACTGAAAAAAATACGTATGTACATATGGATTTTATGGAAGAAGAAGTGAATGAATATTCTTTCATAACTTATAAAAACAAAAAGGATATCAATCGAACAGATTCATTATCAACTGCAATCAACTATACAGCCAAACCCATACAAACCAATTCAGGAATTGACATTAATATGAACTTCTATATTGATGCTACACCCGATGCGGTTGTTGAGTTGTTGATGGATCCTGTTGGAGGAGATGTCTTAAAAGGTTCAGGTAGTGGAGCTATACAATTCGTTTGGTCAACAAAGGCATCACCACAGTTATTCGGTAATTACCTTATAAACAGAGGAAGTTATAATTTTACATTCCAGAAATTAATGGAGCGTAAGTTTTCAATTGAGAATGGCAGCAATATACAATTTACAGGCGATCCATTCGGAGCAGTTTTGGACGTAAAAGCATTGTATAAATTAACAGCAAATCTGAACGATCTTGATAAGGATTTAGTTCGCAATTCAGGACAAACAAATATACCTGTTAATTGCGTTCTACATCTTACCGGACCGTTAAGAAGACCAAATGTAGGACTTGATTTAGCCTTTCCATCTGCAGATCCTGAAATTGAACGCCAGATAAAAAATTTGATCAATACCGAAGATATGATCAATAAGCAGGTTGCTTATCTGCTTATATTATCGAAATTCTATACACCCGATTACGCAAACATAGATAGTAAAACATCTGATTTTGCGGCTGTGGCTTCAGCCACATTATCAACCCAGTTGAGCAAAATAATCAGTCAGATTGACGACAGGTGGCAGGTTGGTACCAATATACGATACAGTGACGCAGGTTTCACAAACACAGAAGTCGAATTAGTGCTTTCAAGCCAGTTACTGAATGACAGACTTATTATAAATGGCAATTTTGGTTATAGGGAAGACAAAAACAGATCGAACAAACAAGATAACTTTATCGGTAATGTCGACATCGAATATTTATTAAATAATTCGGGTACATGGCGAGTAAAAGCATACAATCACTACAACGAAAAATATTATTATACCGAGACATCCATTCAAACGCAGGGTGTAGGTCTGATGTATAAAAAAGATTTCGATCGCATAAGTGAACTGTTCAGACGGAAAAAGAAACATATACCTACTTATATACAAAAAGATAATTCAAAGCCTACAGCTTCTAATACGACAGTTCCAACAAACTATCTGAATAGTTTTGTAAAAATTAAGCAATGATTTTATCGGAAGAGCTTAAACAGTTTGTCAAAGAACATGCTTCAGATAATGTACATGATATAGCATTGCAAGCATCTCGTTACCCGACTATTGAGATGAAACTTGCAGTCAGGCAGATTCAAGGTCGCAAGATAGCCAAATACAAATTACCAGAATGGTATCAAAATGAGGATATTCTCTATCCCCGGCATCTTTCGATGGAGCAATGTTCGTCCGAGTATACGGCTAAATTCAAAGCAAGCTTATGTACAGGTAAAACGCTGACGGATTTAACCGGAGGTTTAGGTATTGATTTCTATTATATGTCTCAACAATTTGATAATTCGATCTATGTTGAACGTAATGTAGAATTAGCTACGCTAACAAAGCATAATTTATCTACTTTAGGACTAGCCAATTTTAATGTAATTATTAATGATGCTGAAACACATTTGATGCAGATGGATTTTTCCGAATGGATTTATATTGATCCTGCTCGCAGATCTGAAACAGGCAAAAAAGTTTTTATGCTTCACGATTGTTCGCCTGATATTTTGAAGATTGAACAAATTTTAGAGAAAAAGGCTGCTAATACGATGATTAAACTATCGCCGATGCTCGATATATCACAATCATTAGCAGCTTTAAAAAATGTATCAGATGTTTATATTGTTAGTTATCTAAATGAATGTAAAGAACTTCTTTTCATCAAAAAACATACGATAAACAACTATAATATTGATTTACATTGCATTAATATAAACAGGGAAAATACTGACATTCTAACGTTTAGGCGTGAAGATGAAGAAAATTATACAATTTCTTATGCCGAGAGTATAGGTAAATACCTTTATGAGCCTAACGCCTCATTGCTTAAAGCCGGAGCTTACAAATTTACGGCTAATCATTTTGGTATAAAAAAGTTACATCCTAACAGTCATTTATATACATCCGATACTTTATGCGAAGTATTTCATGGACGTAGTTTTGTTGTAGATCATGTCTATAGCTTCAGTAAAAATGATTTGAAAGCAGTCAGTCTGCTAAAACAAGCTAACATATCGGTACGTAATCTGTCCTTACCGGTCAATGAGTTAAAGAAAAAGCTCAAATTAAACGATGGAGGGGATGTGTATATTTTTGCGACAACTCAATCTGATAATAAAAAAGTGCTGATTGTATGCCATAAAGCATAATCAGCACCCTACTCTTTTGTCATTTTTTTAGTCTTCTTCTATCAACATAGCATCACGATAGCCAAGAAAATAAAGTATACCATCAAGTCCCACAATTGATAAAGACTGTTTTGCATTTTGTTTTACTTTTGGTTTGGCATGAAAAGCGATACCCAAACCTGCTGTTGCCAGCATAGGCAAATCGTTAGCCCCATCTCCTACTGCTACTGTTTGACGAATATCTACTTTTTCGACTTGCGACAACAGACGCAAAAGTTCAGCCTTTCGTTTACCGTCAACAATATCGCCAAGATAATTTCCGGTAAGTTTACCGTCCACTATTTCTAATTCATTGGCATAAACATAGTCAAAACCATATTTTTCTTTCAGATAATTTCCAAAATAGGTAAAACCACCCGACAAGATCGCCATTTTATAACCACTTTTCTTTAGGATACGGACTAAACGCGCCATTCCCTCAGTAATAGGTAAATTAGCTGCGATTTCTTTCATAACCGATTCATCCAACCCTTTCAGCAGGCTTACGCGTTGTTTGAAACTCTCACTAAAATCTATTTCACCACGCATCGCAGACTCAGTTATAGCTTTTACCTTATCTCCTACTCCAGCTCTTTCAGCAAGCTCGTCTATTACCTCAGCCTGAATGAGCGTAGAATCCATATCAAAGCATATCAACCTGCGCATACGCCGATACATACTTTCTTCCTGAAAAGCTATATCTATACCTTGACAAGAAGCCAGATTCATAAAATCTGATTTTAGTAATTCTGTATTTTCAGGTGTTCCACGAAGTGCGAATTCATAACACGAACGTCCCGGTCTATCTACTTCGTTTAAAGGAATGCGCCCTGTAAGTCGGACTATCTTTTCTATATTGAGATTATATTTATTAGCTATTTCGGCTACTGATGATATTTGTGAAGGATTCAGTTTTCGCCCCAATAGTGTAACAACATAGCGATTCTTTTTAGTCTGCAAATTTACCCATTCAAGATATTGTTCTTTGCTGATTGGCGAGAAACGGATAACAACACCTATTTCAGTAGCTTTAAATAATAAATCTTTTATAACTTCGCCGGCATTGATTGCCTCGAACATGATTGCAAGTGAAAGCGAGTGGTGTATATTTGCTTGTCCTAAATCGAGTATGTTGGCATTATGTTTAGCCAAAACGGCTGTTAATGCGGCAGTTACTCCCGGCTTATCTTCTCCCGATAAACTGGCTAAGATAATTTCGGAATTTCCCATACAATTACTAAATATATGCGTAGTTTTTTAATTAAATGGATTTCAAAAGGTCTTGTTCGGCTTTATTTATCGCATTGAAATTAAATTGATCAATTACCTGCTGTTTAAGGAGTTCAATTTGTTCGTTGCAAAGATTGCCTATACTTCCTTGATGTGTATGATGAACTTTTTTATCATGTGCAAATTTACCTTGCTCTATCTCAAGACCAACTTGTTTATAAGCATCCCTAAAAGGCATACCTTCTAAAACTCTTCTGTTTACTTCTTCGACACTAAAGATATACAGGTATTTATCATCATCAAGTATCTTTTTATTTACTTCTACTTCGCTGATCATACTATTTACCATAGTCAAACAGTCATAGAGTTCTTCAAATGATGGTATGAATAACTCTTTAATAATCTGCATATCCCGAAAATAGCCGGAGGGTAAATTATTGGTAATTAAAGTTATATTGTTTGGTAACGCCTGCAATTTATTACATTTAGCGCGAGTGAGTTCAAATACATCTGGATTTTTCTTATGCGGCATAATGCTCGATCCTGTGGTATATTCGTCGGGGAGTTTTATAAAAGCAAAATTCTGACTATTAAACAAACAGGCGTCAAATGAAAGTTTGGATATGGTTGCAGCAATCGAGGATATAGCATAAGCAACTGTACGTTCCATTTTTCCACGTCCCATCTGAGCGTATATAACATTGTAATTCATCGTATCGAAACCCAATAAATCAGTTGTCATCTGACGATTGAGCGGAAATGATGAACCATATCCTGCTGCTGACCCTAATGGATTCCGATTGCATATTTTGTATGCTGCCAATAGTACTTGTAAATCATCGACAAGACTTTCTGCGTATGCACCAAACCATAGCCCGAACGAAGATGGCATGGCAATCTGAAGATGTGTATAGCCCGGCATCAATACATTTTTGTGTTGGTTGCTCTGATTTAACAAATTATCAATAAGTAGAGACATTTTATATACCAAATGTTTTATATGGTCTCTTGTAAATAGCTTCAGATCAACTAATATCTGATCGTTTCGAGAACGACCGCTATGTATTTTTTTACCAACATCGCCTAATTTACGGGTAAGCATTAATTCTACTTGAGAGTGAACATCTTCAATCCCTTCCTCTATTATAAACTTTCCTTCTTGAGCTATTTGATAAATATTTTTTAGTTCATTCAATAGTTCTGACAATTCATCTTTTGTTAACAATCCTACTGACTGCAACATAGTGATATGTGCTATTGAACCCAAAATATCGTACGGAGCAAGATGGAGATCAAGCTCCCTATCACGTCCTATTGTATATCTTTCAACTTGTTTATCAACCCGAGTAGTTTTTTCCCAAAGCTTCATTAATAATAACTATATCGTTGTCTGATTTAAGATATCTCCATACGGCAAAGTGGATAAAGCATTTGCCATCTTTTCCAAACCGTCTTGTAATGGCTTGGAAACCATAGGCTTGAGAAATGGATTTAAATCAGCTTGAACTTTTAACTTCATTTGAGTTATACTATCGGATATTGGTTCAAGACAAATATTCAGAGTAACTCCAAACGGAATTTGCTGTGCCTCAAACTTGATGGATGCAGTTGGATTACGCTCAATTATGGCAAACCTGATCTTACCAATAGGATCTACTGTAAACGCACATGAATCTTTGTCGAAATTGAAATCCTTAATTTTATCTTGAGGGATTTTGTCTTTCACCATTTCTAAATTACTCATGTCTGAAAGCACATTATAAACATCATTAACATTATAATGCACAGTTTTTATTTCGCTTGTATAATCAGCCATAAATACTAAAATTGCTTACCCCATTGTTCCGGATTACTTCTCCACTCTTGTAATGTAACAAGATCATCTTCTGTAATGTAATTAATGCGTAGAGCTTCATCCAAGATAAAATCGTAGTTTGTAAGTGTAATTAATTCAATATCTGCTTTTTTAAAAGCGTTTGTTGCCACCGGAAATCCGTATGTGAAATTAGCTACCATACCGATTACTTCCGAACCGTCACGGCGTATTGCTTCAGCCGCTTTCAGGCTGCTGCTGCCTGTTGATATAAGATCTTCTATCACCACGACTTTACTATTAGGCTTCAATTCTCCTTCAATGAGGTTTTCAAGTCCATGGTCTTTGGGCGTTGAACGTATATAAACAAAAGGTAATCCTAATGCGTCAGCCACCAAGATTCCTGTTGCAATAGCTCCTGTAGCTACTCCAGCTATGGCTTCTACATCCGGGAAATGCTCTATAACCAACCGACTTAATTCGATCTTCAGGAAAGTACGTATCTTAGGATAAGATATAAGTTTACGGTTGTCACAATAAATCGGAGCTTTCCAGCCTGATGCCCATGTGAAAGGGTTTGACGGTTGTAATTTTATAGCACGTATTGCAAGAAGTTTCTCGGCTGTGAATTTTTCTAAGGTCTTCATTTTGTTAAATCAGTAAAATTAATCCGTAGTCTCTTTTTCTTTCACAAATATATGCAAATATTGGGGATTATGGATAAAAAGTTGTCGAAGAAAAAGTTAATCTGTGAATTCAAGGCATAAAAAAACAGATCGCCTGTTTATAAGCAATCTGTCATCATATAAAAAAGTCGTATTGGTAAGATATGGATGAAACCCTGATAAACAGGATTTGAGTGCTTCGGTTTCGCTGTAATCCACTGTGCCTAAGGCAACTCTGTAAGAGTGTGGCCCGCCATTGAAATCAAAAGCTTGTCTCGGTATTATTTATTACTTGTTAGGTTCCCCAATCGGCCAATACGACTAAGACTCTTACTATTTCAAAGAATTTCTAAATCAAAAATAGAGACAATATTCTTATCTACAAAATATTTTTGGATTATTTTACATGCTTTTTAGCCGAACTACAATGACAATTACTACAACCGCAACTGCCTGTTTTCGGATTTTTTGAAAAAAAGAATCCGTATATTTTGTAAATAATTATCGCCCCGACAACAATTCCTATGATGGCTACTAATATTTCTTGCATATGCTTATTTATAATGATTTTAGATAATAAAGATAATATGATTATCTAAATAATTCTATTAAATTAATAAAAAAAACACCGAAACAGGGATTTCGGTGTTCTTGTATTTATAATCTTCACTACTTAATAATCATCTGCAGGAAATCCCGTTTTACGTGTTCCTGCTATAATATATTTCACTCCGGGTTCATTTTTAAATTCAAGTTTTATATATATACTATCTACCGGCTTGCCTGATTTAGATTTTCCTGCGTTTGCTAAAATCTTACCTTCATATATTTTAAAAGGATTATCTTGATTATAGAGATTTTGCACAAAATCATTTGTAAAAAAAGTTTTCGATTTATAATCTACTTGAACCTTCCCTTTTAATGTACTAAATCCTTTTTTATCATCTACAAACATTTCTGTACTAACATTAGAAGCTGTATTATAGGTATAAAGTTTAGCTCTTACTTTTAATTGATCGGTTCCGCTTTCATCTCTTAACATAACCCACCAATCTCCAGCCATTTTTTCAACGCTTGTACCTCCCGGTTTTATGTCATTATCATCACAACTTACTAAAAAGGAAGTCAAACAACATAAAAGTAAATTTAGTATTATTGTTTTTTTCATATATAGTTATTTTGTAATTTTTATTCGGCTTTTGATTCTAAAAATATATCGAAATCATAACGTGAAGCATATTTAGCTATCCATTCAATCTTTTTACCTGATGCTTCAACTTTACCTGAAAAATTGTCCAAAGAATCTTCAAAAAGTTCAATATTTGATTGAAGAAGAGTAAGATTATTGTCTTTATTCACGGAAATGTATCCTTTCATTGCAGCTCTTGCTCCATATTGTGGATAAACAATCTGACTATAATATCCTCCTAATAAATCTGAAACAGAATAAATTCCAGCAGCAACTTCGGTTAAGGTTATGTTACATTCTTTACTGAAATCTTTTGTTGTTTCAGATGTATTATCAATTCTTTTAGTTCCGGGCATCGTCTTATAATTACCAGATAATTGGATCGATATTGAAGGGTCATATACAACAACGGTTCTAGCTACACTACTACTAAAGCCATCTTTGTTTACTGCGGTATAATTTATATTGTATAACCCTATTTTGTTATAATCGACATTCCCTTCTACTTTAATTTTGGATGTAACATCTTGGCCATCTTCTATACCAATATAACCCGGTTCAATATACGGTTTACCCAAAGGCAATAAATAATATGCACTGTCTTTAACAAGTTTTATTTCCACATAGTACGTTACTCTTGATACATCTTTGGTTGAGTCATCGCTACAACTTGCTAAAAGTATTGATAAACCGATTATTAATAATATTTTAATACTTATTTTCATTTTCTTCAATATTATATAATTAATTTATATCCCACCAAATATTTTGTGTGATTGTTGCCGGAGGGTCATTTTTAGGTGTATTTTTATTTAAATTTATAGATTTTTGTGGATAATATAAGCGTTTTACCAATTTCCCTTCACCAAGTGAATTCACCATTGGTGAAATTATATCGCCTGATTCATATATAAGAGGGTTTTTATTAATATCATTTGCACTATAAACAGATAGTTTAGGAATATCCAACCTACGCATCTCAGCCCATGCTTCAGTGTTATTAATCATACAAGCAGCAACCCATTTTTGCATTCCTATCAACTCTATCTTTTGACTTTGTGTAGACGAAGAGTTCCATTCTGCGGATTGTCCTGAACCATATATTACCGATGGATTACTTACATTACGAGTTGCAAAATTTGCTTGAATTGCGGCTTCGTATGCTTTCTTAGCTCTAATATCATCGTTATAATAACGTAAATATGCTTCTGAAATAAAAAATTGTAATTCGCTTTGAGTGTAAAAATACACAGGTTTTGTAGCCCAAGCTTTTATTGTGCTAAAATCTTCTAATTTCTTTTGTAGTTGGGACTTTGAACCCGGTATTTCTCCTTCAAAAGTTGATGATTTTTTAGCCTTATTGAATATTGATGAAATACGAGGATCATTTGTTTTTTTCAAATAAGATATGATTGGATAGGAAGCTACATGGTTTGATGCGGACAAAACGGATATATTAGTTTCATACCAAGGATTACGTCTTGACTTTTCATCTTTATAAATATCCAATTTTATATCTCCATCGAAAAAATTATTTTCATCTATTAGTTTTTTAACAGCAATACTATTATCCCAAACATTAGATGAGCGCATATATATCTTAAGTTTTAGAGCATTGCCAAATTGTATCCATTTATTTATATTACCATCCAATAAGAAATCAGATGAAATATCGTTCAAACCCGAAGACAATTTTTTTTCTGCTTCATCAATTTCAGACAAAATACCTTTGTAAATGTCTTCTCCTTTATCCCATTTAGGCATTGTATTATTAACTCCGTTTAGTGCTTCAGAATACGGAGCCTGATCCATAACATCAACAAAAACCTGCAATATGTATGCTTTCAATAGAGTAGCTGCATAATAATTATTCCAATCATTATTCAAAGATGCTTTTTCCTGAATTTTTTTTATATCCATTAATGCTCCTGAATAAATATTGGCATAACTACGATCAAACACATCAGTACGAAAATTGTATTCTGCCAAAACATTATATTGATTAGCTTCTGGATTTTGGTCTGTGTACTGAACGAAAAATCCCGACATATTAAACAGATCATTGCCTACAACACTACCAATGAAAACTTGGACAGACGGCAATAACTGATTTATATCAACATTATTTGGATTATTAGGATCTTTGTTTACATCTAAATAGTCGTTACAACTAAATAACAGGGAGCTTATAATTAACAGCAATAATATTTTTTTCATTTGTCTTTCTGTTTAAAATTTAACTTTTACGTTAAAGCCAAAATTACGAGTTGATGGCATCGTATTATATTCTCCGAAACGACCCTTCAAATCATTTCCGAAAGAAGATGTTTCGGGATCAACAAACGTGTTTCCATTAGGAGTCCATACAAATAAATTTGTTCCATATATTGAGATATAAGCATTTCGAATAAAAGTATTTTTTAACCACATTTTAGGTAAATCAAAACCTAAAACTACTGATCGTAATTTAACATATGACTTATCTATCAATGAATATGTACTACCTTCAAAACCACCATTATTCCAAAATTTATAAACATTTTCCGATGAAACAGGAGTTACATTTTCGGCATAAATAGGTTTTCCGTTATTGTCTAATTTACCGGTATTGTATACTGAATTGGGTACAATAAAAGTATTACGTTCATTATAAGTTGTCTGAATTGCATTACCAACAAAATAATTTATATTTTTCGTATTACTATACATCAAACCTCCATGTCGAAAATCAAAATCTGCACTTAAACTAAACCATTTATATTTAAAAGTGCTGGATATACCCATTTCATAATCATAATTGATGTTACCAATTATTTGTTGATCCCCTGTCATTATTGGGAGACCATTATTATCAACAATAAGTTTCCCATCATCAGTTTTCTGAGGAACTACGGATTTGAATGTTCCGATGGGATAACCTACTATAGCATTTAAACTTACTCCACCTGTTAAACCAAATATGGATGTTGTGCCTCCAAGTTCAGGAGGTAAGCTAATAACTTTACTATTATTCTTGGTAAAGTTCCACGCAATATCCCATGAAAAATCATTTATTTCAATTGGTCTCACATTCACTAATAGTTCAACTCCTCTATTTCTTATTTTTCCTAAATTTATGGTTTGTGAGTTGTATCCTGTGGCGGGATCCATATCTAAAGTAAAAATTTGTTTATTAGAATTTCTATTATAGTATGCCGCATCAACAGATATTCGACCTTTGAGTAAAGAAAAATTCAAACCTGCTTCAGTCTCGGTTGTAATTTCGGGTTGAAGTTTATTATTTCCCAATCTGTTAGCTAAGGTAAAACCGTTTATTCCATTGAAAGGAAATGTTTGACGACCAAATCCCATACTTATATCAGTTTTTTCATAATATGGTTCAATCATATAAGGTGATGCATCATTACCAGTTTGCCCCCATGCAAGTCTCAGCTTTCCAAACGATATAATATTTTTAATTTTATCCTCTTTTATCAACTCTGTAAAGATTAAGCTACCTGTTACACCCGGATAAAAAAAGCTATTATTATCTTTTGGTAACGTTGAAGACCAGTCGTTACGTGCTGATACCGTTAAATAGGCTAAACTTTTATAGCCTAATTCAGCTTGTCCAAAAACTCCAACAAGTCTTCTTCGCTCTTCTTCCTGGTCTGCAAGAGGAGTTGATGCAGAATTGCTTAAATTAAACCAAGTAGGTATGTCTAAATCTGAAATGGAAGTCTTATCTCTACTTGATTTCCTTTCATTTGCATTAAAACCTGCAATAGCATTAATATGAAAGTCTTGAATAGGCATATCAAATGTTAGGATAAAATCATGATTCAATTCTCTCAATTTGTTATTTTCAACTGATACTCGCCCTTTCTTTTCTTTAAAATTTTGTTGATAATTAATCGTGTTGGGATTCGTTAATTTAGAATAATTTGGAGATCCCTCTTTAATTCTGTTAGAGCTCAAATCAAGACCTAAACGATAGGAAAAATTGAAAAATTTCAAAAAGCTATAATTCAAATTGACATTTCCAAATAATCTATCAGATTTAAAATTACGCATTTCTGACTTTAGCCACTGATAAGGATTCATTACACCATATGGTGTATAATAATAATCTAAACTGTTAAATGGATTATTTAAATCTTTCAAATCTATTAGACTAATATCACGAGGAGTTTGATACAATGAACTCATCATAGCCATTCCTTGACCGGATGCAACATTATTAGTTACCTGATTCGCATAGTTCATTGAGGCACTAACTGTCAAATCCTTCACTTTGTGACTTCCTCTTAAAGCAAATGTATATCGATCATTTTCATCTGCATTTGTCGGATAAATTCCATTTTGACTTAGTTGAGAAAAAGAACCAAAAAATTCTGTATCTTTTCCACTCCCTGATAAGGATACACTATTTGTATACTGAACTCCCGTATCGAAAAACTCTTTTAAATTATTTTTTTGTGCTACAAAAGGTTTTATGAGTTGAGAATTATTATATTTAGGTCCATATACTTGCATAGACCCATCAAAACGAGGGCCCCAACTTCCGTTCTCAATTGTTGTATAATTACCATTCCATCCCATACCGTATTCATTCTGAAATTTAGGTAATTTATAAACTCTTGAGAAATCCATACCTCCATTATACTCGACATTTAATCCGGCAAATTTTGAATCACCGGATTTAGTTGTTATAATTATAGCACCATTTGCAGCGCGACTACCATATAACGCAGTAGCAGCGGCTCCCTTTAAAATTGTCATTGAAGCTATATCCTCTGGATTAATAGCATTTGCACCGTTCCCAAAATCATAAGAATTATTTAATCCATCATTAGAATAGGTTGCTTTATTGGTTAATGGAGTTCCATCAATAATATATAAAGGTTGATTGTTCCCGCTTAATGAAGAGAATCCACGAATAACGACTGAGGTTGAAGAGCCGGGTGTTTGTGATGATTTTGCAATTTGAACACCTGCAACACGCCCGCTCAAGCCTGATATAAGGTCTGTAGATCTATTCTTCGTTAAATCTTCGCTCGATATATTTGTAGCAGCAAAACCTAAAGCTTTTTCTGAACGTTTGATACCCAAAGCTGTTACAACTACTTCATCCAATAATCTGGAATCTTCTTCCATTACAATTTGCATATTAGACGAAGCTTTATGCTCTACTGAGCGAAGACCTATTAGTGAAAAGACCAATATATCTTTACCTTTAGGTACATTAAGTGTAAATTTCCCATCAATATCGGTAATTGTGCCGACAGTTGTACCTTTTACTGAAACGGATGCACCAATAACTGGCTCACCGCCTCCATCAATGACCGTCCCTGACGAAACGGTCGTCTGCGCAATTATATATCCTAAGCTTACGAAAAAGCAGGATAAGAACAACAATACTTTCTTCTTCATACAAACATAATTTAACAATTAAGCAATTAAAGAATTATACTTTCATAAAAAAAATAAAAATATAATTTTTTCTTTAGCTTATTTGATTGAAATAAAAAAATGTATTGTTTTTATCAAAATGACACGATTTTTGCTTAAAAATCAAAAGAATTTATCACAAAATATACATACAGGACAATAATATATAACACAATGATATCTAAAAAAGTTAAAATATACAGATAGATTAACCTAATTATAAAATATAAGTTTAACAAATATTGATTTTAACACTTAATTATTACAATATTTGTAAATTTATCATACTAAATATTTTGTTCAGCTAGAATGCTTTAATAATAAAATTTCCTATTTGAAATACAAGGAAAGATATTATCCAAGCTAAAGACGTAGTGTATATTATACTGAATACACTCCATTTCCAAGAACCGGATTCTTCTTTTATTGCCACAATCGTTGCCACGCATGGAAAATAGATAAGGACAAATAACAATAGACTAATGACAACCAGCGGCGAAAATGTAGGTGTTCCATCGGGTTGAACATCATTCTGAATTCGTGCAGGAAGAGCTTCCTGTTCATCAGAGTCGCCCGTATATAAGACACCTAAGGTACTTAATACAACCTCTTTGGCGGGTAATCCTGACACAATACTGACACTTATTTTCCAGTCAAATCCTAAGGGACGCATGATCGGTTCTATAGCTTTTCCGATGCGACCGATGTAAGATTTTTCCTGATGATACATATTGCGCTGCATTTCGACCTCGTGTATTTCTTCTGATTTTTTTTCTTCTGAAAGCGAACCTTCGCTTATTTGAGCTATCTGATCGTCAAATTTTTGATTTTGTTCCTTATTTAAAGGGAAATAACCCAAAAACCAAATCACAATGGAGGCTATGAGTATCACGCCCGCCATTTTTTTCAGATATTGTTTCGATTTATCCCACATATGGATCAATACAGACCTTAGTGTAGGCATTCGGTAAGGTGGAAGCTCCATAACAAATGGAGAGTCTTCTCCTTTAAATATAAATCGTTTGAAAATTTTTGCTGATAACACAGCCATGAGTATGCCAAATAAATAGAGACCTAACAATACAATGCCCGCATGTTTTGGAAAAAATATACCTACAAATAACAGATAAACAGGCAATCGTGCGCTGCAGGACATAAAGGGATTGATAAGCATGGTTATCATCCTGCTGTTGCGGCTTTCTATTGTTCGGGTTGCGAGTATAGCGGGTACATTGCATCCAAATCCCATCACTAATGGTATGAACGATTTACCATGTAATCCTATCTTGTGCATCACCTTATCCATGATAAAGGCTGCGCGGGCCATATATCCCGAATCTTCCATGAAGGATATAAATGCATATAAAATGAGAATATTGGGTAAGAAAACGATTACGCCGCCAACTCCTCCTATTATACCATCTACGAGCAAATCTTTAAACATCCCTTCGGGCATAATGTTTCTGATTAAATCGCCCAACATATTAACACCGCTTTCGATCCAGTCCATTGGATAACCTCCTAACCAAAAGGTACACTCGAACATGATCCACATAAATAAGAAAAATAGAGGAAAGCCCCAATATTTATTCGTCACTATGGCATCAAGAATGCTTGTGACATCAAATTTATTGGATTTAATTTCTTCCTTATAGGTTTCTTTTAATGCTCCGGATATAAAACCGTATCGTGCGTTTGTCAAGGCTGACTCGGTATCTTCGCCAAGAGTTTCTTCTAAAGACTTCAGTTCTGTATCTCTTGTTTGTAATACAACATCACTATTAGGCAAAGACCTGACGTAGTTTGCTATATCATTGTCTTTCTCTATTAGTTTTATTGAAATATACCTTCGAGGAAAAGCGAGTACTTTGCCCTTAATGTTTTTTTCGAGACTGATATTCAGTTTGCTAATCGTATTCTCAATGCTATTACCATAATAAACATCAACTTTACGAACGACGGGTTCTTTATCTTCATATATTGCTATTACTTTATCGAACAATTCTTCAATAC
The DNA here is from genome assembly GCA_945273835.1 of uncultured Dysgonomonas sp. GTDB lineage: Bacteria > Bacteroidota > Bacteroidia > Bacteroidales > Dysgonomonadaceae > Dysgonomonas. Next base: position 16,263 of record CALYPL010000021.1, on the reverse strand, counting down.
CCTTCCCTACTTTGCTGACAGTTGGCACAATGGGAACTCCTATCATTTTAGAAAGGCTTTCATAATCGAAAACAGCTCCGCTTGCCTCCAGCTCGTCAAACATATTGAGTGCTATAACCATATACACACCCATATCAAGCAGTTCTGTGGTAAGGTACAGATTTCGTTCAAGATTAGATGCAGCCACAACGTTTATGATTACATCAGGCTTTTCATCTACAATATATTTACGGACATAAAGTTCTTCGGGAGTATATGCCGATAGAGAATATGTGCCGGGTAAGTCAACTATATTTATTGAATATCCTTTGTGTCTGAATTTACCTTCTTTAGAATCAACTGTAACACCGCCATAGTTACCTACATGCTCGTGACCTCCTGAAGAAATATTAAATAAGGACGTTTTTCCGGCGTTCGGATTTCCGACTAATGCAACTTTGATATTTCTGGCAGTCTTTTTTTCTTTATGAGAAAAAATATAATTTTCGTCCGTATCGTCCGAATCAGTCAACAAAGCGTGTTTATCATCAAATATGTCTGCGTTCTTAATCTCCGGATTTAAATTCGGAGATGCAACTTCGATCAATTTAGCTTCACTTCTACGCAACGAAACCTCGTAATCCATGATCTGATATTTAATAGGATCCCTAAGCGGTGCATTTAGTATAACCTTAATGGTCTTACCTTTAATGAACCCCATTTCAAGAATTCTCTTACGAAAAGCCCCACTACCGTTAACTTTTACAATAACACCTTTTTCACCCGTCTTAAGGTCAGAGAGAAGCATAGTAGAATTATTTAATATTTTCGAAGTACAAAGATGCATAATTTTTATTGATTAAAATATATACTTTTCTTCTTAACTTAGAATGATTACAAGTTAGCAGGATTTAAAATTTCATAAAGAATTTAAGTTATATCATTATTAATGATGCTTAGTTTGCAGCTGATTGATTAATCTTTGAAAACTATTAACTTTGTATCTGTTTTATTTCAGGCATTTATGCCCATGTATTTTTTTGATTGAAGTTGATTAATTATGATATATCCGGATAATTTTGAAGCAAAAATTGGTTTTGACAAAATCAGGCAGATGGTTTCTAACCTGTGTCTGAGTTCATTGGGCGAAGAAAGAGTAGCCTCAATGGAATTCTCATCCGAATTTGCTTCCATCAATGAACTTTTGTCTCAAACCGAAGAATTTGTTCGCATATTACAGGAAGAAGATAATTTTCCGACCGGCTATTATATAGATGTGCGTGAGGCACTGAAAAATATTCGTGTCGAAGGCACTTGGATTGAAGAGAGTACATTGTTTGATCTTCGCCGTTCATTACAGACAATACGTGAGATTATCAGTTTTCTGGTTAAGTCTGAAGCCGAAAATTCGCCTTATCCCCATTTGCGAGCATTAGCAGGCGATGTATGCGTTTTCCCGCAATTAATAAGCAAGATAGATACTATTTTGGATAAATATGGGCGCATCCGAGATAATGCCTCTCCTACCCTGAGCAAAATCAGAAAAGATATAACTTTTACATCGAGTGGCATTTCCAAAAGCCTGAATGCGATATTAAGAATTGCCCAGAGCGATGGACTTGTGGAGAAAGATGTTACTCCTACCATTCGGGATGGCAGATTAGTTATTCCTGTTGCTCCCGCATTCAAGCGTAAAATCAGAGGAATTGTACATGATGAATCGGCAACAGGTAAAACGGTTTTCATTGAACCCGCCGAAGTGGTTGAAGCAAATAACCATATCCGTGAATTAGAAAATGAAGAACGCCGTGAAATTATCAAAATCTTAATCAGTTTCACGGACATATTACGTCCATTGGCTTCGGATATCGTGCAATCATACGAGTTTCTGGCTGAAATTGATTTCATCAGAGCAAAGGCTTCTTTTGCAATTGACGTTAATGCGATAAAACCGTCAATAGAAGATCGGCAATTATTGATTTGGAACCACGCTCTACATCCGTTGCTATTTATTTCGCACCGCAGGCAGAATAAAAATATTGTTCCGCTCGATATTGAGCTGGATGAGTCGAAAAGAATATTAATTATTTCAGGACCCAATGCGGGAGGTAAATCAGTATGCCTTAAAACAGTCGGGTTGTTACAGTATATGATTCAGTGCGGTATGCTTATTCCTTTGGACGAAAGTTCACGTGTCGGGATTTTCGATAACATATTTATAGATATCGGCGACGAACAATCCATAGAGAATGATTTGAGTACATACAGTTCTCATTTGACGAATATGAAATTTTTCGTGAAGAATTGTAATGAACGAACTATTTTATTGATTGACGAATTTGGCGGAGGCACTGAGCCTCAAATAGGTGGAGCTATCGCTGAATCTTTATTGAAGCGTTTCAATCAGCGTGGCGCATTTGGCGTTATTACCACGCATTACCAAAACCTGAAACATTTTGCCAACGAAAACAAAGGTGTAATAAACGGAGCTATGCTCTATGACCGGCATCTGATGCAGCCACTTTTTAAACTGGCTATTGGCAATCCCGGCAGTTCATTTGCTATTGAGATTGCCCGCAAAATCGGTCTGCCCGAAGATGTCATTGATGATGCTTCACAGATTGTAGGCAGCGATTATATTAATATGGATAAATACTTGCAGGATATTGTTCGAGACAAACGCTATTGGGAAAGTAAACGACAGAACATCAGACAGAAAGAAAAACGGTTAGAGGAAATAACCGAATCTTACGAAACAGATTTATTGTCGGTTGAGAAACAACGCAAAGAAATTATCCGACAGGCTAAGGTTGATGCTGAAAAATTACTGTCTGAAGCTAATGCCAAGATTGAAAATACGATACGTACCATCCGTGAAGCTCAAGCGGACAAAGAGAAGACTAAGACAGCACGCAAGTCATTAGCTGATTATAAATCGGAGTTGAATGATGTGCAAATTGATCCTGATGATAAAATTGCACGCAAAATTCAGAAGCTGAAAGATAGAGAGAAACATAAAAAACAAACTGATAAATCGCCGAAAGAACAGAAGCACAAATCAATATGCGTTGGCGATCATGTCCGCATCAAGGGACAATCGTCTATCGGCGATGTCATAGAAATTCAAAAAGATAATGTAGTAGTGGCTTTCGGAATGATAAAATCTACCATTAAACTGGAATCTTTAGAATACGTTAGTCGGAATCAGGTAAAAAAAGACTCAAAGAACAAGCAAGTATCGGCTACCGTGAGTGACGATATGCGAAACAAAAAATTAAACTTTAAACAAGATATTGACGTTCGTGGAATGCGAGGCGACGAAGCTCTTCAAGCAGTTATGTACTTCATAGATGACGCTATACTGGTAGGAGTACCTCGTGTTAGGATATTACACGGAACCGGTACGGGTGCTTTACGCCAAATTATACGAGACTATCTTCGTTCAGTTAACGGAGTTCAACATTTTGAAGACGAGCATGTACAATTTGGCGGAGCAGGTATAACAGTCGTTGATTTGGTTTAATTATAAGTACCTATAATTTCGGTAATTTAGCAATAAAAAACTAAACCTTTTTTTATTGTACATAGCCAACCGATTGGGTCAAAGTTATTTCTTCATTATCAGACAGCCCTAAAGCATCGTGCAAATCGGGACGCTTGAAAGCACCGCGAGCCACTGTTCCTAAACCTGCTGAAGCCGCATACAGATATACATTTTGTGCAATAAAGCCTGTGTCGGTATAAGCCGCTTCACGATTAGAAGCTTTGTCCATGTTAGCGACATAAATCAAATTTAAAGCCGCATCCATAACATATTCCTGATTACCAAGAGCTTTTCTAAAATCGCCTTTAAACTTCTTAATTAATAGGTTATTTTCGGCATCGTAAAGATATATTCCATCTTTAAACATTACATACACGTTTATTTCCTGTCTGTTTTGCGAAGAAGGGACAGTACGTTTATCTTCACGATTAAAACCGTAAGCAGCCCAAAGCAAATCAGAAAGCATATATATCGGCAAATCTTTTTTGATAAACGTCCGATCTGATTTTCTTGAATTAAGCACTTCCATCAGAGGTTTTCCGCCAGTTTTAGTCGGTTCAGTTAGTTTAATATCCTGTGCAGCAAGAGGGGTCAAGACGGTCAAGGCGATAAGGCAGATCAGAATTTTTTTCATAATATTTTAAATTTTCCATTAATATTTAAACAAAGATATCTATATTTTTAGAATAAGAATATATCAGAAACATCTGTTTTTGTTGTATTTTCGCACGATTAATTGACATAGCAAATGAAATATTTCGCCACACTTTTCTTTTCAATAGTTCTTTCTGCTTTCATATCTTCTTGCGATAATGAAACAGATTTACATAAAGATTCTACACCTCCTAAAATATCGGATGTCAGAATAGGCAGTATAGATACCATTTTTGATAATTCGGGCAACCGGATTTTAATAAACACCAATCCTAAACCCGAGATTGATACACTCATATTGAACAGTCGGTTAAGTTTTTCGGCAAGATTCACCGACAATTATGCCTTATCTTCTTTCCGCCTTAAACTGGCTTTCGATTCCATTTCCCAACCCGAAGCATCCGAAGCCAAACCACTCTCAATCGTTTTAGGATGGCCAATCTATAAAGACAGGGGAAAAACATTGGTTACAGATACGCTGATCTCTAACTTTAACATTTTACCTTTGGCTGATTCAATTGCAGACGGTTCTGGCAAAAATGTACCGATACGGGAAGGTAAATATATTATAAAAATTAATTTAATGGATATGGCAGGGCTTAAAGACTCTGTTTATGTGCCTGTTAGAATATTATACCGAAATACCATTCTGAATAACAGATAAACTTTCGCCTTATTACTGATTCATTTTATTAGCTTTGTACCGCTAATTTTAAATTTTTATAAAATGAATCAAAAACATTTTAATCAAACTTCAGCTTATCGGTTCAAGAGATTTGTCCGAAAAGCCTACAGTGCATTTAACAGTATGCACAAAGTCGTCAGCATTGGGGTAGTCAGTGGGTGCATACTCACATTCGCCCATTCAACCGCTGTACAAGCTCAATCGCAAGCCGACATTCAACAACATCCTGAATCGTTGGAAAAAGAACTCGAAGAGGTAATGGTCACGGCTTCGAGGGTGGAAATGCCGATGGCACAAACTCCCAAACCGGTGACCGTGATAACCAAAAAGCAGATTGAGCTTGCGCCCGTACGAAGCCTTCAGGAACTGCTTATCTACATTGCCGGTGTAGACGTAATACAAAGAGGAGGACACGGAGTTCAAGCGGACATAGCCCTCAGAGGCGGAACGGCAGATCAGACCGCCGTGTTATTAAATGGGATTAACCTTACTAATTCACAAACAGGACACTACAGTTTTGACATACCTATAAATCTTTCTGATATTGAACGCATCGAGATTGTCACAGGACCATCTACTTTGATTTACGGTTCAGGTGCGTTTTCGGGAGGTATCAACATTATCACAAAAAAAGACATTGCCGAGAAAATATATGCCCGCTTCGGAGCAGGTATGCACAGTCTGTATGAAGGAGAAGCGAGAGGTGCTGTCAAAGCCGGAATAACAACCAACAGCTTGTCTTTCGGTTACAACACTTCAGACGGATATATTGCCAACAGCGATTACGACATCTATAATGCCATGTGGCAAACCTGCCTGCATTTACCAAAGTCTTCTAAAATTGATTTTCTATTAGGATATAATAATAAGCGTTACGGAGCCAATACATTTTATTCTCCTAAATTTCCGAATCAATATGAGAAAACCGATGCTTATTTAGGGAGTCTTAAAGCAGAATTTGGCACAAAATTAAAGATAATGCCTTCTCTTTACTGGAACAGGCATCATGATCAGTTCGATCTGACTAAAAATTCGGCAAAAGGCAGAAACTACCACAGAAACGACATGTATGGCGCGAATCTGAATCTGCAATATAATTGGAAATACGGAATCACCAATTTAGGGGGAGAATTGCGCCATGAAGAAATATTGAGCAGTAAAATGGGTAAACCCATGACTGAAAAACACGGAGCTTATTATACCAATTACGACAATAGAACTAATGCTTCTTTAGCTTTTGAGCATAACATAGTAATAAATAGAATCAGCGCATCGGCAGGTGTTTTGATGAATCATAATACATTGCAGGACGGTAAATATAAATTTTATCCAACAGTAAGCATGGCGTATCGTCCGATTGAAAGTGTTAAATTAACAGGATCGTGGAGCATGGCTAACCGTATGCCTACTTTTACCGATTTATGGTATACACAAGAAACTCACAACGGTAATTCGGGACTTGAACCAGAACGTTCTCAATCAGTTGAAATCGGTATGCAATACAGAAACGCACTGTTCAGTGCTTATATAAACGGATTTCTGCTTTGGGGGCGAAATATGATAGACTGGGTAAGGGTTGACGTTAACGAAAAATGGCAATCGTGGAATCATACTAAATTAAATAAACAGGGTTTTGACCTCGGTGCTACTCTGAATTTATCGCAGATCGATAACTTTTTCGGACAGCATTCGGTTTTATCTATTGATTATTCCCGCATTCATCAAAATCGGAATGACATTGACCTTGAATCTAAGTACTCGCTTAATTATCTGCGGGATAAATTAACCGCCCGTTTACACCATGATATTTATAAAGGCATATCTATGGATTGGGGATTTCGTTTTCAGAAACGGATGGGTTATTATTTTACAGAAAAAGAAAAAAGGGATTATCCCGCCTTTTCAACTCTTGATCTGAAAATAAATTATAAGTACCGTGACTTTGACTTCAACGTCGCGATGAATAATTTATACGATACGCACTATTATGATATCGAAAGTATTCCTCAAGCAGGTTTCTGGCTGATGGGCGGTATCAGTTATACTCTTAAATAAGATTTGATAAGTGTCCTGTAAAGGGCACTTATTTAAAATAGATCAATCCGGATTGCAACAATCGCATCCATCATGTTTTTGAAGTATGCGATGCGGAAAATCCCCATGTCCGATTATCTCAATTGGGCATGATATAAAATTATTTTTTAACCATTCGGGCGTAACGTTACTGCCGGCATGGTAATGCAGCCCCCTATTTACACAAGCTATATTTTTAACCATAGACAAAATTGTGCCGACATCATGCGATACTAAAATAATAGCTGTATTTTGGTTTATTTCCTCAAGAAGTTTGTAGAAATCTGCTTCAAAACCTTTATCTACATAGGAGTTTGGTTCATCAAGGATAAGTATATCGGGATTATCAACTATTGCTCTACCTAATAATGCTCGTTGTAATTGTCCACCGGAAAGTTCACCGATTGGTTTATGGATATAATCACCCAGACCCATTTTCCGGATAATGTTCTTTATTTGTTCTTTGTTTTTCCCTTTACCCGAAAATATTGTACGATGAGAACGTGATAAGCCTGAAGCCACGACTTCATATACTGAAATCGGGAATTTTTTGTCAATGTTGTTTATCTGTGGGAGATAACCGATATTTGGCTTGTCACTCAATTGACCGTTTTTATAAAACATTATCTTCCCAGTGGCAGGCTTGATTAATCCCAGGATGGTTTTAAGTAATGTAGTTTTTCCACCCCCATTTGGTCCAATTATACCCAGAAAATCATTTTTATAAACGGTCAGGTTTACATTTTTAAGAATGTCTGGTTTCTCATTATAACCAACACTTATATCTAATAATTCGAGTACTTTATTCATGTTCTCCTGCAATAGCTCGAGCTATTTTTATCATTTCATCCGACCAGTTATAAGCCATCAGATTGATTGGTATTGATTGCACACCAATTGCTTTGGCGACAGTTTCGGTGTTCTTTGGGTCAAATTCCTGCTGTATGAATACTGCTTTTACATTATCGGCTTTTGCCTTATCTATTAATGTTTTAAGGTATGATGGCGAAGGATTTTTGCCTTCGTTCTCAACCGTTAGCTGTTCAAGGTTATATTCACGAGCGAAGTAACTTAGAGCAGGATGATATATTACAAATGCTTTGTTAGGTGATTTTGACAGATAACTCCGAATTATCGTATCAGTATATTTTATTTCGTCAGTCAGCTTTCGGTAATTTGCGGTATAAAATTCACGGTTCAGGCTGTCAATGCTTATAACAGCATTATACATGTTTTCAGCCATTTTAAGAGCTGTTGCCGGTGAGCTCCATGTATGTGGATCTAAACCACCTGTATGTGCATAATTATGAGTTTCATGCTTATCATCGTGTTCGTGGTCATGTTCATGCTTATGATCGTCTATGAATGACACTCCTGCGGAACAATCTACCATGACTAACCTCTTGTTAGTCTCAGAAATATTTTTAATCCAAGTATTTTCAATGCCGAGAAAACCTACTTTAAAATATGCTTTACTCTTATTTACGGTTAAAATCTGTGCGGGCGATAAATCAAAACTTTCAGGGTTTGAACCCATCGGAACAACCGTGTTCACTATAAATTTATCCCCTACAATTTGTTCAAGGAAGTAACGTTGCGGTTCAATCGTTACCGTAATGATATTATCCGCTTGCTTTACAGAAGGTTTACATGACATAAAACCAATTATACAAGCGAATATGAATAGAATTCTTAAACTCATTCTGTTAAAGATTTTCCTTTTGTAAGATCGTAAATTTCACGGATATTCTCCAGTTCTTTCTCAAAATCTATGCCTAAGTCGTTTAACGTACCGTCATGAAGATCATAAATCCAGCCTGCTACTCTTGGATAACCTTTTTTATGAAAGGCTTTCTGAACTTCTCCTGTTCTTATTACATTCAGACACTGTTCGTAAGTATTTATTTCAATAAACCTTCGGAAACGTTGCCTTTTATCTTCAATTTTATCAAGCTCATCTTTGTGCAGGCGATAAACATCTCGAATACATCGTAACCATGGATTAAGGATGCCATAGTCAAGTTGTTGCATGGCTGCTTGTACGCCTCCGCAATTGTAATGCCCGCAAACGACTATATATTTGACATCAAGATATTCAACCGCATAATTGATAACTGATAATACATTCAGATCAGTATTAATAACCATATTGGCTATATTCCGATGCACAAATACCTGCCCGGGCTTTAGTCCCATTATCTCATTGGCATGTACCCTGCTATCGGAACAGCCTATATACAGATAATCGGGGTTTTGTTCTTCTTCAAGATGTGTGAAGAAATCAGGGTCTTCGGCAGTTCTTTCTTTTATCCAATGCTGGTTTGCCGCAAATACTTTCTCGTAAAAGTTATTATCAATCATATAGCAGACCTTATCGGGGCTTATTCCCGATCTTGTATCAGGCGATCTGCCATAGCGTCGCCCAAAGCTATACACTGATCATAAATCTGATCTGTCATAGCCTGTTTCATTTCAACGGGCTCGCCTACAACCTCAAACTTACCTTTGTGGGCAAGTTCCTGAATATGTTTGATGGCATTGCCTGCCCATGTGAAAGACCCGAAATAACTGAAATAACGGTTCTTCATATCTCGACCTTCTATTTTAGATATAAGTGCCTCGACTTCTGGATACAATTTATTATTATATGTGGGTGAACCGACAATTAATCCTTTGTATTTGAATATATCTCGTATTATATAAGAGTGAGAACGTTTGGATGTGTTGTGTAATATTACCTCCCGAATACCTCTTTGTGCTAATTGATAGGCTATTGTTTCAGCCATCTGTTCGGTGTGTCCGTACATGCTACCGTAAGCTATAACAACCCCCTCATCGCCCTCGTATTTACTGAGTTTATCGTAGATGGAAACTACTTTCTGGATTTGATCTTCCATAGTCCAAACCGGACCGTGTGTAGAACATATACATTTGATTTCCAATGCGGATAATTTTTTCAAAGCTGCCTGCACAGGCGTTCCAAATTTTCCGACGATATTAGAGTAATAACGAATCATTTCGTCATAATATCGGTCAGGATGTAGTTGCGCATCGGTTATTCCACCATCCAACGTACCGAATGTACCGAAAGCATCGCCCGAAAAAATAATTTTCTCAGTCGTTTCATAAGTCATCATCGTTTCAGGCCAATGTACCATTGGAGTAAGATGGAACTCAAGCTGATGCTTGCCTAATGATAATACTTGTTTATCTTTTATTTCTATTACTCCATCATTCAATCCATAAAAACCTGATACCATATCAAGCGTACGTTTATTGCCAACGATTTGCACTTCGGGGAAGCGGCTGCGCAACAATCCTAATGAACCTGAATGATCAGGTTCCATGTGATTAATGATTACATAATCTAATTTTTTGCCGTTAAGCGCAATATCAAGTTTATGTAAAAACAAATCAGAATAACATACATCTACTGTATCCATCAATGCTGTCTTCTCATCGCAGATAAGATATGAGTTGTATGATACGCCTTTGGGTAGTGGCCATAAATTTTCGAAGAGTGCCTTAGTGCGGTCATTTACACCGAGATAATATAGATCTTCTTTAATTTTTATCGGTCTGTACATAGGTTTTTTATTTGTTTTTCTTATTGCCTTTTTTATTATCGGCTATGATTATATTTTCTTCTACAGGTGCTTTGCTCAGCGCATTCCAGATCATATAGCCTCCCCAAAAAATGAAGGGGATGCTTAATATCTGCCCCATATTTAACAGCATGCTTTGTTCAAAACCGACTTGCGGATTTTTTATGAATTCGAACAAGAATCGGGACAAAAAGATTCCGACCAGAGCCACACCTAATATTAACCCAGTTCTGAATCTTGCTCCAGTCTTCCAATACATAAACATTGTTAAAGCAAATATGCATAAATATGTGAGCGCTTCATAAATCTGAGTGGGATGACAGGGCACTCCAATCCATTCTGAATCACGAACAAAGTTGAAGCCCCAAGGCAAAGTTGTCGGTCCGCCATAAATTTCTGAATTCATTAGATTACCAAGACGGATAAATGCTGCTCCAACTGCTACTCCTACTATCAGGCGATCAAGTACTTTTATTGACATCTGACGGGTTGTATACACCAATGATATACATACTCCGATAAAGAAGCCCATAAAAAGAGTCGCAACAGCCTCATCAGCACTGCCAAATTGAGACATTTTATAGGAGTTACCTAGTATAAGATTCGCGATCACACCTCCCGCTAATCCGATGATTGCCCAAAGTGCGAGGTTTTTCCAATCTAAATTTTTATTAGTTAGTTTTAATGAATAAAGGCTGACCGCTATTGTCATACCTATCGCTCCGCCGTGGCTTGCAAGCCCTCCTTCCCAAATTTTAAGTAAGTCAACAGGATGCAAAAGGTATTCTATGGGCGCGTAAAATAGACAATGTCCTAAACGTGCACCGATTATAAGTCCGACAACAACATAAATAAATAGGCTATCAAACCATTTTTCAGGTAATTTTTCTCGTTTATACATTTGTTGTACCACAAATGTCGTGCATAATATTCCAACAGCCCAACATATTCCATACCAGCGTATTTCACGTCCAAAAATGGAAAAGGCATCAGGATCAACAGTCCATGTTATGAATGATAGCATAATCTTGCTTTAAGTTTCTACAAGAAAACAAAGATATAAAAATACTTTGCTCTGATTACTTTTTTGAAGGTAATTGATAGTTTTTTGATTAAACTAAATCTTTATAAGAACCTTGTTGATGACTTCAATGTTTTAAATTTTACATTTTTTTTATTATAAATAAATATTTATTGGCATTTATGATTTAAAGTTATATTATTTGTTAATTTTACAAAGGCATGGTACTTGAGTGTACGTAACCTTTATATTTCTTTTTAAGAGAGATAGCTATGAATGAGCCAAGAAAAACATACCTTAAGTTCGGAAGAGACCGCATGGTCAATTTAGAATATTCATTGGAACGTGAAATTTTAAGGACTAACCGCCGCGGTGCATATCATTGCACTACACTTGTTGAATGCAACACACGCAAGCAGCATGGTTTATTGGTTATGCCTATCAAGAATTTCGGTAATACAAATCATGTGCTTTTATCTTCGTTCGATGAAACGGTCATACAACATGGAGCTGAATTTAACTTAGGCATCCATAAGTATGACGGTGATAATTATTGCCCTATGGGTCATAAGTATATCAGAGAATTCAGCATTGAATCTTTACCGAAAACACTATACCGGATTGGAGGCATTGTTCTTTCAAAAGAAAAGATGTTCTCGCTTCAAAGTAATTCAATCTATATCCGCTATGAATTACTTGACGCACACTCGCCTACTACCATACGATTTAAACCTTTCCTTGCATTCAGAGAGGTAAACAGTCTTTCGGTCGAAAATTACGAGGCAAATTTAGGGTATCGTGAAGTGCAAAATGGCATTGTGATGCGCATGTATACAGGGTATCCCGATTTGTATATGGTTTTTAATAAAGAGGTAAAATTTGTGTATGATCCTCACTGGTACAAAGGCATAGAGTACAAAAAAGATATGGAAGAAGGAAATCTGTATAAAGAAGACCTGTTTGTTCCCGGCTATTTTGAGATGCCTATCCAAAATGGCGAAACTGTTATTTTTTGTGCCAGTGATACTGCTTGCGAAAACCCCTCATCATTCCCGACTGTGATTGATGAAGGCATCAGAAGCAGAACACCTCGAACATCTTTTTTCAATTGTCTTAAAAATTCAGGACATCAGTTCTATTATCGGCCATCAGCAAACGAATTATACATTCAGAGTACATATCCGTGGGGCGGAGTTAATGCAAGGGATCAGTTCATGGCTTTACCCGGTCTGAGTCTATACATCGATAAACCGGATATTTTCGACGAGGTTATGAATACCGCCATTCCTCATATACGTCGCTATATGGAGGGAAAAACTGTCTCAGGTTTTCTTTCAGATATTTGTGACCCACATGTACTTCTCATCATCGTAAGGGCATTGATTAAACTTTCAGATGTCAATAGATCGCATTTTCTGAATCATTATGCCGATTTAGTACATGATATTATAGATTTTATTTTGGAAGGCAAGCTCACAAGCGTCCATTTATTAGACAATAAACTATTGTATCTTGAACGTGAATCAGCGTGGATGGTTGCACCAAAAGGCGACACATCAATTATATATCGTGCAGGTTGCCTTGTTGAAATGAATGCTTTTTGGTATAATTCATTGATGTTTGAAGTTGAAAACGCGAAATCAAAAGCTGACAACAAACGTGCTGACTATATTCTTAAAATAGCTGAAAAAGTCAAAGCATCTTTTCTGGTAACTTTCCTCAACGATTGCGGTTATTTGTACGACTATGTTGACGGAAATTACACCGAATGGAGCGTAAGACCCAACATGCTTCTGGCTATCTCCGTAGAACATCCTTTATTAGACAGAAGCCAATGTAAAAATGTGCTGGATGTGATTACCAAAGAATTACTTACCCCTAAAGGCATTCGCTCATTAAGCCCCAAAAGTATTGGGTTCAGACCCCGCTTCGAGGGTACAAAGCAAGAAAAAGCGTTCAGTATGTTCAATGGATGTTCATGGCCTTGGTTTCTGGGGTCTTATGTAGATTGCTATCTCAGGGTTTTCCATTACAGCGGCATTTCATTTCTTGAGCGCATGTTAATCGGTATCGAAGAAGAAATGTCAAACGACTGCATCGGTTCGCTGTCGGAAGTTTATGACGGAAGTTTACCATACAGGGGGCATGGAGCCGTATCGTCTGCGATTAACGTGGCAGGTGTCATCAGGGCGCTCAAGGTGTTGAAATCAGTTGAAGATATGTATTAGGAATAAGTAGATATAACAAGCGATAAAATGTATATATGAGAGCTTTAATGTTTGGATGGGAGTTCCCGCCCCACATCTTAGGAGGTTTAGGAACTGCAAGTTATGGGCTTACCAAAGGCATGGCTATGCAACCTGATATGGATATAACATTTGTGTTGCCTAAGCCATGGGGAGACGAAGATCATAGTTTCCTCAAAATAATAGGAGCTTGCAACACGCCTGTTGTATGGCGTGACGTAACTTGGGATCATGTCAATTCTCGACTCTCACAGTTTATGATTCCTCAAGAATATTTTGAATTGCGCAATCATATTTACGCCGATTTTAATTATATCACCACAAACGATTTGGGTTGCATCGAATTTTCAGGACGTTATCCTGATAATCTATTACAGGAAATCAATAACTATTCAATTGTTGCGGGAGTAATTGCCCGAACTTATAATTTCGACATCATTCATTCACACGACTGGCTGACTTATCCTGCCGGTATGCACGCCAAAAATATCTTAGGAAAACCTTTGGTTTTACATGTGCATGCCACCGATTTCGACCGCAGCCGAGGCAACGTAAACCCGACTGTTTATCAGATCGAAAAAGATGGTATGGATCATGCCGACCATATTATTTGTGTAAGTAATCTGACTCGCCAAACGGTTATTGATAAATATCATCAGAACCCGAACAAAGTAACTACCGTACACAATGCTGTTGCTCCCCTCAGTGCTGACATTCTTGCTCTGAAACCCGAGAAACATATAAAAGGTAAAGTTGTGACTTTTCTTGGACGTATAACGATGCAAAAAGGTCCTGAATATTTTGTAGAAGCCGCTGCACGTGTGTTAGAAAAAACAAAAGATATCCATTTTGTAATGGCAGGCAGCGGTGATATGATGGAACGAATGATTTATCTTGCCGCCGAGAAAGGCTTGTCAGATCGTTTTCATTTTACAGGTTTCCTTAAAGGAAAACAGGTATATGAGATGCTTAAGCGTAGCAATGTCTATATCATGCCTTCAGTATCAGAACCCTTTGGTATATCACCGCTTGAAGCAATGCAATGCGGTATTCCGACAATTATTTCCAAACAATCGGGCTGTGCCGAAATTTTGGATAAAGCTATCAAAGTCGATTATTGGGACATTGACGCCATAGCCGACGCGGTTTACGGCATCTGCAAATATCCCTCTTTAGCCGAGTACCTGAGTGTGGAAGGCCGGAATGAGGTCAGTAATATAAAATGGGAATTTGCCGGACAGAAAGTAAGGGATATCTACAATAACTTATGTAAATAATTTTTCTATGAAAACCATTTGTTTCTACTTCCAGATACATCAGCCTTACAGACTGAAACGATATCGTTTTTTTAATATAGGCGATCATTATTACTATGATGATTTTTCTGACGAAGATATTATGCAACGCATAGCATCAGCATCTTATGTTCCGGCAAACAGGTTGATGCTCGACATCATTGAACAATATAACGGAGCATTTAAGTTTGCGTTTTCCATTTCAGGCATTGCTCTTGATCAGATGGAGGTCTATGCCCCCGAAGTAATAGAAGGATTAAAAGAATTAGCATCTACCGGATGTGTTGAATTTCTGGCAGGAACTTATGGTCATTCACTGGCTTCATTAACCGATCCCATCGAATTTAAAAACCAAGTCAAAGCACATAGCGACAGGATCAATTCGCTGTTCGGACAAACTCCAACCGTTTTCCATAATACAGAATCTATTTTCTCGGACGAGATAGCTGAAGAAGTTTACAAATTAGGCTATTCCTGTATGTTGACGGAGGGAGCTAAAAGTATGCTTGGCTGGAAAAGTCCTAATTATTTATACCAATCAGCCGCGTGCCCACAACTCAATTTATTGTTGCGCAATGCCACTTTCAGTGAGGATATTTCGGCACGATTTTCAGATTATTCGTGGAATGAATACCCGCTGACAGCAGATAAATACATCAACTGGATTGACAAGCTCCCTGCTGATCAGCACATCGTGAATCTGTTTATGAATTACGAAACTTTCGGCAATTTCCAAAAGCGGGAAACAGGTATATTTGACTTTATGCGCGTGTTGCCACGTTTTGCAGCCGAAAAGAAGATTTCTTTCTCTACCCCTTCTGAGATTACAAGAACCATTAAACCTATTGACTATGTTTCAACCAACTCTCCTATTTCATGGATAGGCGAAGAAAAAGACACTTCTCCATGGATGGGGAATATCTTGCAAGAAGAAGCTTATGAGAAATTATACAGTCTGGGTGAACGTGTTCGCTTGAGCGAATCGCGCCGTTTAAAACAAGACTGGTTATATTTACAGGCAAGTGACCATTTTTATTGCATGGGTACCAAAATGGCTTTACCATTCAGTCCCTATGCTTCGCCCTATGAAGCATTTGATACATATATGAATGTTTTGGGAGATTTTGAAGAACGTGTATTCGCTGAATATCCAAGCACAAT
>CALYPL010000020.1 GCA_945273835.1 uncultured Dysgonomonas sp. | reverse complement strand
GACAGGTTGAAATATATACCGAAGAAAATTTCGCCCATCATTGCCGGAGGAAGTATATCCAAACCAACCATATAATTACTGAAACGACCAATGTGTCTGAGTAATTCTATAAAATAAACGACAGCCAGAAATACGACTAATGCAAATATGATAAAATATTTTGTAGCTTCGGAATAGGCTTTAGTATCCGAATTATTTTCTTTATTTTTAGCAAAAATAAAGGGTTCGTAAGCATAACGGAAAGCTTGGGTAAACATGCTTATTACGACCGTGAGTTTGAGGCAGGCACTGTAAATACCTAATTGTTTATAGGCTTCATCAAGATTGTCGCCAAAGATATGCGGATAGATTAATTGAGCGACTGCTTGATTTATAACGCCTGCTATGCCTAATATCAGCAAAGGGAAAGAATAGATAAGGATACGTTTTAAAAGATGTATGTCAAATCCGAATTTGAATTTACTGAACTGAGGTAAAAACAGTAATAATACAATGAATGTACTGATCAGATTTGCCAAAAAAACATACCCGATTCCGTAAGAAGGATTGTAGAACCAATCTATTGTTGATGGTGCATGTGTATGTATATAAGGGCAAATTGCTAAAAAGAATACATTGAAAAATATATTCAGAAAGATAAACGCAAGACGTATAGATACAAATCGGATTGGTCTTTTTTGATACCTGAGATAGGCATAAGGTATGCACATAAATGCGTCAAGGGCGACGATTATCGCCATCATCAAAATGTGATCAGGGTGGTCGGTGTATTCCATCCATCCTGCTATTGGATTGATAAAGATAAAACAAAGTAAGATGAAAAATCCGGATGTAAATGCCAGTGAAATTAGCGAAGTAGAATAAACCATATCCGCATTTTCATCCTTTTTATTCATGAATCTGAAAAAACCTGTCTCTAAGCCGTAAGTCAGTAATATGAATAACAAAGCAGTGTAGCCATACATGTAGCTTATTTTACCGAACTCAACCGGATTGGTAAACACATACATGTGTAATGGCACCAGAAACCAATTGAACAACCTGCCTAATATACTACTCAACCCGTAGATTGCTGTGTCTTTTGCCAGACTTTTCATTCCGCTTCCTGCCATACTAAACCGATAAAATGCTATTTTAAAATTATCATACTTTACAAAAGTAATATATATAATCCATAGATTGACTTTCTGAATATAAGAATAAAAATATTTCAAAATTTATATTACCGTATATCAATAGTGCATTACAAATAGATAGCGATTTCCGAAACATTAAAAAATAATATCTGTAATGTATTTACTGTATATAAATACTACCTTTGCCGATATATAATTTCAACAAGTATGAATTATTTTCATCCTGCAATGCTTGTCCACGAACAAGCTAAAAAATACGGAAAACGTACAGCTCTAAAATATTGGGACAATCAGGTTCATAAATGGTCAAATATTTCATGGGACAAATTTTCGCGCCGAGTGTTCAAAGCATCTTGGGCTATCGCAGATTCGGGAGTTAAAGAAGGTGATAATGTAGGTATTTATTCTCAAAACATGCCTGAATATCTTATCTCCGAATTTGGTATCTTCGGCAACAGAGCAGCTTCAGTTCCTATCTATGCCACCTCTTCACCGGCGCAGGTAGAATATATTGTAAATGATGCTCATATCGAATTATTATTTGTAGGAGAGCAGTTCCAATATAACAATGCTTTCGCTTTACAACAGAAATCGACCATCCTTAAAAAGTTGGTTATCTTTGATAAAGAAGTAATATTAAATCCCGAAGATAAAACATCGGTATATTACAGCGAGTTTATGGCTTCGGGCGAAGACACCGAAAATCAGGTAAAAGTAAATGTCCGTCTCAAATCTGTAAAAGAAACCGATACAGCCTGTATAATTTATACTTCAGGAACAACAGGCGAACCCAAAGGAGTGGTTTTGCCCCATTCATGTTTTATGGAAGTATTCCGCATACACGATATTCGGTTAAACGTGTCGGATAAAGACTTGTCGATGTGTTTTCTGCCGATGGCTCATGTCTTTGAAAAGGCTTGGTGTATGTATGCAATTCATCGAGGAATGCGTATAGCCGTCAATCAGGACCCTCGTATAATTCAAAAATCCATCAAAGAAATAAAACCCACCGTAATGTGCAGCGTACCTCGTTTCTGGGAAAAGGTTTACGCCGGTATACAAGATCAGATATCCGAAGCCAAAGGTGCGAAAAAGTGGTTATTTAATGATGCTGTCAAGACAGGACATAAATACATTGTAGAATACAAGAATCAGGGTAAAAAAGCGCCGTTCAGAACAAGTCTCAAATTCGCTTTTTATAACAATACAGTATTTCGCATTCTGAAAACGGTTATAGGCATCCAGCGAGGTAATATGTTTCCGTGCGCAGGAGCACCCCTGTCTAAAAGTATTGATGAATTTCTCCAATCAGTCACCATACCGTTGAAAGTCGGATACGGTTTGACTGAAACAAGTGCTACCGTTTCATGTTATCCCGATAAAGGTTATGCGCTCGGTTCGGTAGGTCAGGTCATGCCTCATTTAAAGGTTCGTATCGACCCTGACAGCAATGAGATTTTGGTCAAAGGCAAAACCGTGATGCGGGAGTATTACAATAAACCCGAAGAAACAGCTAAAGCATTTACCGAAGACGGTTACTTTAAGACGGGTGATGCAGGAATGCTTGACGGTGACGTATTATATATGACGGAGCGGATTAAGGATTTATATAAAACATCAAACGGTAAATACATTGCGCCTCAAGCAATAGAAATACGTATCAGTGAAGATAAATATATTGACACAATAGCAGTAATCGGTGATGACCGCAAATTTGTCAGCGCATTAATTGTCCCTGATTATAAAGCTCTTAAAGAATATGCTAATTCACAGAATATATCTTACAGCAGCATGGATGATTTACTTAAAAATCCCGAAATATACAATTTAATTGACAGTCATATCGAATTGCTTCAGGCTAACTTCGCTTCATATGAGAAGATTAAGAAATTTACTCTCTTACCAAAACCTTTTACGATGGAAGATGGTGAATTAACGAATACGCTTAAAATTAGAAGAAACGTCATATCGGAAAAGTACAAAGATATTATTGATAAAATGTATGAAGACTGACCTGTAATCAGCTATGGCAGGTATTTATATACATATACCCTTTTGTAAGCAGCGGTGCATATATTGTGATTTTTATACGACAACAAATCTGATAGATCGGCAGAATTATATGGATGCTTTGTGCCGTGAAGCTGAACTAAGAAAAGATTATATCGAGGGCGAGGTCGTCAACACCATATATTTTGGAGGAGGTACACCTTCATTGTTGCAATCGGCTGACTTTGAGCAGATATTTCATTCATTATACAAGAACTTCAATGTTTCTGCTGATGCAGAAATAACATTGGAAGCCAATCCCGACGATCTTTCTTCAGATTATATAAAACTCCTGCAAGATTTGCCCGTCAATCGCCTAAGTATGGGGGTGCAAAGTTTCAACGACAAAGAGCTTAAATTCCTCAATAGAAGACATGACGCAAAACAAGCGATAGATGTTGTTCAAGAATGCCGCAAAGCAGGTTTCAACAATATAAGTATTGATTTGATGTATGGTCTGCCAGAACAGACAATGGATATCTGGAAATACAATCTGCATCAGGCTGTTGAACTTGATGTTCAGCATATTTCAGCCTATCATCTGATTTACGAAGAAAAAACAAAACTATATAGGTTATTAGAAAAAGGACGTGTCAAGACCATAGAAGAGAATCTGAGTGTTGATATGTTTTCTGAAATGATTGACCAATTCAGACAAGCGTGTTTTGAACATTACGAAATATCTAATTTTGCCAAGGAAGGCTTTATCTCTAAACATAATAGCTCCTATTGGCTTGGAACTAAGTATCTTGGATTGGGGAGTTCAGCGCATTCATACGATGGAGAAAACAGGTCTTGGAATATTTCGTCCGTCAAAGAATATATAAAAGGAATCAATAACCTTAAACCCAATATTACTACGGAATATCTGGATGAGAATATGCGTTATAATGATTTCATATTAACAGGGTTGCGTACTAAGTGGGGAGTTGATTTAAAGCAGTTGGAGCAAAAATTCGGAGATCGGAAATTAAATTATTGTTTACAGAACATACAAAAGCACATAGATAGGGATAAGGTAATCAAAGTAGAAGATAAATTGAAGCTCACGCAAGACGGCATTTTTATATCTGATGATATTATGAGTGATTTAATGTATATTGATTAAAAGCAATATGAACATTGTTGCCGATTTATCTTAATTGAATATATTTGACTATATTTTAATTTTTTACATTTGAAACAATGGAAGACGAACTAATAGACAATCTCGATCCGGATAGATTAATACATACAATTAACACATGGTTGCAGGAGCTTTTGACTGGATGGGGGGTGCCTGCAGGGATGGTTATTTATACCAAACTTGTGGTTATGATCGTTGTGGTTGTGGCAATCGTTTATATACTCCAATATCTGACAAGAAGAATACTAACATTTGTATTTCAACATATCTATAAAATAACCAAACTAAAGTTTTTTCATTATACCATTAATAACAGATTGCCTCATTTTCTGGCTCTTATCGTACCATATTCTTTTATTCGTGGCGCAATACCGCTGGTGTTTTTCAGCTTTAAAGGAATGATCAAACCTTTAGTCAAACTTGCCGATATCTACATTGTCTTTATGATTATATGGATGATTATGGCATTAGTGCGCTCATTTTTCGACATACTGAAAGATCGTCCCGCATTTAGGAACAAACCGATGAACAGTTACATACAAGTAATACAAATTATATTTTTTATATTCGGAGTAGTAGCGGTTTTCTGTATTGTGACAGGATCATCGCCAACAAAATTCTTTGTAGCGATGGGAGGAGCTTCTGCTATATTGATGCTCATTTTTCAGGATACAATCAAAGGATTTGCGTCAAGTATACAAATATCGACTAACAATATGGTTCAGTTAGGAGACTGGATAACCTTTAGCAAGTTTGGAGCTGATGGTAATGTAGAAGAAATAAATCTGACAACCGTAAAAGTTCGTAATTTCGATATGACCATAACAACAATTCCTACCACTGCACTAACATCAGACTCTTTTCAGAATTGGCGGGGGATGGTCGATTCAGGAGGAAGACGCATTAAACGTTCTATTTTGATCAAGCAAGACACTATTCATTTTCTCAATAAAGAAGAAATTGATAAATACAGTCAGATTGATAGTTTAGGAGCATATATCAGTCAAAAAAACAATGTGTTTCAAAATATTAATAATTCCAACTCCGTACACCCATATATGCAGCTTCAGCTTACCAATATGGATGTGTTTTTGCAATATTGCGTGAATCTGATGAAATTGCATCCCGGAATAAATAAGAATATGACATTACTGGCACGTGAATTAGCTCCTACCAGTCAGGGGATACCGGTTGAGTTTTACGCTTTTGCAGACTCTACGGCATTGATAAGTTATGAAAATACACAAGCCGAAATTATTAATCACATGATATGTGCGACCAAATTTTTTGATTTGATAGTACATGAAGAATCTGCCGGAAGTGACGACTACAATGTAAATTTTACCGATGTGACAGCAAAAAAACAATAATAATGCAGAAAGATTTCGATTTACGCTTGTCGCCACGGCAAGCCTCTAATACAGATAATATCAAACATATAATTTCGGACGAAAAAGGCATTCCTTTCAGGGACATAACATCAATATATATCATACGCAGATCTATTGACGCGCGTCAACAGAAGATTTACATTAATTTGCGGGTTCGGGTCTTTATCAACGAAATACCCTCTCAACAACTCTATACACCCATTCATTATCCCAATGTATCTGGTTCAAAGCAAGCTATCATTGTCGGAGCCGGTCCGGCGGGATTATTCGCGGCTCTTCGTCTCATAGAATTAGGAATTAAACCAGTTGTTGTAGAACGCGGTAAGAATGTAAGAGCTCGAAAAATAGACACTGCTTTGCTGAATCGTGAGCATATTGTAAACCCCGAATCAAACTATTGTTTCGGCGAGGGTGGGGCAGGAGCTTATTCCGACGGAAAACTTTACACACGGAGTAAAAAGCGTGGAAATGTTGAAAAAATACTCACAGTCTTTTGTCAGCATGGAGCAAACACATCAATACTTGTCGATGCCCATCCGCATATCGGCACGGATAAATTACCCGCCATTATTGAAAAAATGCGCAATCAGATAATAGCATCAGGCGGAGAAGTATTTTTCGAAACCCGAATGGACGGGCTTATCATCGAAAATAATGAGATAAAGGGAATAAAGGTAAGCACCGGCAAAGAATTTCTGGGTAAAGTAATTCTTGCCACAGGACATTCAGCACGTGATGTGTATTATAAATTACATGAACAACATGTAAAGCTCGAAGCGAAAGGATTTGCAGTAGGTTTCAGAATTGAGCATCCTGCGCATTTAATAGATCAGATTCAATATCATTCATCCGAAGGACGTGGTAAATACCTGCCTGCCGCCGAATACAGCTTCGTGGTACAAAGCGGAGGACGAGGTGTATATTCGTTCTGCATGTGTCCCGGAGGTATAATTGTTCCGTCCGCAAGCGCGCCAAATCAGGTTGTCGTAAATGGTATGTCGCCATCAAATAGAGGTTCAAAATGGTCTAACTCCGGAGTTGTTGTAGAAATTCATCCTGAAGATTTTCCAAGCTATTCACAATATAATGAATTGGCGTTGCTTAAATTTCAAGAAGATATTGAAGAACAGGCATGGATTCAAGGAGGACGTACACAGGTTGCTCCTGCGCAAAGGATGTATGATTTTGTAAATGGTAAGATTAGTCGTGACTTGCCTAAAACGTCATATGTACCGGGAGTAATTTCTTCTCCGATGCATGAATGGATGCCACAATTTATAGTTTCACGCTTGCAGGACGGATTCAGGAAGTTAAGCAAAAATATGAAAGGTTATCTAACCAATGAGGCTTTGCTAATTGCGGTTGAAAGCCGAACATCATCGCCTGTACGTATTGTACGAAATCGGGATACATTGGAGCATCCTGAGATTTCAGGACTTTATCCTTGCGGTGAGGGGGCAGGATATGCCGGTGGAATCGTATCTGCGGCTATGGACGGCGAACGTTGTGCTGAAGCATTGGTGCAAAGTCTGAATATAAATAAAGGATAATATCGACGATATTATCCTTCTTAAATTATGATTATATTACTTTAAAATCATTCTTTCACAAACTCAACCTCTTTGTCGTATTTTTTATCTACAATCAAAATAAGAGATAATCTGCTGATATAAGATTTAGTATCGTCTTGTGTGGTAATTTTATAATCTACTTTTAGCTTGTTATCAACTTGTGTAAGCGATTTCAAAGATATATCTTCTGTCTTATTAGATTCAGCATTAATAATGGCAATCACAAATTGATTACTAAAATCAATTGCCGTAGGCGTTCCATTTTCACCCATTACAGTTGCCGCCCCGAAATATTTATCAAATTCTTCTTTCGATGTAATCTTTAACGTCTTTAATCCACTCTCTACCGAGTTTTTTACAAAATAACGTTCAGCAACGGTGTATGGAATGGTATTTTCTTCCGTTTTCACTTCTGCGGTGGCTTGTTTATCAGTTATAATAGCCTGATCATTCTTTTTACCACATGATGTTATCATCAATAGTGAAGATGCTAAGAGCAAAATTGATTTTTTCATTGAATTATCGTTTTTTTGATTTATAATTTATGGGAACTATAAATATGCTAACTTCCGAAGTTACAGAAAATAACATTAGACTCTTATTTTTTTATATTAAAAGATAAATAATTAATAATCAGGTTATCCCTGAAGCATAGGACCAAATATAAAACCTGCCACGCTAAGGTATATCATCAATCCTGTCACGTCTACTATTGTGGCGACAAACGGTGCGGAAGATGTTGCCGGATCGGCTCCGAGTTTACGTAAGATGAATGGTAACATTGAACCTATAAGCGATCCCCAAAGTACAATACCAATTAAGGAAATTGCAACAGTAATGCCGACTAATACCCAATGTTCGCCATAAAGATTGGGGAAGATCATGTGCCATATACATATTCGGAGAAAACCAATTGAACCTAATATCGTGCCTAAACTGAAGCCTGATATAACTTCTCTTCTGAAAACCAACCACCAGTCACGCAAAGCGACTTCGCCTGTCGCCATTGCCTGAATTATCAGTGTTGAAGCCTGTGAGCCACTGTTACCACCGCTTGAAATCATCAATGGAAGAAACAGTGTCAACACTATCATTTGGGCTAAACGGTCTTCGTAATGTTGCATGACCGAAGCTGTTAGTAATTCACCGATAAACAAAAATATTAACCATCCGGCACGTTTTTTTACCAATCGGTGTATCGGTAAATCAAGATAGGGTTCATCTAAGGCTTGTGTACCACCCATACGTTGCATATCTTCAGAATATTCTTCATCGGCAGCCCAAAGTATATCGTCAATTGTAACGATGCCGAGTAATATACTTTCGGAATCAATGACAGGAAGCGCTACCCGATTATTCATTTTGAATATTTTAATACCTTCCTCCACCGGATCATTTGCATTAAGCGATATTAAGCGTCCGTCAATAAGTTCAGAAATTGACGTTTTAGGATCAGAAATCAACAGTTTTCTGATGGGCATATCATCTATCAGTTTTCTGTTTTTGTCAAGAATATACACAACGTCAATCGTCTCCGAGTTTTTACCATTTTGTCGTATATATAACAATGCCTCTTCGACTGTATATTCCTGTGGTATTGCAAGAAAATCGGGTGTCATCAGACGTCCGATACTGTCTTCAGGGTATGAAAGAAGGGTAAGCACCTCTTTACGGTCACTTAGGGGAAGAACTGATACCAATTTATGCAATAGCTCTTTATCCTCTAATTCTCCGAAGAATGACGTACGGTCATCGGGAGGCAAGCCGTTTATTATCTCAGATATTTTTTGTCCGGACAGTTTTGTGATTACACGTTCCTGAGTAGGCCAGTCCAAAATACGAAACACGTTCACCGCTCTGTTTATACTCATTGTATCAATAAACAAAGGTGCGTATTCCGGCAGTTCATCAATCAAGTCTTCTACATCAGATATGTTCAGGTCATCGAGGTAAACCTGCATTTCTTTGATATTTCCTGCTTCGATGAAGGATAATACTTGTTCTTTTATTATTTCAGCATTCGATTTCATCCTTTTGAGGCTTTTAGGTCGTTTTTAATGCATAAACACATTACTAAGCTAACATGTTTATTGGATGAATTAACTTTGGGGGAGCAGATGCTTATTAATTGTCACAATCAGTAAGCAAATCCTAAAGCGCGATAAAGGTAATTAAATTTTGTAAATCTACAAATAACAGCAATGAGCTGTATTATCTTAAAAAATAATACAGCTCATGTTTATAAATAATTTATTTAAATATTTGCTTGATTAATTGTTTTCAGGACGTAATTTACGTACTGTTTCTCCGGCACGCCACATTTCGCTTTCACGAAGGGCTTTCAATTCTTTTTCGAGTTTTTCACGATAATCCGGCTGAGAATTGGTGTCGATTGATCGTTGTGCTTCATTTCCGCAAGCCACTTCTTTGTATAATTTCTCAAATACAGGTTTGGTTGCATCGTGGAACGGTGTCATCCAGTCAAGCGCACCACGTTGTGCTGTTGTGGAACAATTGGCATACATCCAGTCCATTCCTTTTTCTGCAAACAAAGGCATTAACGATTGTGTCAATTCTTCTACAGTTTCGTTAAATGCTTCCGATGGAGTGTGTCCATTTTCACGTAATACTTCGTATTGTGCTAAAAGCAAGCCTTGTATAGCTCCCATTAGTGTACCACGTTCACCTGTAAGGTCAGAATAAACTTCACGTTTGAAGTCTGTTTCAAAGAGATATCCTGAACCTACTCCGATTCCTAATGCAATAGTGCGATCGAATGCTTTGCCGGTGGCATCTTGAAATATTGCATAGCTTGAATTCAGACCTCTACCTTCAAGAAACATTCTGCGAAGGCTTGTTCCTGATCCTTTTGGTGCGATTAATATTACATCAACATCATTAGGTGGTACTATGCCTGTGCGTTCTTTATAAGTGATTCCGAAACCATGAGAGAAATATAAAGCGTTTCCGGGTTTCAGGTGTTTTTTTAATTTTGGCCAAACTTCAATCTGAGCTGCGTCTGACAAAAGATATTGAATAATTGTTCCTCGCTCTGCTGCTTCTTCAATATCGAAAAGTGTTTCTCCGGGAACCCATCCGTCAGCAATGGCTTTTTCCCATGTTTTACCACCTTTACGTTGTCCTACAATTACATTAAAACCATTGTCACGTAGGTTGAGAGCCTGTCCGGGTCCTTGAACTCCGTAACCGATAACGGCTATTGTTTCATTTTTCAATACTTCTCTTGCTTTTTCTAATGGAAATTCTTCACGAGTGATAACTTTTTCAACTACTCCTCCAAAATTTAATTCTGCCATAATCTTTTTTATTTATAGTGTATTTATAATTTTTTATTTCCAGACAAGTCTTGACGAACAAATAGTCGTTTCTCCGTCTTTCATTTCAAGTATATAGATTGTATCGGGTTCTTCATCACGTTTCATAATATCGAGCTTTGATCCATAATGTCCTTCATTGATGTAATTTATTTCAAAGCGTTTGATTTCTTTTTGTTCATACATCTTTATGTCGAATACATCTACTATATGTTCGATGTATTTCATACTGTTCAGATGTTTGTTTATGTCTAAATCGCTGTATTTTACGGTAAATTCTCTTACTACTTCAAAGTTATCTTTCAAGGCAGGTATTTTTTTTAACCCTTCTATCGGACAATCGACGTTTTTTTCAATATAAGCAACAAGTTCGTCAAGTCCGCTCACATTCGTTGGACGGCGTGTGGCAAGATCAATGGATGCCCATACTGTTTTTGCGTATCCTGTGATTTTACCTTTTTCATCTTCAAACGAGAAATAACGTTCTGTGAATAGTCGGTTTACATCTGCAACCCATGTTTTGATGGTCAAGACTGTATCGTTTTTCGGATATTCAAATATTTCAATTGCCATGCGGGATAATACCCACGCACGTTTATTGCCTGTCATTTCGTTATATCCGAAACCTCTTTCTTCAGCGTGTTTAGTTGCGGCTTGTAACATGAAGCCTCCAATCATCGGGAGTGTTGCCCTGCCTCTGAAGTCGGTTAAATATGCGTCTATGGGAAACTTGTATGTACCGATTTTGCTATTTGTCATTTCATTATTTATAAGTGTCTGTAGATATAAGTTTTATGAAGAATGTAGGATTTGTAAAATTGCTAAACCTATTGGGTAAAACTTCATTAAAGCAAAGTTAGCGGATTTTAAATATTATCCAACATCTGACTGTTTTCTTCATTAAAAAACTTTTGATGGTTGTATTCTATTAGTTTTCCTTTTTATGTTTTCTGTCAAGATGAGCCAGTAAATCGCTCAGACGTTCATTCTTTGATTTTGTTATCGCCACACGACCTGAACGGATAAACTGTAAAACTCCGATAGTTTTACTCAATTCGTCGAACAGACTTTGAGTTTCTTCGTAGTGTCCTGTTTTTTCTATAACCACGCATACTTCATTAATTTCAAGTATGCGAGCGTTGAATTTTCTAATAAGATCTTCTGCCGATTTGATTTTTAGAAATAGTGGTGTTGCTATTTTATACAATGCAATTTCCTGAAAAATAAGCTGTTCGTTGGTGTTGTAATATGCTTTCAGCACATCAACCCTTTTATCAATTTGCAGGACAATTTTCTCAACGATCTCAGGTTCGCAGAAAATGGTTATGGTGAACTTATGGATGCCTTCAAGTGCGGAGGCTGATACTGAAAGCGATTCTATGTTCAATTGTCGGCGTACAAATACGCTTGTTACCTGACTCAGCAAACCGACTGTATTTTCAGAGAATATAGTAATCGTATATAATGTTTTATCTTTCATATCGTCAGTATATTTATTCGTTACCATATAAAATATTTGTGACACATGTTCCCGCAGGGATCATCGGATAGACCATTCCTTTGGGTTCTACATCTATGTTCAGGAGATATGCGCCTTTGTGTGATAACATTTCGGTAATGGCTTCGTCTAACTTCTCTCTTTCAGATACTTTTTTTGCTTTTATGTTATAAGCATCGGCAATTTTTACAAAATCTGGGTCTTTCATTACAGTCTCAGAGTAACGCTCATGAAAAAATAGTTCCTGCCATTGGCGTACCATTCCGAGAAAATGATTGTTTAATACGATTATCTTCACATTTACATCGTATTGCATGATTGTGCCAAACTCCTGTATGGTCATTTGTAAGCCTCCGTCACCAACAAATAAACATATTGTTCTGTCGGGTGCGCCATATTTTGCGCCGATTGCCGCAGGCAGTCCGAACCCCATAGTGCCTAATCCTCCTGAAGTAACCACACTGCGTGTTTGTTTGTATTTAAAATATCGCACACCCATCATTTGGTTTTGTCCAACATCAGTCACCAATACGGCATCGTTGTTGGTTGCTTCGGATATTTTATGAATGATCTCACCCATTTTGAGCATACCTGATTCGGGATAAAGCTCATTTTTTATAACCTCGCTAAATTCTTTTTCTTCGCAAGGTTTAAATTCTTCACGCCAACTTGTGTGCTTGTTTTCATTTATATATTTTGTTAAAGCTTCTAAAGTCGTTTTTGCATCTCCCAAAACTTTAACTGTTACAGGTACATTTTTACTGATTTCAGAAGGGTCTATATCAAAATGTATAACTTTTGCCTGTTTGGCATATGTATTGAGGTCACCTGTAACACGGTCATCGAAACGCATTCCGATTGCTATCAATACGTCACATTCGTTTGTTTTTAGATTAGGACCTACATTTCCATGCATACCTAACATTCCCATATTCAGCGGATGATCGGAAGGCATAGCTGACAATCCCAATACAGTCGATGCAAACGGTATATCTGCTTTTTCGATAAATGTTTTCAGTTCGTTTTCAGCACCGCTCAAAATAACACCTTGTCCTACAAGTGCTAAAGGTTTTTTAGCCTGATTTATAATTTCGGCGGCTTTACGTATATCATCATTATTTATGTCGGGTACCGGTTGATAGCTTCGGATATAGGTTGTTTTTTTGTATTCAGTGTGCTGAATTTTACCGAATTGTGCGTCTTTGGTTATGTCAAGTAATACGGGTCCGGGGCGACCGCTTGAAGCAATATAAAACGCTCGTGATACTGCCCATTGTATATCTTCGGGACGACGTATCTGAAATGCCCATTTGGTTATAGGTTGTGATATGCCGACGATATCGGCTTCTTGAAAAGCGTCGCTTCCTAACAGTGATGAAGCAACCTGTCCTGATATGACAACCATAGGGGTGCTGTCTATCATGGCATCGGCTATTCCCGTAATGGCATTTGTTGCTCCCGGTCCTGAAGTCACTAAAGCAACTCCTACTTTTCCCGATGTGCGTGCGTATCCTTCAGCCGCATGAGTAGCACCTTGTTCGTGGCGCACCAAGATATGATTCAGCTTGTCTTTATAATCATACAAACAGTCGAATACGGGCATTATAGCACCTCCCGGATAACCGAATATCGTGTCTACGTCTTCAGCTATCAGCGACTGAATCAATATTTCACTTCCTGTAATTTCCGTTGACATATCGTTTATAAGTTAAGGTTTATTCTATTATTCTTACTCCTCCTAAATCGGCAGAGCTTACCATACTTGCATAAGCTCGTAAGGCTTTTGAAACGTAGCGTTCACGGTTTGGAGTAAATGCTTTCGCTCCTTTGGCTAGTTCTTCTTCACGTCGTTTTTCAAGTTCTGCATCCGATAATTTTACGTTTATTGAACGATTCGGTATGTCTATTTCAATTATATCTCCGTCACGTACAAGACCGATAGCACCTCCCGAAGCGGCTTCCGGTGATATGTGTCCGATTGATAAACCTGATGTTCCACCTGAGAAGCGTCCATCAGTGATTAGCGCACATTCTTTTCCTAAATGTCTGGATTTAATATAAGAGGTAGGGTATAGCATTTCTTGCATTCCCGGTCCGCCTTTAGGACCTTCGTATGTTATAACCACAACATCACCGGCTTGTACTTTGCCTTGTAAGATACCTTCGCATGCTGCGTCTTGTGAATGAAATACTTTGGCTGATCCCGAAAATTTGAATATACTTTCGTCTACTCCTGCTGTTTTTACCACACATCCGTTAAGTGCGATATTACCTTTCAGGATTGCCAAACCTCCGTCTTTGGTGTATGCGTGCTGAATGTCTCGGATACATCCGTTTGCCCTGTCTTTATCTAATTCAGGATAGTAACAATCCTGCGATCCCATGACCAAATTGAATTTATTTGCCGGTGCTGATTTGTACAATATTTCAGCATCTTTATTTAATGAGGTTTTGGTTATATCATATTTGTCAATCGCCTCCGCCAATGTCATGCCGTCTGCTCGTTTTACAGTGGTATCAACAAGGTTTGCTTTAGCAAGTTCGTTCATGATGCCAAGAATACCTCCGGCACGATTAACGTCTTGTATGTGATATTTATTGGTATTGGGTGCTACTTTACAAAGGCAAGGTGTTCTACGTGAAAGTTTATCGATATCATCCATCGTGAAGTTTACTTCGGCTTCTTGTGCTACTGCAAGTAAGTGCAGGATGGTGTTTGTTGATCCACCCATCGCAATATCGAGGGTCATAGCGTTCAGAAAAGCCTGCTTTGTGGCTATATTTCGAGGTAAGACGCTTTCATCGCCGTCTCTGTAATATTTATAAGCATTTTCTACAATGGTTTTTGCCGCATCTCTGAATAATTTCAGACGGTTGTTATGTGTTGCTACTATCGTTCCGTTACCCGGTAAGGCAAGTCCGATTGCTTCATTCAAACAATTCATGGAATTTGCTGTAAACATACCTGAACATGATCCGCATGTAGGACAGGCGGCACGTTCAACGGAATATATTTCTTGGTCAGACACAGTGTCATCAGCAGCACGTATCATAGCGTCTATAAGGTCAAGGTGTTCACCGTTTAAATCACCTGCTTCCATCGGACCGCCGGAAACAAATATTGTGGGAATGTTCAATCGCATGGATGCCATCAGCATACCGGGAGTAATTTTGTCACAATTACTTATACACACCATAGCGTCAGCTTTATGAGCGTTAACCATATATTCTATGCTGTCGGCAATCAAATCTCGTGATGGTAGTGAATAAAGCATTCCATCGTGTCCCATAGCTATACCATCGTCAATTGCAATTGTATTGAATTCGGCTGCGAAACATCCTAATGATTCAATTTCGGCTTTTACTTTCTGACCTATTTCGTGCAGATGAACATGTCCCGGAACAAACTGTGTAAATGAATTTACAATGGCAATCAAAGGTTTACCCATCTGCTCTTCTTTCATGCCATTGGCTCTCCATAAAGCACGGGCTCCTGCCATACGACGCCCTTGTGTACTTGTTGAACTCCTTAACTCAAATACCATAATTATTAAACTTTTCTATTAAAAAAAAACCTTTCCCAGTTTTGAGAAAGGCTTATATTTTAATTCCTTATTTTTATTATATAAATACACACCTTTCTTATTTATCCCGGATAATGAGGAG
The DNA here is from genome assembly GCA_945273835.1 of uncultured Dysgonomonas sp. GTDB lineage: Bacteria > Bacteroidota > Bacteroidia > Bacteroidales > Dysgonomonadaceae > Dysgonomonas. The sequence continues at coordinate 17,382 of CALYPL010000020.1, read as the reverse complement.
TAAATTTAAGCTGACGAGGTTATGTAATAAGTAATTTGTCATTTTTTATAAAAATACACTTCGCAAAGGTATAACTATTTTTGGTAAAACAAGTTTTGCATTTCATTTTTTTACAGCGTATAATGAATAATCTAAATCAACAAAGCACATAATTAATAACGTGCGAAAATTTTTTTTGATGCAGTAAATAATATTTTATATTTTTAAACTGATGTCCAAATCAATCAATCTAATAGTTTTTGTATACTTTTGCATTACTAAATGATGTTTAACTATGGACAAGAATAAACAACAGCTACTGGACGAGCGTTATATGAAAATGGCAAATATATGGGCCGAGAATTCATATTGCAAACGTAGGCAAGTAGGAGCGTTGATAGTCAAAGATAAGATGATTATATCGGATGGCTATAATGGTACGCCTGTCGGATTTGAAAATAATTGCGAAGACGAGGATGGCGAAACGAAACCCTATGTGTTACATGCTGAAGCGAATGCTATAACTAAAGTTGCTTGTTCGCATAACAGTAGTTTAGGAGCTACAATGTACGTCACAACCTCTCCTTGTATTGAGTGTGCCAAACTTATAATACAAGCGGGAATTAAACGAGTGGTGTATAATCAGAAATACAGAAGATCTGATGGTTGCGCTTTACTCGAAAGGGCTGGTGTGGATGTTGTTTGTATTGATATAATGTAATAGGTAATGAATAAATTGAAGAAAATATATATCTGGTTACCTCTTTGTATTGCCGCCAGTATAGCTTTAGGGATTTTGTTAGGCAATATTTTCTCAAGACAAACCCCAATCAGCCGCATATTTGGCGTATCGGGAAACAAACTTGATGTTATATTTGATTATATTGAAAAGTCATATGTCGATACAATTAGTGTTGATGAATTGGTAGAAAGAGCAATTCCCGTTGTTTTATCGGAATTAGACCCGCATTCGGCTTATATCCCGGCTGAAGATATGGAAGTGCAGGGTGGAGAAATTGAAGGCTATTTCGGTGGTATCGGCGTAGAATTTACATTGCAGAACGATACTATAGTTGTTGTCAACGTATTGCCGGGTGGACCATCTGAGGCAGTTGGATTAATGTCAGGAGACAGAATAGTTTATGTAAACGATTCTTTGTTTGTGGGCAAAGGAGTGACTCAGACAAGTGTCTTAAAAAAATTACGTGGTAAGAAAGATACAAAAGTTAAACTGGGGGTAAAAAGACAGACCAGTGATAAGATTTTAAATTTTGAAGTTACTCGTGCAGATGTACCGGTTAAAAGTGTTGAAGTCGCTTATATGATTGAAGACAAAATCGGTTTCATAAAGATCAAAAGTTTTGCCGTTACTACTTTTGATGAGTTCATCTCAGCAATAGCTAAATTAAAGTCAAAAGGAGCTAATTCATTTATAATTGATCTACAGCAAAACGGAGGAGGTTCTTTTGAAGCATCCTATCGTATGGCCAACGAGTTTCTTAAATCGGGTGACTTGATCGTTTATGTGGAAGGAAGAGCCTATCCGCGCAGTAATATCATGGCTGATGGTTCAGGAACTTGTCAAAATGAAAATGTCGTGATTTTATTAGATGAATCCAGTGCTTCAGCAAGCGAAGTGTTTTCCGGAGCTTTACAGGATAATGACCGGGCGCTTATCATGGGGCGCAGATCTTATGGAAAAGGATTGGTACAAAGTCAGTATAGATTTAATGACGGTTCTGCTTTGAGATTAACGATTGCACGTTATTATTCACCTTCAGGTCGTTGCATTCAGAAAAAATATGAAATCGGCAATGACGAAGCATATAATAAAGATCTTGTAAATAGGTTTCTAAGAGGTGAATTTGATAATAGAGACAGCATCAAAACCGATAATTTGCCGGTCTATCAAACTTTAGCCGGAAGAAAAGTTTTCGGCAACGATGGTATTATGCCCGATGTGTTTATACCACGCGATACAATCGGACAAAATTCATATTACATTAAATTGTTGAATTCGGGCGTTTTCAACGAGTTTGTGTTTAAATATGTAGACAATAATCGTCAGAAATTGAATAAATTCAAATCTTGGCAGGAACTTGATCGCTATTTATTGCAACAACCTCTATTGGGTGAATTGACTTCGTATGCCGAAACTAAAGGAATACGCCGCAGACCTTATTTAATTTCTGAATCAAGTTACTTGCTTGACTCACAAGTAAGAGCATTGATTGTTAGGAATATATTTGGTGATGAAGGCTTCTATCCAATCTTATATAAAGACGACATTCTAGTTAATAAAGCGATATTTATGATTAAAAGCGGTAAGGCATCACCTCAAGCAATAAGGCAGGAAAAATATAAAAACTAAAATTAGAACGCTGTATAATAGATAGTATATACAGCGTTTTTTTATAATTCTACAATGAAAGATATAGAAGAAAAAAACAGATTTCGTGGTTATATTGCATCCGTGAAAAGAACATATACGGATGAAGAAATGAATTGTAAATCTGAACAAATCTTTTCTAATCTTGAAAAATTAAGCATTTTTAAAGATGCCCAAAAAATATTCACCTATAATAATCTAAAAGACGAAGTTCGTACATTAGACTTTATCCGAAAATGGAATGTTCATAAAGACTTTTACCTTCCTGTTGTAAGCGGTGAAAACCTTATTTTTAGAAAATATGATGACAAAGTACGTTTCAATAAAGCTAATCTAGGAGTAATGGAACCCGAAGGAGAAAATTATAGAGATTATGATTCAGTGGATATGATTATCGTACCGGGATTAGCATTCGATCGTCATTTAAACCGTTTGGGGAGAGGTCGCGGGTACTACGATCGCTTTCTCTGTCAATTGAATGCTATCAAGGTGGGAGTGTGTTTCGGTTTTCAATTATTTGATACAATCCCTTATAATGAGCAAGATATCAGGATGGATTTTATTGTGTCTGAAAATGAGATTGTTAAAGTGTGATTTTAATATTTGACTTACAAATTGAAAGATAGAAAATGAAATTATTTTTATCTTTGCAAGATTAAAAAAGGAATCAAAGATTACAATAATTTTATTTGAAACGTTAAACAAGGTATGGCTGTAACCATAAAAGAAATTGATAACAACAGCAGGAGTCAGAAAAAAGCTTTTGTCAAATTTCCCATAAAACTCTATAAAGATTGTCCATATTATGTTCCTTCATTGATACTCGATGAATTGGAAACATTAAACTTGAAAAAGAACCCTGCATTCGATTTCTGTGAAATGCAATTGTTTCTTGCATATCGAGGTGATGAAATAGTAGGTCGTATAGCAGCGATTATCAATCATAATGCCAATAAAATATGGAAGCAAAAAAACGGACGCTTCGGATTTGTCGATTTCATCGATGATAATGAAGTTGTAGATGCCCTTTTTGAAGCTGCAGGCAGTTGGTTGAAAGCAAAAGGAATGGAAGAAATCGTAGGTCCGATGGGTTTTACCGATCTTGATCATGAAGGTTTGCTTATCGAGGGTTTCGACAGAGTTTCAACCATGTCAACCTCATACAGTTTTCCATATTATAAAACTCAAATTGAAAGAATCGGTTTTGAGAAAGAAGTGGATTGGAAAGAGTTTTATGTGAAAATTCCCCCTCAAACACCAGAAAGGCATCATCGTATAGCCACTTTAGTCGCATCAAGAAGCAACTTAAAGGTATTGAAATTCAATAGTCTTAAACAAATAAAACCATATGTGGATAAGTTATTCAGACTATTGAATATTGCTTACGAACCGCTTTATGGATTTGCGCCATTGACCGACCGACAAATAAATTATTATGTCAAAATGTATGTTCCTCTTATCCGATGGGACATTGTTTGCATTGTGGTTGAAGAAGAAACAGACAATGTCGTAGGATTTGGAATAACAGTACCAAACCTGTCAAGTGCGTTAATAAAATCGCGAGGAAAATTATTTCCGTTAGGTTGGTGGCGATTAATCAAAGCCCTAAAATTCAAAAGCAATAAGATTGTCGATCTCATGCTGATGGGAGTGGCTCCCGAATATCAGGGTAAAGGAGTTAACGCCATAATATTTGATGATTTTATAACCTCGGCATATAAAAGTGGTTTTAAATACGTCGAAACGAATCCTGAATTGGAGATGAATAATAAAATGGTATCTTTATGGGACGGATTTGAAGCCGAACAGCATAAAGTACGCAGAGCATATAAAAAGCAACTAAAATAATACATCATACTATATGGAAGAAGAATTGAAGAATACTGACCCTCAACCCATACAGGATGTCAATTATTCTGATGATGATATAAAAACCCTCGATTGGCAGGAACATATTCGCCGACGTCCCGGTATGTACATCGGGAAATTAGGGGATGGATCATCTTCTGATGATGGTATCTATGTCCTGCTGAAGGAAGTATTGGACAATTCGATTGACGAATATATGATGGGTTTCGGAAAATCTATCGAAATATCTATTGCCGATAATAAAGTAACCGTGCGAGATCATGGTCGTGGAGTTCCGTTAGGAAAAGTAAGAGACGTTTCGTCCAAGATGAATACCGGAGCTAAATACGACTCGAAAGCATTTAAAAAATCGGTAGGACTGAATGGGGTAGGTATCAAAGCCGTGAATGCCCTGTCATCTTACTTTTACATCGAAAGTTTTCGTGAAGGCAAATCAGTATCAGTAGAATATTCGAGAGCCATTTTTGTAAAAGAAAACAAAGGTGTTAACCAGTCGGAAGACAGTGGAACGCTGATCGAATTTATCCCCGACAGTAGTATATTTGTCAATTACACGTTTAAAGATGAATATATCGAATCCCTGCTTCGGAACTATGTTTATCTGAATACAGGGTTGACAATCCATTACAATGGAAATAAATTCTACTCAAAAAATGGATTAGTTGATTTATTAAACGAGAATATGACATCCGAAGCTTTATATCCCATCATTCACCTGTCTGATACGGATATTGAAGTTTCAATCACACATACCAACCAATACGGAGAAGAATATTATTCTTTTGTCAATGGGCAACATACAACGCAAGGCGGAACACACCAATCCGTATTTAGAGAGGCCCTGACACGTGTAATAAAAGAGCATTACAATAAGAACTTCGATTTTGCCGACATTCGCAATGGTATAGTGGCGGCAATCAGTATTAAAGTCGAAGAACCGGTGTTCGAGTCGCAGACAAAGACAAAACTCGGCTCCAAAGACATGGGACCCGATGGGCCAACTATCCAAAAGTTTATTGGTGATTTCTTAAAGAGAGAATTAGATAATTATCTGCATAAGAACGGCGAAACATCCGAAATACTCTATAAAAAAATACTTGAGTCAGAAAAAGAACGCAAAGCAATAGCCGGAGTTACAAAACTGGCTCGTGAACGCGCAAAGAAAGCCAATCTCCATAATAAAAAATTAAGAGACTGTCGAGTTCATTATAATGATTCAAAAGGCGATAATCTCGAAGAAACCTCAATTTTTATAACTGAGGGTGACTCTGCAAGTGGTTCAATAACCAAAAGCCGCAATCCAAATTTACAAGCCGTATTCAGTCTTCGAGGTAAACCATTGAATAGTTATGGGTTGACTAAAAAGATTGTTTATGAGAATGAAGAATTTAATTTGCTTCAGGCTGCTCTAAACATAGAAGAAGGATTAGAAGATTTGCGGTATAATAAAATAATCATAGCAACAGATGCCGATACAGATGGTATGCATATCAGATTGTTGCTGCTCACATTCTTTTTGCAATTTTTTCCTGATTTGATTAAGAAAAATCATGTGTATATTCTTCAAACACCACTTTTCCGTGTGCGCAATAAAAAAGAAACATTGTATTGTTACACAGAAGAAGAGCGTTTGGCGGCGATAAGTAAATTAGGAGCTAATCCTGAAATTACACGTTTTAAAGGATTGGGAGAAATTTCTCCCGATGAATTCCGGCATTTTATAGGTAAGGATATTCGACTTGACAGAGTTACGATGAAGAAAGAAGACCTTGTGAAAGAAATGCTGAATTTCTACATGGGAAAAAATACCCCTGAACGACAGGATTTCATTATCGAAAATCTTGTAGTTGACGAAGAAGAATTATAAAACTATGCAAAATCAGAATAATTCAGGCATTAACAGTGCCACCATCCTTATACATTGCCCCGATCAACCGGGACTTGTTGCCGCCGTTACTGATTTTATTAATGTAAATGGTGGCAATATAATTGATCTTGAGCAATATGTCAACAGACAAGAGAACGAGTTTTTCATGCGCATCAAGTGGGATGTTTCAAAATTTCTGATTCCGTGCGAGAAGATTGAAGATTATTTCCGCACAATGTACGCCAATAAATATGGGATGACTTTCCGTATCTATTTCGATAATTACACTCCACGGATGGCTGTTTTTGTTTCTAAAATGTCTCATTGCTTATTTGATATTCTGGGACGCTATACCGCAGGAGAGTGGAACGTAGAAATTCCGCTTATTATCAGCAATCACGAAGATTTACGTTGGGTTGCAGAGCGTTTCGGTATTGAATATCATGTGCTGAAGGTAAATAAAGATAATAAGGAAACTGTTGAAGCGGAACAAATATCGCTTCTGAAAGAAAAACAGATAGATTTTGTGGTTCTTGCACGTTACATGCAAATTCTCTCAGATAATTTTATAGAATCTTATCCGAACAAGATAATTAACATACACCATTCATTTCTTCCTGCATTTATTGGAGCAAAACCATATCATGCCGCTTACGAACGAGGCGTAAAAATTATCGGAGCTACAAGCCATTATGTTACTACCGAGCTTGATGCCGGACCGATAATAGAGCAGGATATTACGCGCATTTCTCATCGTGACAGTGTAAATGATTTAGTGCGTAAGGGACAGGATTTGGAAAAAATAGTTTTATCGAGAGCTATCAAATTGCACATAGACCGCAGGGTATTGGTTTATAAAAATAAAACAATTCTATTCTCATAAAGGTTATGGGACGAAAAATTATTGTTTCCTTAATTCTTTTTTTTACATTGATGACACCCAATATAGTGTCGCAAAATACGTATAAGCTAACTGATTCCTCACAAATAAGTTTGCTTACGGTAACACCGTCCGATGAAGAAGTTTATACCTTGTTTGGGCATACAGCTATTCGTGTCAAAGATGAATCTTTGTCTCTCGATTTAGTTTTTAATTATGGGTTGTTTAACTATAATTCGCCAAATTTCATATACCGCTTTATCAAGGGCGAAACAGACTATCAAGTCGGGGCATCACCATATGATTACTTTATTATAGAATATCGTTTACGTGGAGTAGGGGTATATGAACAATTGTTGGATTTAACTACTTCTGACAAGCAACAGATTTGGAATGCTCTGATCGAAAATATTAAACCCGAAAACAAAGAATATCGTTATAACTTTTTATACGATAATTGTGCGACACGTGTCCGTGATATAATTGCAAATAACATAAATGAAACCATTGAGTACGATAAATCTGAAAAACAACAGAGTTATCGTGATCTTATACACGAATGTACTATCCTTAATCCGTGGACTCAGTTCGGCATTGATATAATAATTGGTAGCGGAGCAGATAAAGTAATCACAAAATCTCAAAAAGATTTCCTTCCACGTTATTTGAGTAACGACTTCAAGAATGCCGTTTTAACTGATGAAAATAGGGAAAAACATAAACTTGTAGCAAATTCAAATTTTATTTTAGAACCGACTGACAATATAGCTAAAACATTATATGATTATTATAGTCATTCAGAGTCAGTATACGACAATAAAATTTCAAGAATAACACCGCCTTTATTGGTCGGCATCGCATTGTTAATAGTTGTATCTCTCATTTCATACTATTCTTACCAAAAGGATAGAATAGCTTTAGGTAAAATAGTTGATACATTATTATTTTTCTTATCAGGATTAGCAGGATGTATTATTTGTTTTCTATGGTTTATTTCGGTGCATCCATGCGTTGATGCAAACTGGAATTTGGTATGGCTCAATCCGCTACAAACATTAGCAGCCTTTTTATTTTTTGTAAAACCACTTCAAAAATATAGTTATTATTATCATTTTATTAACTTTGCGATTGTTTCGCTATTTCTTTTGGCATGGAGTTTGATCCCACAACAATTAGAAATCGCTTTTATACCCTATATTCTGACATTAATCGTCAGATCAGGTATGAATATCTTACAATATAAAAAATATTCAAGAGCACATCAGGCTCTAAATTGATAATGATAAAAATACTAACAACTCTTGTCGCTGCAACCATAACAGTTTCGTCTGTTCAGGCACAGGCTAATACTGTACGTGAGACACCTAAATTAGTTGTTGGTATCACCATAGACCAGTTGAATGGCAATTACCTTGATCTTTTTCAAGGGCTTTTCACTGAGCGCGGTTTTAAACGTCTGTTAAATGAAGGCATTGTCTATCAGAATGTAGAGTTTGATTTTCCCGGACTTGATGACGCTTCAGCCATTGCCACCATATATACCGGGACTACACCTTATTATCATGGCATTGTAAGTAATGAAAAATACGAGCATAAGGATAAGAAGATAGTTTCTACATTTGCCGATAATAACTATTTAGGTAATTATTGTCAGGACAAAGTATCTCCTTTAGCACTTCGTGCCACTACCTTGACTGACGAGTTAAAGCAGGCGACAAGCGGAACATCGGATGTCTTTTCTTTTGCGCCGAGTTCCGAACAGGCTTTAATATCAGCAGGGCGTTTAGGCGATTGTGCTTTTTGGGTCGATAGTTATAGCGGTCAGTGGGCTTCTTCAACTTACTATCCTAATTTTTACTGGGTTGTAGATCAAATGAACCGAAGTCATAGCGGATACGAAACTAAAGCATGGGGATATAATTGGACTCCGCTTCAGAATAATGCAAACAAATCAATCCCTTATTTTCAAGGTTCGGCCTATTTTCAGCATAATTTCGGTACAGATAAAGAAACATATAAGCTGTTCAAGAAAGCACCATTGGTAAATGAGAGCATTTGCAATATGGCGTTGAAAGTAATGGCAAAATCAGAAATGGGACAAAGGACCAGTCCCGATTTTCTGTCTTTGACTTTATATGCGGGTAATTATCCCGGAGCACCTGAATACTCGTCTGAATTACAGGATATTTACGTAAGACTTGATAAAGAAATCGGGTCATTGCTTGACAATATAGATAAAACAATCGGGCTTGCTAACACACTGATATTTGTTACATCAACAGGATATTACAATCCGAATGAATCAAATAGTTCAAATTCCTTAGTCCTTAAGGATGACATTTTTTATGTAAATCGCTGTGAAGCTCTGTTGAATATGTTTCTTATGGCTACATACGGTCAGGAACAATGGGTAGACAGGTATTACAATGGACAAATTTATCTGAACAGAGAACTTATTGAGCGAAAAAATCTGCCACTCAAAGAAGTTCAGAAAAAAGCAGCCGAATTTGTGTCAGAATTTACAGGTGTGCAGAATGTCTATACAGCTTATCAGATAAAATTGGGCGAATGGAATCCTGTAATGGAGTTTTACAAAAATGGATTTACCAAAGATACCTCAGGAGACTTATTTGTAGAGATACAACCCGGATTTAAAGTTGTAAATGAGAAAAATGCTGATTTTAATACAAAACAAATCAGCAATAATGCAGTTATTAGTCCGCTTATATTTTTCGGCAACAGGCTAAAACCTGAAAAAGTCAGACGTACAGTCAAGGCAACAGAAATTGCGCCTACCATAGCACACGTTATGCGTATCAGACCGCCCAATGCGGCTAAAGATCAACCTTTGGCAGAACTATTTTATTAATACATAATATTGAAATTTAATTAACAGACTAAATATATGGGTTTAAACGATATACTAACTAAATTCTTTGGCAATAAGTCGCAGCGCGATTTAAAAGAAATCAATCCTTACGTGGACAAAATAAAAGTCGCGTATGATGATATTGAAAAACTATCTGATGACGAGTTGCGTGCTAAGACCGTTGCAATACGTCAACAAATACAAGACTACGTAGCCGCAGAAAAAAAACGTATTGAAGAATTAAAGGCTTCAGTTGAGAATCTCGAAATCGATGATCGCGAAGATATTTGGAATGAAATAGATAAATTAGAAAAAGAAGTAACCGATAAATACGAAGTTGTTCTTGACGAAGTTTTACCTCAGGTGTTTGCAATTATAAAAGACACTGCCCGTCGTTTCAGTCAGAACAAAGAAATTGAAGTTACAGCAACAGATTTTGACCGTCAACTTGCTAAAACAAAAGATTTTGTACATATAAATGGCGACAAAGCAATTTATAACAATCATTGGCTTGCCGGAGGAAATGAAATAACCTGGGATATGGTTCATTACGACGTGCAACTTTTTGGTGGCGTTGTACTGCATAAAGGAAAAATCGCTGAAATGGCGACCGGAGAAGGTAAAACCCTTGTAGCTACATTACCCGTATTTTTGAACGCGTTGACCGGTGAAGGTGTGCATGTTGTAACTGTGAATGACTATCTGGCTAAGCGTGACTCGGAATGGATGGGACCAATTTATATGTTCAACGGATTATCAGTAGATTGTATAGACAAACACCAGCCCAACTCAGAAGGACGCCGTCAGGCTTATCGAGCCGATATCACATTCGGAACAAATAATGAATTTGGTTTCGATTATCTACGTGATAATATGGCGATCAGCCCGAACGATCTTGTTCAACGCAAGCATAATTATGCCATTGTCGACGAGGTTGACTCCGTATTGATTGATGATGCTCGTACACCGTTGATTATATCAGGTCCAGTACCACGAGGAGAAGAACAGTTATTTGAAGAATACCGCCCTCGTGTAGAAATTATTGTAAAAGCACAGCGTGACATGTGTACTAAATTGCTGGCTGACGCCAAAACAAAATTGGCATCGGACGACAAAAAAACACAGGAAGAAGGAGCTATATTACTTTACCGTTCGCACAAAGGGTTGCCTAAAAACAAACCGCTGATTAAATTTTTGAGCGAACCCGGTATTAAAGCATTGATGCTTAAAACCGAAGAAGTTTATATGGCAGAACAAAATAAGAGAATGCCTGAAATAACAGACGAACTTTATTTTGTTATTGACGAAAAAAATAATCAAATTGAACTTACCGATAAGGGAATTGATTTATTAACAGGTAATTCAGGCGACCCACAGTTCTTTGTTTTACCAGATATAGGTTCACAGCTCTCAGAACTCGAACACTCAGGACTGTCAGATGAAGAAAAAGCTCAGAAAAAAGACGATTTGATGCAGAATTATTCGGTTAAATCAGAACGAGTACATACAGTCAATCAATTATTAAAAGCCTATACCCTTTTTGAAAAAGACGATGAATATGTGGTTATCGACAATAAAGTAATGATAGTCGATGAACAAACCGGACGTATCATGGATGGACGTCGCTATTCAGATGGATTACATCAAGCTATCGAAGCCAAAGAACGGGTTAAAGTAGAAGCCGCAACGCAGACATTCGCAACAATTACATTGCAGAACTATTTCCGTATGTATCACAAACTTGCGGGTATGACCGGTACTGCCGAAACCGAAGCAGGAGAATTTTGGGATATATATAAACTGGATGTAGTTGTAATACCTACCAACAGACCGATTGCCCGTAAAGATATGAACGATCGTATCTATAAAACAAAACGAGAAAAATATACGGCAGTAATCGCTGAAATTGAAAAATTAGTAGGCGAGGGCAGAGCCGTTCTTGTAGGTACAACATCGGTTGAAATATCAGAATTACTTAGCAAGATGCTTTCGATGAGAAAGATAAAACATAATGTTTTGAATGCTAAGTTACACCAAAAAGAAGCAGAAGTTGTTGCTCTTGCTGGTCAGCAAGGAGCAGTAACAATAGCCACCAATATGGCGGGACGTGGTACCGACATTAAATTAGCTCCCGAAGTTAAAGCAGCCGGAGGATTGGCGATAATAGGTACTGAAAGACATGATTCACGTCGTGTCGACCGTCAGTTACGTGGTCGTGCCGGACGTCAGGGAGATCCCGGTTCATCCGTATTCTTTATTTCGCTCGAAGATGATTTAATGCGTCTGTTTGCATCAGAACGTATTGCCGGAATGATGGATAAGATGGGATTCAAAGAAGGCGAAATGTTAGAGCATAACATGCTTAGCAAGTCTGTAGAACGTGCGCAGAAAAAAGTAGAAGAAAATAACTTCGGTATACGTAAACGTTTGCTTGAATATGACGATGTGATGAACTCTCAACGTGAAGTTGTATACAAACGTCGTCGTCATGCACTTATGGGAGAACGCATTGGCAACGATATCGTAAATATGTTCTATGATGCCGCCACAGACCTGATTGAACAAAATATCGGTTCATATGACTACGAATCGCTCAAAATGGATACGTTACGTGTCTTGACTATTGAAGTTCCGTTTGATGAATCGACAATGCGTTCCAGCAAGCAAGTTAAACTTGTAGATGAACTTTTTGACAAGTCGGTTGATGGCTTCAAGCATAAAATGGATCGTTTAGCAGAAATAGCTAATCCTGTTATTAAGCAAGTTTATGAAGAGCAAGGAGATAAATACGAAAATATTTTGATCCCTATAACCGATGGTAAACGAGTTTACAACATTTCCTGCAACCTGAAAACCGCTTACGACACACAATCTAAAGATGTTGTGCGCTCGTTTGAAAAAGCAATCGTATTACATACCATAGACGAGGCATGGAAAGAACATTTGCGTGAAATGGACGATTTACGTCAATCAGTACAAAATGCAAGCTATGAACAAAAAGATCCGCTTTTGATTTATAAATTAGAATCTTTCAGCCTGTTCAAAACAATGCTCAACGGTATCAATCGTAAAGCTGTGACAATTCTAATGCGTGGACAAATACCAGTAAGAGAACCCGAACAGGTAAAAGAGGCTTCGCATGAAGAAAAGACAGATTACAGTAAATATCGTACTGTGCATGACGATGCCGCTCAAGGAAATAATGCCCAGAATTCACAACATCAAGGTAATTCACAGCAGCAAGTTCAGAAAACTGCCCCTATACAAGTTGACAAGAAACCCGGACGTAATGATCCATGTTTCTGCGGAAGTGGCAAAAAATATAAAAACTGTCATGGTAAAAATGCATAAATTATAGTTCTTATATGAACTAATTAATAATTATTAAAAGCCCGATAATAACCTTTTATTCATCGGGCTTTTTTGTGTCTATTTATTTTCAAAATACGATAGTAATTACTATCTTAGCATGCATTTTTCAAGCTGAAACAGCCGTTATGCTTAGATATTAAGTTAAATTATTTACATAGTTGATAATGATTGATCAGGAAGATAGAATTATTAAAATAAACATCGAAGATGAAATGAAATCGGCTTACATCGACTATTCGATGTCTGTTATCGTTTCGCGTGCGTTGCCCGATGTTAGGGATGGTTTTAAACCAGTGCATCGTCGTATCTTGTTCGGTATGAGTGAGCTGGGTAACACATCTAATAAACCATATAAAAAATCAGCGAGAATCGTTGGGGAAGTCTTAGGTAAATATCATCCGCACGGAGACTCTTCTGTTTATTTTGCTATGGTGCGTATGGCTCAGGCTTGGAGCATGAGATATATGCTTGTCGATGGTCAGGGAAATATGGGTAGTGTGGACGGCGATAGTCCTGCCGCCATGCGTTATACCGAAGCCAGATTAAGCAAGTTGGCTGAAGAAATGCTTAAGGATATTGATAAAGAAACTGTTGATTTTCAGCTTAACTTTGATGATACATTAAGAGAACCGACCGTATTACCGACACGTATCCCTAATCTTCTTATTAACGGTGCCTCAGGTATTGCCGTGGGTATGGCAACCAATATGGCTCCTCACAACATGACGGAAGTTATTAATGGTATTATAGCATACATTGATAATAATGATATTGACACCGAAGGTTTGATGCATTATGTGAAAGCTCCTGATTTTCCTTCAGGAGGTTTTATTTACGGCTATCAGGGAGTGCGTGATGCATTTGAAACAGGACGTGGACGAGTTATCATCCGTGGACGTGCTGAGATTGAAACTGAACACAATCATGAAAAAATTGTTATAACAGAAATACCTTATCTTGTAAATAAAGCTGAACTGATTAAACATATCGCAGACCTTGTAGGTGAAAAACGCCTTGAAGGTATCAGCAATGTAAACGATGAGTCAGACCGTCAAGGTATGCGTATTGTAGTTGATGTAAAACGTGACAGTAATGCTAATGTTGTATTAAACAAGTTATATAAATTAACCGCATTACAATCATCGTTCAGCGTCAATAATATTGCTTTGGTTAAAGGACGCCCACGTACGCTCAACCTAAAAGACATGATATCATTGTTTGTTGAGCATAGACATGAAGTGGTTATCCGCAGAACCCAATATGATTTGCGTAAAGCAGAAGAGCGTGCGCATATCTTAGAAGGATTGATCATAGCATCAGATAATATTGATGAAGTTATTGCGATAATACGGGGAGCCGCATCACCTCAAGAAGCCATAGATAAATTGATAAGTCGATTTAGCCTGAGTGATATACAAGCCCGTGCCATTGTAGAGATGCGTTTACGTCAATTAACAGGACTTGAGCAAGATAAACTTCATAACGAATATCAAGAGATAGAGAAACTAATAGAATATCTAAAAAATATTTTGTCTGACGATGCCCTTTGTATGAGTGTTATCAAAGATGAATTAGTTGAAATAAGAGATAAATACGGTGATGAGCGCCGTACAGAAATAGTATATGCCTCAGAAGAATTAAATCCTGAAGATTTTTATGCTGATGACGAGATGATTATTACAATCTCTCATATGGGATACATAAAACGCACACCACTTACAGAATTCAAATCACAGAATAGAGGTGGAGTAGGGGTTAAAGGTTCAGAAACTCGAGATGAAGACTTTATTGAGCATATTTATCCTGCTTCAATGCATAACTATATGCTATTGTTTACACAAAAAGGAAGATGCTTTTGGCTGCGCGTATTCGATATACCCGAAGGAAGTAAAAACTCCAAAGGTCGTGCCATTCAGAACATTTTGAACATAGAATCAGATGATAAAGTCACAGCTTTCATAAAAGTCAAAGGTCTTAATGATGCTGATTTTGTAAATAATCATTTCTTGGTATTCTGTACAAAACAAGGTGTTATCAAGAAAACAAGACTTGAAGCATATTCTCGTCCTCGACAGAATGGAGTTAATGCGATAACGATTCGTGAGGATGATAGTGTAATTGAAGTACTAATGACTGATGGCGATTCAGAAGTATTAATGGCTAATCGTAACGGTCGGGCCATCCGCTTTCATGAATCAGCTGTCCGTGAAATGGGACGTACAGCCACAGGTGTCAGAGGTATGCGCATTGACGAAGATGGTAATGATGAAGTTATCGGTATGATAGCTATGAATAAAGAAGAACAGTCTACACATACTATAATGGTTGTATCTGAAATGGGATACGGAAAACGTACCCTTTTGAACGATGAAGACGGTGAACCTGTATATCGAATTACCAACAGAGGAGGTAAAGGTGTTAAAACACTAAATATCACCGAAAAAACAGGTAAACTTGTTTCAATTAATAGTGTTACAGACGATAACGACTTGATGATAATTAATAAATCCGGTGTTACAATCCGTATGAAGGTTGCTGATTTACGAATTATGGGACGTGCCACTCAAGGCGTGCGTTTAATTAATTTAGGTAAACGTAATGACGAGATAGCATCTGTTTGTAAAGTTGATTCTGAAAATATTGAAGAAACAGAATTGAACGAGTCGATTGAAAATAATACGGAAGAATAATAAATGCAATATTAAACTAAAAATAAGATAGTTATGAAAAAATATTTTTTAGTTGTGGCTTTATCTGCATTATCAACTTTAGCTTTTGCTCAGAAAAAGGCGGTTAAAGATGCAAAAACTGAAGCAGGTAAAAATACAAATGAAGCGAGGACGTTGATTAAACCCGCATTGACTAACCCTGAGACAATGAATGATCCTGAAACTTGGTTCGTTGCAGGAGATATCGAATATAAGGCTTTCGATAAAGAACGCGAAGCTGAAATGATGAAAGAGTTTTCAAGTGATAAAAAAGGAGGGGATAGCGAAGCCATGTACATAGGCTTGTATAACATGTACGTACCGTACTTGAAAGCCGATTCGCTAGGACAACTTCCAGATGAAAAAGGTAAAGTGAAAAACAAATTTCGCAAAGATATTGTAAAAAATTTGAAGAGCGCTTATCCATACTTGATCAATGCCGGTGCATATTATAACGATAAAAGAGATTTTGCACGCGCGTGTGATTTCTTTGAAAGATATTGGGTTATGCCAAATTTAAATATTTTTAAAGATGACAAAGATGGCAAAATAGTTGTTGCAGATTCTACATTGCAGACAATTAAATATTATGCTGTAATTACTTCTATACAGTCTGGCAACCAACAAAGAGCGATTAACCTTTTGAATAATTTAATAAATGAAGGCTATGTTGCTAACAGTACATATAAAGAAAGTGATCCATATGAATTATTAGCGGGTGAATATCAACAAGTTGGTGATTCAGTTAATTTCTTGGCCACATTAAAAACTGGAGCAGAGAAATATCCTAATAATCTGTATTTTACGCCTAATCTGATAAATGAATTTATTAAGGCTGGTCAGAGAGCTAAAGCGATAGAGTATATAAATCAAGCGATTAGCAATAATCCATCCAATGCTTGTAGTTTATATAGTGTTAAAGGTACGTTGTTCGTAGATGATTCCAATAAAGACTATGATCAAGCAGAAAAGGCATATCAGCAGGCTTTAAGTTCAGATGCAAATTGTGATCGGGCTTTAGAAGGTCTTGGAGTCTTAAATATCTTAAAAGCTCAAGATATGAAAGATAAAGCTGGACAAACTACAAATAGAAAAGAACAAGCTGAGTTAGATAAAGCAACTTCAGATCTATACATAGCTGCTTTGCCATACCTTGAAAAATACTATAAAATTTTGAAAGAGAAGAATGCAAGCGCACTAGATCTTCGTCAAATATTAGTTAAGCTCCAGAATGTATATTACAATTTAAGTTTACTTAATATTGATAAATCAAAAGAATATGATGCTGTGACTGCTGAATTACAAGCAATCAAAGGTCAGTAATTTAAGATTTTATTTAAAACCCTATATTTCCCAAGAGAATGATATTTCGTGTCATTCTCTTGTTTGTTTTCAAATATTGAATTCTCAGCGAGTTTATTTTTGACTAATAAATATAGCTTATATAAC
>CALYPL010000019.1 GCA_945273835.1 uncultured Dysgonomonas sp. | reverse complement strand
AAATATTGAATTCTCAGCGAGTTTATTTTTGACTAATAAATATAGCTTATATAACAATTTATCTATATTTACAATTAAACATAATGGTAATTATATAACATAAGTAGGTTTTTTATTTCTTCTTTATTATCAATATATTTAATTATAAAATTAAAGAGGATTATTAGTGCATAATTTATACCTTTACTAAAACAGAACATAATATTTCAAATTTCATGGCATTATGGAACATATTGAAAATAACGGAGAATTTCATAATTTAAAAGTTAATAAAGGTATTCAAGAACAACCTATTGTAAATCCATATATATCAGATTTTAAGAGATTTAAAAGGAAAACTTACTCGGTATCTGAATATATTGATGGAATTATCAAAGGGAATGTATCTATATTAAGTCAGGCTGTAACCCTTGTTGAAAGCTCTCGTCCTGAACATCGAGCTATTGCACAAGAAGTTATAGAGAAATGCATCCCTTATTCCGGAAATTCAGTTCGCATTGGTATCACTGGTGTACCGGGTGCAGGAAAAAGCACATCAATTGATGCATTTGGTATGCAGCTTATTAAAGAAAAGCATAAATTGGCAGTATTAGCAATAGACCCTTCAAGTGAAATAAGCAAAGGTAGTATTTTAGGAGATAAAACTCGCATGGAACGCCTTTCCATCGAGAAAAATGCATTTATACGTCCCTCTCCTACTGCCGGCTCATTAGGCGGTGTGGCTCGAAAAACCCGTGAAACGATTATTCTTTGTGAAGCTGCAGGCTTCGACCGTATTATTATTGAAACAGTTGGAGTTGGACAGTCTGAAACTGCAGTGCATTCGATGGTTGATTTCTTTTTATTAATACAATTACCTGGTACAGGCGATGAGTTACAAGGAATTAAGCGAGGAATTATGGAAATGGCTGACGGCATTGCTATTAATAAGGCTGATGGTAACAATATGGAAAAGGCTAAATTGGCTCAGAATCAATTTCAAAATGCTTTGCACCTCTTTCCACCTACTGAATCAGGTTGGCAACCACTTGTTTTGACATATTCTGGATATTATGAAACTGGTGTTCGCGAAGTGTTAGATATGATTGATAAATATATAGTGTTCGTTGATAGTAATGGCTATTTTCAGCATAAACGCAATGAACAATTAAAATATTGGATGTATGAGACTATTGATGATAAGTTGAAATCAAATTTTTATAACAATCCTGAAATCCAAAAAGAGCTAAGTAAATGTGAAAATGAAGTCTTACATTCCAACATTAGTCCATTTGGTGCAGCTAATAAAGTTCTGAAAATTTATTTTGATAAATAAAAACTATACAATTATTAATTTATTATGTTAATTAAATTTGACTGAAGAATAAATTTTTACTTCAGAATAATTATCTTTGTAGCGTTTTCAATGAACAATAATTATTATTAACAGAATAAATCATGGAAAAGCCATATGCTATAGGTATAGATATTGGGGGAACTAACAGCGTTTTTGGTGTCGTAGATAAGCGGGGACACATAATTAATCAGGATTCTATTAAAACAGGAGTCTATAAAGAAATAAATGAATATGTTGATAATTTATCGGCAGGTGTTCAAAAAATAATAGATCAGGTTGGCGGTGCTTCTAATATTAAAGGTATTGGTGTAGGTGCCCCTAATGGAAACTTCTTTACCGGTTGCATTGAATTTGCTGCTAATTTACCATGGAAAGGTGTTATCCCATTAGCACAAATGCTTAGTGATAAGTTAAATGTACCTGTTGCATTGACAAATGATGCCAATGCGGCTGCCATTGGTGAAATGACTTATGGAGCAGCTCGTGGTATGAAAGATTTTATTGTTATAACATTAGGAACAGGTGTCGGAAGCGGTATCGTTGTTAATGGTCAATTAGTATATGGTCATGATGGTTTCGCAGGAGAATTAGGACATACAACTACTTACAGAGATGGTCGCTTATGCGGATGTGGACGAAAAGGTTGTCTCGAAACATATAGTTCAGCTACCGGTGTTGCGCGAACTGCTCGAGAATTTTTAGAAACTAAGTCTGGGCCGAGTCTTTTGAGGGAATTTAAGCCTGAAGATATCACATCGAAGGATGTATATGATGCAGCTGTACAGGGTGATGCTTTAGCAAAAGATATTTTTGACTTTACAGGCAAAGTATTAGGAGAATCGTTTGCTGATTTTGTTTCATTTTCAAGCCCTGAAGCTATTATCTTGTTTGGTGGACTTACAAAATCGGGTAAATACATTTTCGATCCGATTCGTAAATATATGGAAGCTAATCTGCTTCCGATATACAGAAATAAGATCAAGCTTTTAATGTCTGAACTTAAAGAAAGTGATGCAGCAGTACTGGGCGCAAGTGCTTTAGGTTGGGAAGTAAAAGATTATTAATTATATTCTTAAGTTTAAAAGATAATATACAGCTTGTAAGATAAATTGACTGTTTTACAAGCTGTTTTGATTAATATCCTTAAATAGTCTAAGAATGAGCGATAAACGATACAATGAACGTGGAGTGTCAGCATCAAAAGAAGACGTACATAATGCCATAAAAAACATTGATAAAGGTATTTTCCCCAAAGCTTTTTGTAAGATTATTCCCGATATATTAGGTGGAGATATTGACTATTGTAATATAATGCATGCAGATGGTGCAGGTACTAAATCTTCTTTGGCATATATATATTGGAAAGAAACCGGAGATTTAAATGTTTGGAAAGGTATAGCACAGGATGCGTTGATAATGAATATTGATGATTTATTATGCATTGGTGCAACTGACAATATTTTGTTATCTTCTACTATCGGTCGTAATAAAAAACTGATCTCAGGGGAAGTAATATCTGCCATAATTAATGCTACAAATGAATTATGCGAAGAATTATCCGAATTAGGTGTACATGTCTATCCTACAGGAGGTGAAACGGCTGATGTCGGTGATCTTGTTCGTACCATTATCGTTGATAGTACAGTAACATGTCGCATGAAGCGATCGGATGTTGTTTCTAATGATAAAATTCAGCATGGTGATGTGATTGTCGGACTTTCTTCAAGCGGACAGACTTCGTACGAAAAAGAATACAATGGAGGCATGGGGAGTAATGGACTTACTTCTGCCCGACACGATGTCTTTTCGAAGTATTTAGCAGATAAATATCCTGAAAGTTATGATGCTTCGATTCCGAGCGAACTCATCTATTCCGGCAATGTAAAATTAACCGATGAAATCGAAGAATTAGGCATAAATGCAGGAAAATTGGTACTATCTCCTACCCGAACTTATGCACCTGTTATAAAAAATATTCTTGATGAGATGCGCCCTTACATACATGGATTGATACATTGTTCAGGAGGTGCTCAAACTAAAATATTACATTTTATAGATAATCTGCATATTGTCAAAAATAACATGTTTCAGATACCGCCATTGTTTAAACTAATACAAGAGCAATCTCATACTGATTGGCATGAAATGTATAAAGTTTTCAATATGGGGCATCGTATGGAAATATACCTTCCCGAAAAATACGCAGATAGAATTATCGAAATTTCCAACTCTTATAATATCGAAGCACAAATCATTGGGCATGTTGAAAATTCTACAAAAAAGGAGCTTTCCATCGAAAGTGAATTTGGTTCATTTAACTATTAATTTATAAATATTATATTTACGTTAATAGTTTAACAAAAAATATTTCTTGATTCATATTTCATAATATATATTTGAACCATTATTATTTGTTTAATTTTTAATTAATGAATGTTATGAAAAAGACTATTTTATCTGCAATAATGGCTGTAGCCATGCTTGGATCAGTAAGTGTATTTGCTCAGGATGCTAAACCAAAGAAAGAATGTTGCAAATCTAAAACTGAATGCAAAACAGAAGGCACAGATAACAAAGAATGTAAAAAGAAATGTACTAAGAGCAAAGAGCAAAAAGAAGAAGGTACATTAGGTACATCAAAAGGTAAAAAATAAATTATTAAAATTAATTTAATAAAAGCTGTATTCTTCAAAGAATACAGCTTTTTTATTTCTATATAATCAATGATCCGATCAATTCAGAAATTGATTTAATATTATTTTTTTCTAAATAACTTTCTATTCCATCGACAACCTTGACAGAGATAGTAGGATCAATAAAATTGTAAGTTCCAATCTGTATTGCTGATGCACCGGCTAAAATAAACTCAATTGCATCTTGCCAACAGGATATACCTCCCATTCCGATAATAGGTATCTTAACTGCATTGTAGGTTTGCCAAACCATCCGTAAAGCCACAGGTTTAACACAAGGACCAGACAACCCACCCGTAACAGTTGATAAAACGGGTTTTCGTTTGTTAATATCTATTGCCATACCAAGCAATGTATTTATTAGCGATACAGCATCAGCACCTTCTGCTTCAACGGCTCGAGCAATTTCTGTGATGTCCGTAACATTTGGTGAAAGTTTGACGATCAAAGTTTTATTCCAGACCTGTCGCACTGCTTTGACAACTTCCGAAGCTGAACAAGCCGATGTTCCGAAAGCCATTCCTCCTTCCTTGACATTAGGGCAAGAAATATTTAATTCAATTGCCGGAATCTTTTCTAAACCCATTAGTTTTGCTGCGCATTCAACATAATCTTCGATGGTAGATCCAGATACATTGACAATAATATTTGTATTATAATCTTTGATAGAAGGATATATATTCGATATGAAATAGTCTACTCCCTTATTCTGCAGTCCCACAGCATTTAACATACCCATTGGAGTTTCAGCCATACGAGGATAGGCATTACCATCACGATTGCGAATGGTGGTTCCTTTTACAAATATCCCTCCGATTCTCGATAAATCAACAAAATCCGCAAACTCTTTACCATATCCAAAAGTTCCGGAAGCTGTCATTACTGGATTTTTTAATCTCAATCCACCTATATTGATGCTTAATTTATCCATTTCAATCTATTAATATTAAACACAGGTCCTTCAGTGCATACACAAATATTTCCTTCACTCGTATTTTCAACGCAACATAGGCAAACTCCAAAACCGCAAGCCATCAAATTTTCGAGTGAAGCTTCACAATCAATCTTACGGTCTGAAGCATATTTAGCTACTGAAACCATCATCGGTTTAGGTCCACATGTATAAATTTTACTAAAATTAATGCTTTCTAATATGGAATGATTGGTGACATAGCCTTTTTCTCCATAGCTGCCATCTTCAGTTGTACAGTATACATCACCATACTTACCGAATTCATCCAATTGCAATAAATCATCTTTTGATCGTGCACCTAATAAAAATGAAACGCTGAACCCATTTTTCTTGAGTGTATAACCAAGATATAATAAAGGTGCAATTCCTACACCTCCGCCTATCAATAATAGCCGATTTTCGTGTTCTGTTGATGGCATAGTAAAAGTATTGCCCAAAGGTAATAACAGATTCATGATATCACCTTTTCTGAATTCAGCCATTTTACGTGTACCTTCGCCTACGATCTGTATTAAGAGCCATAACTCATTTTTATCGACATCAAAGAAGTTTACAGAGATAGGCCGCCTCAAAAAAGTCTTAGGAGAATTATCTACTCTGATCTCAACAAATTGTCCGGGAGACATATTCGGCAATAATGAGCCATCTGCAGACGTCAATTTTATTAGAGAATAATTCCGATTCAGCTTACTGTTCTCAGTAACAACTAAATCAAGCATTTTTTTCATTCAATAAATATTGCGGATTTATAAATAATATTTCGGGTCACAAAGATAATAAACTTTATACTATTTTCGTTCAGACATTTTCTTTCTGAATACAACATGTTCTAAAATAAGTACAAATAATACTCCCATTACAAATCCATTACCTATAATTGGGCTGATCAGCGAAGGTATTGTTTCCATAGCTGATTGAGGCGCGAACGATATTAAAACAGCTATCATTATCGGCAAACCGACAATAACTCCATCATTAAAATTATGTACAGCTTTTTCTTCTATGATCATAGACAGTCCCGAAGATAGTTGTCCTGCCATCAAATAAATTAAAAGAGCTCCCATAACAATAGAAGGTATATAATTTAATAAGATGATAAATTGAGGCAAAAAAGCACATATTATTAAACCTATTCCCGATGGAATAAGCGTAAATCTCGAGGCACAGCCGGTAGCAGCAATTATTCCGGAACTCATTGAATAATCTATTGAACCTATAATTCCCATTGTGCCGGACATGATATTAGATAATCCCGCAATACCAACACCATTTTTAACGCGCTTGCCAATATTATCGGCTTTGAGCATTAGTGCTACAGCTTCAATTGAACCTAATTCATTTACAATAAATGCTAAAAAGCAAAATAGAAAAGCTAAAATAGTACCTAAATCAAATTCAGGTTTATCTATAAAGAAAGAATCCGCTATTTCATTTATATTATATGAAACATTAATCTGCCCAGGAAAGTTGAATATACAAAAGTAAATAAAAGAACCTAGCAAAATCCCACATAATACAATTGTAGATTTCCATATTCCTTTAAATAATTTATTACAAATTAAGAGAATAATTACAAATACAAATGTATATCCTATATTGAATAATAGATTATTATTGTTCTCAAAGATAAGTTTTAATATTACCGGCATTAGAGTAAAAGGGACAAGCATAAGTATAACAGTTACTACACGTGGAGTAAATATACATCGTATTTTTGTTAGTATTCCACTATAAGCAATTATTGATACGATAAGACCACCGATAATAATTGAAGTGTAAATAATCGAAATACCGGCAGACAAAGATGCAGTGATACCAACCAATAAAACAGAAGCTGGACCAATTATTAAAGGTAAACGATGCCCCCATAATACCTGTAGAATTGTTGTAATTCCTGCTATCGCAAATAATTTCTGCATATAAAGTATTTGATCTGATAGCTGGCTAAAATGCATTTTACTGATAACTGTACCCATGATAATTACGCACGGAAGCGAAATAATCCACCATTGTAAACCGTATAATAACGATGAGAATAAAGGAGGTCGTTCATCAAGATTGTATTTCATGATATTTAGAATTGTTAACTGATTCAATATACTTAATTTAATATGATCTATTGATACATTTGTATATTCTTAATAATCGGATATAGTTTTTCAAGATTCAATATGTTTTATATTATTAATCATAGAAAACTGACGGAGCATATTAATTATCAATAAAACTCTAATATATAAAATTATAGAATATGATAATTTATTCTATAACAAATTAAGATTTATAATGGAGTCTTATCTGTAATAAAGGTTTCGAATGTATTATCCGTATAATATATAATTATTTTGCTTACTTTTTTATCGCATGTTTTCTTATAAACAGCTTGGTCATCTTTAAGCATATTAGCACTTAATTCAGTCTTATTAATTACACTGTCCTGTACATATTCTTTACTTATATATTCTTTTGATGGATTTAAGGTATTTGGTGTGAATAGGTCTGCGGAAGAATTGTTTGAAGTTGGAATAGTATCAACAATCGGATTTATTGGTGACAATGTTTTTTGCGTATTATGATTGCTATTTTCATTTGAAATCTGCCTATACATTTCTCCTTTACCGGTTAGTAGCCATTCAGGATCAATATTATTCATTTTAGCTAATATTCTTGTGACAATATCAAGGCTTGGGTTATTGCGTCCATTCAATATATGAGATATAACGGCACGTCCTACTTGTAAATTATCGGCAAAAGCAGATGGTGTAAGATGTGCATTTTCCATTATTTGACGTATTCTTTCTTTCATAACCGTTACAAATGTATTTAGATAACAAAATTTATCTCTATACAAAAGTAATATCTTTAATTTACAAATCAAAACAATTGTAGTTTATTTATGTATATTACATTTGTAATCATTAAAGACGTTATATGTATTTAATTATATTAAAATCCTCTAACATATTAGATATTTAATTTATATAATTATAATAAAATATTAGTTTACATATAGTTACACGTTCAATATTTCAGGATTTAAATGAGATTGAAGGTTTATAGTATCATTATCTATAAATTAACCTTAAATATATGTTATTAAAATATTGGTATAGATGTATTTAATAATAATTAAAACCGTTTTATATACGTGTATACAATATAATATTTAAAGATGGATATAATTGTATTTTAAATGAAAAAAAGAATATAACTTCTGTTATTAAATGATTATAAAATTATATACATATGTTTTTATTGATAATATTTTGTAATTTACATTTGTTTCAAGCTGTGCGATTCACATATGTATACATTTAAATTTATAATTTTCTTTTTTTTGAGACTTTTGTTAAATAGCAGGATATCATATATTACATATCTATATAAAATTAAATAGCTGTATTATAATTAATAAAGGAGAAATAAGAGTAAACTAAACTTTATGAGAATGGTTTATTTGAATGGAATAAGCTAACTTTACGAAAATATTTAAAGGATATGACGATGAAAAAATTATGTTTTCTTATTTCAATCGGGATTCTTTGTTCTGCTTTACAATCAACGGCATGTACAAATTTTCTGATCGGAAAAAAAGCATCGGTTGATGGAGCTACTATGATTTCTTATTCTGCAGATTCATATAATTTATATGGAGAACTTTACCATTGGCCTGCAAAAAAATATACTTCGGGAGAAATGCTTAAAGTTAATGAATGGGATACCGGTAAATATCTCGGCGAAATAAAGCAAGCCTCGGAGACCTATAATGTTGTTGGTAATATAAATGAGTACCAAGTTTCTATTGGCGAAACAACCTTTGGGGGACGTCCTGAACTTGTTGACAGCACAGGTATAATAGATTATGGCAGCCTTATATATATTACTTTGCAAAGAGCTAAAACTGCCCAAGAAGCAATCAGGATAATGACCGATCTTGTTTCAGAATACGGATATTATAGTAGCGGAGAATCATTTTCTATCGCAGACCCTAATGAAATATGGGTTCTTGAAATGATTGGAAAAGGCACAGGAAATAAAGGTGCTGTATGGGTAGCCGTTCGTATACCGGATGATTGTATCAGTGCGCATGCTAATCAATCACGTATTCAACAATTTCCGCTAAACGACCCTAAAAATTGTTTATACTCAAAAGATGTAATTACATTCGCACGCAAAAAAGGTTATTTCCAAGGTAAAGACAAAGAATTTAGTTTTGCCAAAGCATACAATCCCATAGATTTTGGAGGACAACGTTATTGCGAAGCTCGTGTTTGGAGCTTTTTCAATAAATTCAATGCACAAATGGCAAAATACGTTACTTATGCAAAAGGTGAGATAACCGAACCAATGCCATTATATATTAAACCCGATAGAAAACTATCTTTGTCAGATGTAAAAGAAGCTATGCGTGATCACTATGAAGGTACACAACTCGATTGGAGATACGATATAGGAGCCGGCCCATTTGAATCACCATATCGCTGGGCTCCACTTGAATGGGAAGTCGATAGTGTGAAATATTGCAACGAACGACCTGTGGCTACCCAACAAACAGGATTTGTTTTTGTATCGCAAATGCGTTCATGGCTGCCACGTGAAATCGGAGGTGTGCTTTGGTTTGGAGTAGACGATGCTGCACAATCGGTTTTTGTTCCGATGTATTGCTGTATAACTGAAATTCCGGAATGTTTTCGCGAAGGAAATGGAGACTTGTACACATTTTCTTGGACATCAAGTTTCTGGATCAATAATTGGGTATCTAACATGGTCTATGCAAAATATAATTATATGCATCCTGATTTAGTAAAAGTTCAGCAAGAAATTGAAAATAAATTTATAACCCAGCAATCACAAATAGAGAAAGAAGCTTTAACAGCATCTATATCAACTGAAAAATTTCTGACCCGTTATAGCAATGAGCAAGCACAATATGCTTTTGACCGATGGAAAAAACTAGGCGAATTCTTGACTATTAAATATATGGACGGAATTGTCAGAAAAGAAAAAGACGGACAATTTATTCGTAACCAATACGGTAAGCCTGCATCGCCCAAACGTGTAGGATATCCTGAAAAATATTACAGGGAGGTTGTTAAAGAAACTGGCGATAAATATAAAGTTCTGAATGTGAAATAACAAGCTCGGTAAAATTGTATTTCAATGCATAAAGGTCTCAAGTACAGTATTATTTCACTAAGTATTATAATTTTGCTGTTCATAGCAAATCTATTTTTTGGTTCTGTTTCAATACCAATTGATGCAGTAGTAAAAATATTACTTGGGCAAACTGTACAAAATAAGGCATGGATGCATATTGTGCTCGAATCACGTTTGCCACAAGCAATAACAGCTCTTTTTACAGGGGGAGCAATTGCTGTATCAGGATTATTATTGCAAACAACGTTCCGTAATCCTTTGGCAGATTCAGGAATATTAGGTATTAGTGCAGGGGCCAACTTAGGAGTGGCCCTTGTTGTTTTATTACTCGGTATCGGATCAGGAACTGTTGCATCTTTCAACTTATCCAACTCAATGTTAATTGTATTAGGGGCATTTTTAGGAGCATGCTTGATTCTGATCATTATTATGATGTTCGCTTCCGTTGTACGCAATAACATTATGTTACTCATAATCGGTATTATGGTAGGATATCTCACATCATCAATAATATCCATACTTAAATTCTGGAGTACAAGTGATACCGCTTATTCTTATATGATTTGGGGTATGGGAACTTTCTCAAATATATCCATTGATCAGCTTCCTTTCTACTGCATAATAGTTAGTATTGGTGTAGCATTATCAATTCTTTTAATCAAACCGTTGAATGCTTTATTGTTAGGACAGCACTATGCGGAGAATCTGGGAGTAAATGTAAAAATAGTCCGATTTTTATTACTTCTTTGTGCAGGTTTGTTAACGGCCATCACTTGCGCCTATTGTGGGCCAGTCGCGTTCATTGGTTTAGCCGTGCCACATATTGCACGATTGGTGTTAGGTACTTCAAACCATAAAGCGTTATTGCCGTTAACAATACTTACTGGAGCAATTATAGCTTTGTTATGCAATCTTGTAAGCGTATTACCGGGAGCATCCGGAATGTTACCTTTAAATGCAATTACTCCGATATTTGGAGCTCCTGTGATAATATATGTAATCATCAATCAGAAAAAAATACAATATTTCAACTAAGATGATGAATGCCAAAACAACCATATCAGTTCAGAATGTTTGTATAGGTTATATTTACAAAAGAAAGCAAATAAGACTATACGAACATCTGAATTTTGATTTATATAGAGGCGAGTTAATAAGTCTCTTAGGACCAAATGGAGCAGGTAAATCAACATTGCTTCGAACATTAAGCAAACAACAACCTCTATTAGAAGGTAATATCCAATTGAATGATAAAAACTTAACCGATTATAACGAACGTACAATATCAAGGGTATTAGGATTAGTGCTTACTGATAAAACTTCGACAGGAGGATTAAATGTCAGGGAATTAGTTGAATTAGGACGTTATCCGTATACAAACTTTTTCGGGCGATTATCTGATGAAGACAATCAGATAATTGATAAAGCAATGAAAGATACGGGTATTTTTCACAAAGCCGATTCTTATATGGCTGAACTTTCTGACGGTGAAAAACAGAAAGTAATGATAGCGAAAGCATTGGCGCAAGAATGCCCAATAATCGTATTAGATGAGCCAACAGCATTCCTTGATATCGAAAGTCGTATTGAAATTATGGCACTGTTACATGATTTAGCACTTTACCAACATAAAACAATCTTGCTCTCAACTCACGATATAGACCTCGCTATTCAATTATCCGATCGCCTTTTATTACTTTCACCACAAACCGGTATTGAATATGGTATAACCGAAAAAATCGTGTCTTCGGGAGTATTAGAAGAAATTTTTGATAAAGAGATTGTATCATTCGATAAAAACACAGGAAATTTTATACCTAAGAATAATAAATCAAATGCAAAAATATTTATACAAGCCGATCCCAAAACAGATAAATGGATATATGATATAGCTAAAAAAAATGGCTTTGAAACAATAAATCACGAAAAAGAGTCTATTTATAAAATAATAGCCCTATCCCCTACCTCATTTTTGCTAAAAAATAAAGAAAAAGAATTGTATGCCAGTTCATTAGAAGAAGTTTACAACTGGATTAAATCTGCTGCGAATTAATTATCTTCGCTTTCTTTTCATATCTATTCTTAAAAAAACGAATAGTAAAAGAGTGAAACCCCACAATGATGAGCCCCCATAACTGAAAAATGGCAAAGGAATACCGATAACAGGAGTAAGACCAATAACCATGCCTATATTAATAGCCACATGCCAAAGAAAGACACAAGCTACACAATAACCATAAACTCGTCCAAAAGTCTCGCGTTGACGCTCCGAAAGATAAATTAAACGTAGTATCAACGTAAGGAATAATAATAAAACGACAATCGCGCCGACAAAACCTTGCTCTTCACCAACCGTACAGAAAATAAAATCGGTATCTTGTTCCGGTACGTATTTTAATTTGGTTTGTGTTCCCTCTAAAAAACCTTTACCCAAAAAACCGCCAGATCCAATTGCGATTTTAGATTGATTGACATTATAACCTGCACCAGCAAGATCGTCTTCCATACCTAAAGTAACTTTAATACGCATTTGTTGGTGAGGTTGAAGAATATCATTAAACAAATAATTAGTAGAAGCTACAAATGAAAAAGAACCTATTATGAAAACAATCACCCATAAATAGATCTTAGACCATTGTTGGCGAGCCAAAACAATTAAATATATGACTAAAGCAGCTAAACCTACAATAGCTACAAGTCCCCAATTAACATGAAAGCCAATAAGAGCCGGAATTGCTGCTGCAACAAAAAGACCCGCACCAAAAGTAATAATAAGAATGGGGACTGAGGATCGTTTTTTTGAATATACAGCAATAAGTAATGCACTTGAGATAATGACCAGTATGATTGAGATAAATTCGCCCAAACTAATTAATCCCATATCAATTTGCGAATATTTCAGACCGACCACAAATAAGACAACCGCAGCCAATCCGAGGAAAAGGAAAATACCAGGTAAACCCTCACGATACAGCATCAATGTGAATGCCACATAAACAAGAGCTGAACCTGTTTCGTTTTGCATTAGGATAAGTAACATCGGAATAAGAATAATACCAATAACTGTCGCAAAATCCTTACGTTTACTTATCATAAAATTAAAACGGCTAATATAGCGTGCCAAAGCTAAAGAAACTGCAAATTTTGCGAATTCAGCGGGCTGTAATCGAATATCATTAGTAATGATTATCCATGATCTTGAACCTTTAATCTCTGGTCCCATAATGATAGGAACAAGTAAAAGCAAAATGAAAAAAAGATAGATGAAATATGCAAAAACATCGTATACTTTACTATCAAGTTTTAATAACACAAAAGCCATCACAAGTGAAGTTCCGATCCAGATCAATTGCTTACCCGAACGACTTGCTAAATCGAAAATACTTGTTGCATGCTCATAATCGTAGCTCGACCCATAAATACTAAGCCATCCACATATAATGAGTATAAAATAAAGCGCAATGGTAAACCAGTCAACGCTACCTTTAATATGATCGTCCGCCTTATCTTGTAACATCTTTATTTAGCTGAATTTTTCGCATTTTTCCATGCTAGATAATTATTGGGAAGAAGAACGGAATTAACAATTCGATCCTCAATCCATTTATCACTATCGGGAATATTACCCTTAAAAAATTTCTGAAACATTAAACGACCGATAGGTACACCATAAGTAGCACCCCACCCTCCGTTTTCGACGAAAACAAAGATAGCCACCTTAGGGTTATCCTTAGGTGCAAACCCCATAAAAGCTGAGTGATCTTTGCCATGAGGATTCTGGACGGTACCTGTTTTACCGCAAACTTCAATCTCCGGTGACAAATTAATTGCCTTACATGTTCCAAAAGATTTTGTAACAGAGCCTGCCATACCATCCACAATTACATCATAATACTTCTTGTCTATACCGGTAAAATGTTTTTCGGTATATTTCTTATCAATAACTGTATCTTGAATAGATTTCACTAAATGAGGTGTATAAAAATATCCTCTGTTGGCAATAGTAGCAGCCAAGTTGGCTCCTTGTAAAGGGGTTATCAGCACTTCTCCCTGACCAATTGCAATAGAAATAATATTAGCAGCTTTCCAACTATCAGTTTTATGCACCTTATTATAAAATTTGCTATTCGGTATAAAACCTCTTTTTTCAAAAGGCAAATCAACACCGAGTGTATACCCAAACCCCATTGAAACAAGATGATCTTTCCATACATCAAAAGCTTGATTAACATCTTTATATTTAGTCCTGTTACTTAACATTGAAGTCAATCCATAGCAAAAGAAAGAGTTACAAGAAGTTGATATAGCTGGTTCTATACTTAGCGGTGATGGATGTCCATGACAAGCAGGTCTACCACCTAAAGGAGGATAACCATGATTGCAAGGATACACCGTTGATGTTGAAATAGCGTTTTCTTGAAGAAAAATCAGTCCTTGAGTAGTCTTAAACGTTGATCCGGGAGGATATTGACCCTGTATCGCATTATTATATAGCGGATGAAGGGGATTCTCTTCAAGTTCTTTATAATTTTTACTAAAATTACGTCCCACTAACAAAGACGGGTCGTAACTTGGTGCAGTAACCATACAAAGAATTTCACCGGTAGAAGGCTCTATCATTATAATAGCTCCTTTTTTATTTTGCATCAAATATTCGCCATATGACTGCAAATCCATATCAATAGACAAAGTCAGCTTTCGACCAGAAACAGGAGCTATGTCATTTTTGCCATCATCATAACGACCTTGTATACGTCCTCGAGCATCACGGAGTAAGACTTCAACTCCCTTTTTGCCCCTAAGATAGTGTTCATACGAATGTTCCAAACCAGACTTACCAACATAATCGCCCATAAT
Organism: uncultured Dysgonomonas sp.; assembly: GCA_945273835.1. GTDB lineage: Bacteria > Bacteroidota > Bacteroidia > Bacteroidales > Dysgonomonadaceae > Dysgonomonas. The sequence goes on along the minus strand of CALYPL010000019.1, from coordinate 18,542 downwards.
GTAGTAATTATCCTTTTCGAGCTGTCTTCGATCTACTTCAGCAACATAGCCTAACATTAAACCTGCATTGGGATAATTATACTGACGTACAGTCCTATTCTGGATAAAAAATCCGGGAAACTTGTATAGTTTCTCCTGAAAAAGGCTACTTGCCTTCATATCCAGTTGAGTCATAAATGTTTGTAATGTATAAGTCGAATAGCCAGGATTTTGTCTGCGATCTTTGATATCTGCCATTCGTTTTTTAAATGTTTCGCGCGTAATGTTCAACGCACGACAAAATTCGAGTGTATCAAGTGAAGTGACTTCACGAGGTATGAATACTATATCAGAAGTAGGCTGATTATAAACAATCAGTTTACCATTCCGATCAGTCATAATGCCACGAGACGGATAAATAATTCGGTTAAAAAAAGCGTTGTTATCGGCATAGTTCTTATATTCTGGCTTAATAACTTGCAAATTAAACAACTGTATGATATAGATAGCGATAATTGCAATAGCAATACCGCCTATAACATACTTTCTTTTTTCTAAATCTAAGTTGTTTTTTGCCACGTTTTTTTATCTTTTTTTGAAAAACCTTCAATTGCTAAAATAAGTAATGAAGTCAAAATAGAAGAACAAAAAATCCTTAACAAAACAAGTCTAATATTGAAAAATGTAAAGGATTCAAATAAACTCAGTAATAAATGATGGATAAATGTAAGCAAAACAGCATATTTCATAAATGCTAAGCCAAGTAACCCAATTCCCGGTTCTTGTTCAGCATAGTCTTCACGCATAAAAAATAAATTTTGAATCCAGTCACGAAAGAATGCAATAGTAGTTGTAGCAGCCGCATTAATACCCGGAGTATTACAAAAAATATCAATTATGAAGCCCATCACAAATCCAAGAACTGTTACCACCCCTCTATTCAATCCGATAGGTAGCTTAATAATGAAATATATGTATAAGAACGGCGTAGCGTATCCTAAGAACGAAATGCGGTTGAAAATAAGCACCTGTAATAAAATCAACAGGATAAATAACACCGCATATTTGATATAGTTACTTTTTTGCATTCTGTAATTGTGCTTCTAGTTTGAATTGTTCCTTTTTCTTTTTATTTCTTATTGCTATAACGTCTTTCAGTGAAGCAAAATCAGTGGCTAATTTTACTTTCAGACTGTAAGAGTTACTTACAGATTGTTTCTTAAAGTCTTCAACTACACCAACCATAATTCCTTCTGGGAAGAAATCGGAATAGCCGCTTGTTACAACAGTATCTCCTTTTTCAAACTTCTCATATTCAGGATAATCTGTCAAATAAGCATAACGTCTGTCTTGCCCATCCCAGATAAGAGTTCCCGGTACATTTGAATTAGACAATTTACAACTAATGCGTGTATCAGGATTCAAGACCGGCTGCACGACAGCAAAGTTTGTTGAAACAGCTCTGACAACTCCTACAATACCCTGATGAGAAATTACTCCCATATCAGTTTGCACACTGTCCTTACTACCCTTATTAATTGTTATGAGATTGTTGAGTTGATGCACACTATTGTTTACAACTTGTGCTATGGTCATATCATAATCTTTTCTCAACTCAGCTCGGTTATTTACAAAAGCTTTAATTTCAGTAGAGTCAGTCTTGATCTTATGCAAATCATTTTCAAGAGCCAAAACCTGCAATTGTAGTTCAGCATTTTGCTTTAGCAATTCCTGATTCTGGCTTTTCAGCCCAAAATAAGATGTTATACTTCCTGATACAGAATAAATTCGTCCAACAAACTCATTAGACGAATTTAAAAATACACTTTTCTGATATGAATTATCAGAAAATATAAAGTAAAAACAAATTATCTCAAGAAAAACAAAAACAAACCATGAACTATTTTTTACTAAAAATTGAATCAGGTTACGCATGGTTCACTTTCGATATGGGTTCTTTATAAAATAAATTTGTTATCGTATTAAGAAATTGAATTTCTCTATGTTATTTAAAGCTATGCCAGTACCTTTAGCAACTGCATGCAACGGATCTTCAGGGACATGGAATGGAATACCGATACGATCGCTGAAGCGTTTGCTCAAACCACGTAACAATGCACCACCACCTGTGATATAGATACCATTACGAACAATATCTGCGTACAATTCGGGCGGAGTTTGTTCTAATGCACTCAGAATTGCTGAATCCATTTTTGAAAGGGATTTATCAAGACAGTGCGCCATTTCTTGGTAAGAAACAGGAATGTCCATCGGTAAAGATGTCATACGATTAGGACCATGAACAATAAAATCTTCAGGAGCTTCTTCGTCCGGTAATTCTGTAAGTGCAGCTCCTACTGCTATTTTAATAGCTTCTGCGGTCCTTTCACCAACTTTGATATTATGTTGGCGACCCATATATTCTTGAATGTCTTCAGTTAAATCGTCACCTGCAATCTTTATAGATTTGTTAGAAACAATACCACCAAGTGATATAACGGCAATCTCGGTAGTACCTCCACCTATATCAACAATCATACAACCTTCGGGTGCTTCTACATCAAGACCGATACCTAAAGCGGCAGCCATAGGTTCATAAATCATATATACCTCACGACCACCTGCATGCTCACAAGAATCACGAATAGCACGAGTTTCTACTTCAGTACTTCCAGATGGGATACAAACCACAATACGAAGTGATGGCGAAAATAATTTGTTATTTTTGTTAAATATCTTAATCATACCACGAATCATCTGTTCGGCAGCCGTAAAATCGGCAATCACACCGTCTTTCAAAGGTCTGATGGTACGAATATCTTCATGTGTCTTTCCATGCATCTGACGAGCTTGCTCACCAACGGCAATAGTTTTACCGGTCTTTCGCTCAATTGCAACTATTGAAGGTTGATCTACTACTATTTTATCATTATGAATGATAATTGTGTTAGCCGTTCCAAGGTCTATTGCAATTTCTTGTGTAAAAGAGAATAATCCCATAATCTTTTAAATGATTAGCTTTATTGTTGTTAATGTCTTGATTATACTTTAATGTTTGAAATGACGAACTCCTGTCATTACCATAGAAATATTGTGCTCATTACAATAATCTACCGACAAATCGTCTCTAACAGAACCTCCGGGCTGGATAACAGCAGTAATGCCAGCATTACCTGCAATTTCAACGCAGTCGGGGAATGGGAAAAACGCATCTGAGGCCATTACTGCACCTTGCAGGTCGAATCCGAAGTTTGTAGCTTTTTCAATAGCTTGTTTCAATGCGTCCACTCGAGAAGTCTGCCCTGTACCGCCGGCGCAAAGTTGTTTATTTTTTACTAAAATAATAGCATTGGATTTTGTGTGTTTGACCAATTTATTGGCAAATAATAAATCTTCTTGTTCTGAATCTTGTAACACGCGTTTAGTAACAAGCTGAAGATCATTAGCCGTTTGTATACTTAAATCTTTTTCCTGTACCAAAACTCCATTCAATATAGATCGGAACTGGACTGAATCATTAATTTTTTGTTTCTGTGCAAGAATGATGCGATTTTTTTTCTGCTCTAAAATGCTTAGAGCTTCAGGGGTATAACCCGGAGCTATAATAATTTCAAAAAATATCGAATTTATTTCTTCAGCAGCGTGTTTATCGATCTCTTTATTTGTAACGATAATGCCTCCATAGGCTGAAACAGGATCACCGGCAAGAGCATCTTTCCATGCCTGCAAAACTGTTGGCCGCGAAGCAATACCACAAGCATTATTGTGTTTCAGAATAGCAAGGGTAGTTTCATCAAACTCGCTAATTAGGCTTATAGCCGATTCAATATCTAGTAAATTGTTGTAAGATATTTCACGGCCATGCAATTGATCGAACATTTCATTAAAGTTTCCGAAGAAAACGCCTTTTTGGTGTGGGTTTTCTCCATAACGAAGATGCATAGCTGAATCTTTCGCGTAACGAAATGCTGAACATGAATTATCATCCATATAATTGAAGATGGCTGAATCGTAAGCTGAAGAAACTGCAAAAGCTTCTTTTGCAAACCATTTGCGGTCAGCTAAATCCGACTTTCCATTTTTTTCTTGCAATAAATGCAAAAGTGGTTGATATTGCTTTTTAGAAGCAACAATGATAACATCATTAAAATTTTTTGCAGCAGCTCTAATTAATGATATACCACCTATATCTATTTTCTCAATAATATCTTTTTCGGTCGCACCCGAAGCAACAGTTTCTTCAAAAGGATAAAGATCAACTATAACCAGATCAATTTCAGGTATATCATAAGCTTTAACTTGTTTAGAATCGTCTGCTACATCCCGACGATAAAGAATACCTCCAAAAACTTTAGGGTGCAAAGTTTTAACACGCCCTCCTAAAATAGCAGGATAACCGGTAATGTCTTCTACTGCCTGACAGGGTATCCCAAGCGATTCTATAAACCGCTGTGTTCCGCCTGTGGAAACGAATTTAATACCAAGTTTGTGCATTTTCTCAAGAATTTCATCCAATCCATCTTTATTATAGACTGATACAAGTGCAGTTTTTATTTTTTTTTCGGAGGACATATACTATTATTAAATTCATTATTTTTAGGGTAACAAAGTTAAAAAAACAATCTTAAAATCAGTTTAATTTTCTCACATAAATTTCATAAAGAAATAACAGATAGATATCTTCTTTTATGATTAATCTTTTAGAATTATTACAAAATAATCTAATAGCATTAATTTCAAACAGTAGTTTTGATTAATAAAGCATATACGATACGATTATAAAATAACTTCATTTCAAAAATATTTTTTTAATAAAAATTCAATTTATCATTATTTAGAACAGTGTTAAGCATTTTATTATTAACTTTGTGTTGTTAATTCAAATATGAACCCAGTTTTAATACAATTTTAGAAAACTGACAACATGAAAAAATTTAGCTTTATTTTAACAGCAATTATGCTATTGATGACAATGTCATTAGCAGCGCAAAAAGGCAAAACTGAACCTAAAGCAAGCTTTGTTCAGGAAGTCCACGACTTCGGGAAAATAGCGGAAAGCAGTGAAAGTGTTTCTTTCGATTTTGTTGTTCGTAATGTAGGTAACGCACCATTAATTATTCAAAAAGTATTAACTTCATGCGGTTGTACTACTCCAAGTTACACTAATACTCCTATTCTACCGAATAAAGATGGAGTCATAACTGTTACATATTCGACTATAGGTCGCATTGGAGCCTTCAATAAAAAGATCACTGTATTTACAAATACTCCTGATGAAGTGTATACACTAACCATTAAAGGCGAAGTCTTAAAAAATAAGTAATATATAACTGATAAATAAAAAAAGAAGCGATTTAATCGCTTCTTTTTTTATTTATCCAATTCAAAGATTTAAGCCGGATGAATTGCTTCAGCAGGACAAGCATCTGCACAAGTACCGCAATCAGTACAAGTATCCGGATCTATCTTATAGATATCTCCTTCTGAAATAGCACTTACAGGACATTCATCTATACATGTACCGCATGCTATGCAATCTTCATTAATTACGTAAGCCATGATTCAAAAAATTTAAATTAATTACTAACTTTGATGCTACAAATATAAATAGTTTTTTCAATCAACCCAAAAAGATAAACTTTGACAGAAAATTATTAAATTTGATATGTTTTTAAATTGTTGATTTTATGGTTTTTATTAGGGATTTTTCTACCTTAATATTTACTCAATCTAAAAAGCAAGACTATAACATGCCAAATAATATGTTATAGAAATAAACCTGTTACATTGATGAAACGCATATTTATACTTATTTCCACAATCTTTTTATTTTTTATTGGAGCTTTTAATCTTCATGCACAAATAAACAGAACATTACAAAATTTACCATATGCCGATCAGAAAATGTATCATCTTGGATTCATTATTGGGTTTAATGCACAAGACATGATAATAACTAACACAGGATTGAATGGTGATAATGATCAGGCATGGTTTGCGAGTATTCCGTCATATCAACCCGGTTTAAGTGTGGGAATAATTGGAGATCGTTATCTGAACGAATATTTTAATTTAAGAGTTGTTCCGTCTTTGCATTTTGGTGAAAAAAAAATCGTATTCAGAGAGCAATCATCGGGCGAAGAATATAAAAAATCGTTCCGTTGCAATTATATATCCTTACCTCTTCATCTTAAATTCAATGCCGGACGTATAAACAACTATCGTCCATATCTTTTAGCAGGGGGGTATGCCAATATGGATATCGGGAACGAAAAAGACAAAGCATTACGGTTTAATAAAATGGATTATGGACTTGAATTTGGTATAGGTTGTAATGTATATCTACCCCTATTTAAATTGTGTCCGGAGCTTAAATTCTCACTTGGCTTAAAAAATATTATAAATAAAAATAATTCAGATCTGACAGACCCTGATATGCTGAAATACAGAAACAGTGTATCTGCCGGTAAAACACGCATGATATCGCTTATATTCAACTTCGAATAGATAAAAAAAAGCAATAAATGACTATAAAGCGTCAATATGATTGTGATAATATAAATTGGGAAGATGTACGCACACTCCTGAAAGAAGTTGGTATGTCTTATTCTGACGTAACTGTTCACGAATTGTCATTTAAAAACAGCTACTCTCGGATATTTGTATTTGATGAAGATGTGTTGGTCGGTTGCGGAAGGATAATATCTGATGGGGTGCGGCAATCAGCCATTTACGATATTGCTGTTAAAACCGATTATCAAGGACAGAATATAGGGCGTCAGATAGTGGACTATCTAATGAATTCAACGCCCGGTTGCAACTTCATTCTGTACGCATCACCCGGCAAGGAAGGTTTTTATCTGAAATTAGGTCTTAGAAAATTGAAAACAGGGATGATTTTGTTTGCTAATACCGAGCGGATGCAGGATGAAACATTCGTAGAAATAACCCAAAGCAAATAATAGAAACAAAAAAGGAGCTTAGAAAAAGCCCCCTTTAATCGTATTATAATGTAGAAATAGATTTATTTCTTGTTTTGAGCACGTTTAGCGTAACGGTTCATAAACTTGTCAACACGTCCAGCTGTATCTACGAGTTTTTGTTTACCTGTGTAGAATGGATGTGAAGAACTTGTGATTTCAAGTTTTACCAACGGATAAGTAACGCCATCAATTTCAATTGTTTCTTTCGCGTTGATAGTAGATTGTGAGATGAAAATCTCATCGTTCGACATATCTTTGAAAACCACAGGGCGATAATTTTCGGGATGTATACCTTTTTTCATCTGTATAATAAGTTATTAATTATTTCATGCGTTTCGGACGGCAAAGATAATTTTTTGTCCGTGATATACCAAATTTTTTATTTTAAATTTATCCATTCAAACCCAAAATCATTACAATAATTTTTAGTTTCTTTGATTGCATATAATAAAAAATAAAAAAATGACACGAAACATTATCATCACAATGGCTGTTATCATTGCATTATGTTCATGTGGTAAGAAAAGCCCAAACAACACAAAAACAATGGACACAACAACTAAAGATTCTATCCCGACAAGCTCAGCATTATATATGTTGGTAGGTACATACACGGCTAAAGATAGTAAAGGAATATATGTTTACAAATTTGATACGGAAACGGGAGAATCAGAGCCTGTCAGTATGACTGAAGTAACAGATCCTTCCTATCTGGCAATAAGTAAAGACGAGAAATTTGTCTACTCCGTTACCGAAAGCGATAAAAATACGGATGCCGCAAATGCTTTTTCATTCGATAAACAATCAGGTAAGTTGACGTTAATAAATTCTCAACCGACAGATGGGAAAGCCCCTTGTTACTTAACCATTGATAGAGAAAATAAACACGTAATAACCGCAAATTACAATGGTGGTAGTATTACTGTATTTAATGTGAATGAAGACGGAAGTTTAGCCCCACAAAAAGAATTGCATAAATTTGAAGGAAAAGGCGTTGACAAAGACCGTCAAACACAACCTCATTTACATTGCGTTCATTTTTCGCCCGACGAACAATATCTTTTCGCGGATGATTTAGGAACAGACAAAATACATCGTTTCAAAGTAAATAAAATGGATAACGGAAGTTATTTACAAGCAATGAATCCTGAATCAGTAAAAATAACAGACGGTGAAGGACCACGTCATTTAGAATTTCACCCGAATGGAAAATGGGCATACCTGATAACCGAAATGGGAGGAAAAATTTTTGCATTCAATTATAAAGATGGAGACTTGAAAGAGTTTCAGTCAATAGTAGCAGATACTTTGCAAGCTAAAGGCAGCGCAGATATACACATAACTCCCGACGGTCGATTTCTTTACGCTTCAAATCGTTTAAAAGGCGATGGATTAACAATTTTCTCAATCAATCAGGATAATGGTACATTAACAAGGCTAAGTAACCAGACAACAGGAGCACACCCTCGTAATTTTATTATAACTCCAAACGGAAAATATTTATTAGTGGCCTGCCGCGATAGTGATAAGATACAAGTATTTGAAATAAATAAAGAAACTGGATTTTTAGTCGACACAAAAAAAGACGTAAAATTAAGTATGCCCGTTTGTATTAAATTCGCATCCTTATAATACATTTCTTAAATTTTAAGTTTACTCAAGATGGGATTATTGAAGAATCTAAAAGCAAAAAAGAGGAAGTAGATAAAGACACAAATAGGTAATCTGTTACTTGCGATGCCATTGTTTAAAAATAATGAAACTTCCGATATAAACAAGGTTATATATCGGAAGTTAACAGTTCATCAGACACAACCAACCTCTACACGTACGGTTTGACTGAATTCGGTAAAAAAGAAATGGAAATTATAGACTCCAAAACTAATGTTGAAGAACTTCATAATTTTTTGCAAATATCTCGAGCCATGTAATAAGTAACGATGTAGAACTTCATGATGGGGAAACAATCGGCTATTCTGAAGAGATAAAAATTCCCATAAGTCTTTCACAAGGAGTATTGCTTGAAGGTGAAACACTGTAACTTCATATATAAGATTTATCTGACATTCAGACTTTGAATTAATGCGGTGATATTGCTTATCATCGCATTAATTATATCTTTGCACCTCAATATCAAATCACAATAAACCATAATCGGATGTTAATAGTTGACAGCCTGAAAGTAGAATTAGGCGACCGTACATTGTTTGACAATATAAGTTATATCATCAACGATAAAGATAAAATTGCGTTAGTAGGTAAAAACGGAGCAGGGAAAAGTACAATGCTCAAAATATTAGCCGGTGTAAATACCCATTATAAAGGGACAATTACAGCATCAGATGGCACAACGGTTGGTTACTTGCCTCAGGTTATGAAAATCGCTGACGAACGGACTGTACGGGAAGAAGCCTCTCAGGCATTTGCCCACATCTTTGAGCTGGAAAAACAGATTGAAGAAATGAATCGTCAGATCGAAACCCGTACTGATTACGAATCTGATGATTATGCCAAACTAATTGATGACTTTACGCACGCTCATGAACGCCTTGCGACGGTAGAAGGGATCAATTTCGAGGGAGAAGTTGAAAAAGCTCTTATGGGCTTAGGCTTCAAACGTTCCGATTTAGATCGTCCGACAAGCGAATTTAGTGGCGGATGGCGTATGCGCATCGAATTAGCTAAACTTCTTTTACGCAATCCCGATGTATTGCTGCTTGACGAACCCACAAACCACCTTGATATAGAATCAATCGGATGGCTCGAAGAATTTATAAATACGCAATCCAAAGCAGTAGTACTCATATCACATGACCGTGCGTTTATTGATGCCGTAACTAACAGAACCATAGAACTAACCTTAGGACGCATTTATGACTATAAGGTCAACTATTCAAAATACTTAGAACTCCGCCAAGAACGACGTCAACAACAAATTCACGCTTGGGAAGCCCAACAAAAGCAAATACAGGAAATAGAAGAATTCATAGAACGGTTTCGTGCTCAAGCAGCCAAAGCCGTATTGGTTCAAAGCCGTATAAGACAACTCGAAAAAATGGAACGGGTTGAAATAGACGAAGAAGACAAAGCACACATTCGCATACGTTTCCAACCGGCGACACGCTCAGGCAACTACCCGCTGACAGTAGACAATGTAACAAAGAAATACGATGATTATCTTGTATTTTCAAATGCAAATCTGATGATATCAAGAGGCGAAAAAATTGCATTAGCAGGACGTAACGGCGAAGGTAAATCGTCATTCGTAAAATGCGTTATGGGCGAGACACCTTATAATGGCTCAATCATGCTCGGACACAATGTACAAATTGGTTACTTTGCCCAAAATCAGGCACAACTATTGGATGAAGACATGACTGTATTTGAAACCATTGATCAGGTTGCCCAAGGAGACATTCGCACGCAAATACGCAATATTTTAGGTGCATTTATGTTCAATAAAGATGATTCAGAAAAAAAAGTAAAAGTTCTATCGGGAGGCGAACGTACACGCCTTGCTATGATAAAACTATTGCTTGAACCCGTGAATCTCCTTATACTTGATGAGCCGACCAATCATCTTGATCTCAGAACAAAAGAAATACTTAAACAAGCCCTGATGGATTACGACGGAACGGTAATACTTGTCTCGCATGACCGGGATTTTCTTGATGGACTGGTCACACGAGTATTTGAATTCGCCGATAAAAAGGTTACAGAACATATCGGAAGTATTAAAGAATTTCTTGCTAAAAAGAAGACATTATCATAATTGAATAATGTTAAATTAATATTATTTAATTAAAACTTAATATTTTTTGTTACTTTTACTTTAATTTAGTGTTATAATTAAAATTAATTAAAATAATTATGAAAAAAATAACATTCTTTTTAACATTGACAATAGGGCTTTTTGCTTTTATTTCGTGTCAAAACCAAAATCCTATTAAATTCAATGATGAAATTGTAGATTTGCATGATTCAATGGCTCAAGTTCAAAGTGATTTTGATTCAAAATTGCAAGACGCTATTCAAACGGACTCATATGGTAATATCGGTGTAGCGGCAGACAGTGCATTGGTAAAAGTAGATGCTAATATAGAAAAACTCAAAAGTTTCAAAATACCAAACGGAGGTCAAAAATTGGTTGAAACCACTATGGCTTTATGTCAGTCCGTAAAAAATACCATAAATGCAGGACTCAAATTCGCATCTTTAACTCCGGATGAGAAAACCGGCGAAGTCTCTGAAGATATAATAAGTCCTATGATAAAAGAATACAACGAACTATCTGAAAAGACATATTTAGCCGAAGTTGAAATGTTTAAAGCTCAAGAAGTTTTTGCTAAAGAAAACGGATTTGAACTAAGTAAGTAAAACTATCTTTAATCATAGTCTAAAAGCCTAAGCCTATATCCGGCTTAGGCTTTTTTATGTTATAAAACCACCAAAATAATTATATCTTTGCTTATCAGTCACCATAAAATCATAAATGACAATAAAAAACAATGAATCAAAGATACCCATCGTTACTGTTAGATAATGCGGTAAACGAATTTGCCAAATTGCCGGGAATAGGGCGTAAAACAGCTTTAAGATTAATATTACATCTTCTTAGACAAGATGAAAACGTAACAGACAGTTTTGCTCAAGCACTTACCACACTCCGCCACGAGATAAAATACTGTAAAATTTGTCATAACATCTGTGATGACGAAGTCTGCACAATTTGTGCCAATCCGTCAAGAGATAAAACGACAGTATGCGTTGTTGAAAATATAAAAGATGTGATGGCTATTGAAAATACAATGCAATACAAAGGACTTTATCATGTGTTGGGAGGAATTATTTCACCTTTAGACGGTATTGGTCCTTCGGATTTACAAATCGAAAGTCTAATTGAGCGTATCCCCCTTGAAAATGTAAAAGAAGTTATATTAGCATTAAGTACAACTATGGAAGGCGATACAACAAATATATACATATTTAAGAAAATCAGTAAATTCGAATTGAAAGTAAGTATCATAGCAAGAGGAATTTCAATCGGCGATGAAATAGAATATGCAGATGAAGTCACATTAGGACGATCAATCATGAACCGAACATTATTCAACGACTCATATAGCATATAAAAAATGAAAGCCTGTACAAAAACTAATACCGCACTCAAATGGCTGTTTGGGATAAATATCATTATCATAGCAGGTATTACACTGTATATGTTGCAGATAAAAGGACCTGACTTTGGTATGGAAACACAAAATGGTGTAATTTTCGAACGTTATGCTATAATCCTTACCTTAATAGCCATACCGGCGGCACTCAAATTATTTTCAGTAATGACAGGTAAATTACAAGATCTTCCTGAACAAGAAAAAAATAAAAAATATATATCGTACTACATACTGCGTATCATTATCTTAGACATGGCGGCCGCAGTCAATATAATAGGTTTTTACTTATACGAATCCACTAATTTTGTATATTTGGCAGTCATAGTTATGTTTGCCCTTTGTTTTACATTTCCCGACAAAGCGTATAATATGCTTAAAATAGAAGATAAACAATCAGAAAATAAAGAAGAAGAATGACCATTGCAGTAGATTTTGACGGAACAATAGTTGAACACGAATATCCTCAAATAGGAAAACCCATACCCTTTGCCGTTGAGACACTAAAACAATTGCATAAAGACGGACATACCCTCATTTTATGGACAGTACGCGAAGGCAGATTATTACAAGAGGCAGTAGACTATTGCGTTAAAAATGGAATTACGCTTTACGCCGCAAACAAAAATAATCCCGAAGAAGATGCCTCCAAAGCACCCCGAAAATTGTCGGTAGACATGTTTATAGATGATCGCAATTTAGGGGGAATACCTGATTGGGGTGTCATATATAATACGATAAAATCTATGGAATCAGGGCGAAACATTTCTTTTGAGAATATAATGATGGCAACAACAGCCGACAGACGTTACCGCCGAAAAAAGAACTTCCTGATTCGATTGGGCGAAATGTTTGAAAAAGGCTATTAAATATAAGATAAGCATTTAATGTTTCTCGAAAACGAAAATATAAAACTTCGTGCATTAGAACCGGAAGACTTGGAATTTCTTTATAAATGGGAAAACGCATCCCAGTTATGGATACAAGGAAATACATTAGCACCATATTCACGCAATACCCTGCGGTGTTATATAAATGACACGCAACAGGCAGATATATATGAAAGCAGGCAATTAAAATTGATGATTGATCTGAAAAGTTGTGAAGCGACAATAGGCATACTGGATATTTACGATTTTGACATCCGAAATTCGAGGGCCGGAATAGGAATACTTATAGATAAAAATTTTCGTAACGAAGGATACGCATTACAGGCACTGGATTTAGTAAAAAAATATGCGTTCAGCTTCCTGCATCTGCATCAGCTATATGCCCATGTATCAGTTAGTAACATACCGAGTATTAAACTGTTTGAAAATGCGGGGTATAAATCAGCAGGATTACTTAAAGATTGGATTTATAAGCATCCGCGCTACGAAGATGTTCAGATACTACAAATAATAACCACCGACAACAATGAATGAAGATATAAAGCAAGCCTTGGAAGTGCTTATAAAAGGAGGACTTATACTCTACCCTACGGATACAATATGGGGAATCGGCTGCGATGCAACAAACGAAGATGCTGTACAAAAGGTGTATGAATTAAAAAAACGTACAGACAGTAAAGCACTGATTACACTATTAGACAGTTCTGCAAAACTGAATTTCTACATACAAGAAGTACCCGATATAGCATACGACTTAATTGATTTGGCTGACAAGCCATTAACAATAATTTACGACAATGCACGCAATGTAGCGTCAAACCTGATAGCTGAAGATGGCAGCCTTGCTATCCGCTTCACTTCTGAAAAATTCTCGAACGAACTTTGTAAACGCTTCCGAAAACCAATAGTTTCCACTTCAGCAAACATCAGCGGACGACCTTCCCCTCATAATTTCGATGAAATCAGCGATGAAATAAAAAACGGTGTAGACTATATCGTTAAATATCGGCAAGATGACCACGAAAATCATACTGCGTCAAATATCCTAAAATTAGGAACTTCAGGACAAATACAAATTATCCGATAAAAAGCTGAAATTTATTGAATTTATGACAAAATAGTTGTAACACAATACATGTTGGTGAAATAACTTATCTTTGAGATAAAACATTAGATGGCATGAACACATTTGGTACTATATTCCGACTTACATCATTCGGCGAATCACACGGTTCAGCCATTGGAGGAGTAATCGACGGATGCCCTTCCGGTATAGAGATTGATATGGATTTTATTCAGAACGAACTAAATCGCCGTAAGCCGGGACAATCTAAAATTACCACACCACGCAAAGAAAACGATGAAGTTGAATTTCTGTCCGGCATATACGATGGTAAAACAACAGGAGTACCAATCGGTTTTATCGTACGAAATAATAATCAACATTCTTCAGACTATGATAATCTGAAAGATGTGTACCGTCCATCGCATGCCGACTATACATATCAGCAAAAATACGGGATACGTGATCATCGTGGCGGAGGAAGATCATCAGCGCGCGAGACAATATCACGTTGCGTTGCAGGAGCCATCGCCAAATTAGCCCTAAATAAATTAGGGGTTGACATTACAGCTTACACATCTCAAGTAGGAAATATTTCTCTTGACAAACCTTATACTGAGTACGATCTCAAAAAGATAGAATTAACGCCTGTGCGTTGTCCGGACATGGTTAAAGCCGATGAAATGATCGCATTAATCGAAGAAACTAAAGCTAAAGGAGATACAATAGGAGGTGTAATAACCTGCATAATAAAAGGTACACCGGCAGGACTTGGTGAACCTGTCTTCGGAAAATTACACGCAGCTTTGGGCTATGCTATGTTGACTATTAATGCGGCGAAAGGGTTTGAATATGGTGATGGTTTTGATGTGAATCATCGGGGTTCGGAAGTTAATGATGTATTTTATAACGATCATCGTCAGATTAAAACTCGCACCAATCATTCTGGGGGGATACAAGGAGGTATATCGAACGGACAAGATATTTATTTCAGAGTTGCCTTTAAGCCCGTCGCTACCATTCTTATGCATCAGGAAACCGTTAATAAATATGGTGAAGAAGTTGACTTGAAAGCTCGCGGAAGACACGATGCTTGTGTTTTACCGCGTGCTGTGCCGATAGTCGAAGCCATGGCAGCCATGACTATACTTGACTTTTATTTACAAAGCAAAAAAGATCGTATATTTATGTAATATATCCTTATTATATTGTTTGATTTACAGTATTATTAGCCGAAAATGTAAATAAATTAATCAATACAACGAAATTATCAACCCTCATAAACTTAATATTACACTTAGCAATAATTGTTATTGCCTTTATTTTATTTAAACTTATATATAATATCTATCACATAGAGTGAAAGAAAAAAGCATATCTTTGTATAACCATTTTTCATAATTTTATAAAAACAACATCTATTTATGAAAAAATACAGAAATCTTATTTTCTACATTTCTGTGATGGGTATATTCCTGACTATCATATATTTTATAATAAATTTAGGTCAATCGCATTTTGGCTCGATACTCTCCAATAACACAAATATAGAAGGCAGAGCTTGGCTAAACTTTCTAAATCATCTTAAAGAAGATATTGTACAGCCAACAGCTATACTTATATTACAAATTGTAGTTATACTATTAGCAGTTCGCATTTTCGGTTGGATATGTAAGAAAATAGGACAACCGACAGTAGTTGGAGAAATTATAGCCGGAGTCGTTTTAGGACCATCATTGCTGGGACTTTATTTTCCCCATATTTTTGATTTCATTTTTCCTGCATCTTCCCTTAGCAATATCAGCTTTCTAAGTCAAATCGGATTAATATTATTTATGTTTATCGTTGGAATGGAGCTAAATCTTCGTACACTCAAAAATAAAGCCAACGATGCGCTTATCATAAGTCACTCCAGTATAGCAGTCACATTTACAATCGGCGTATGTGTCGCTTATTTTTTATTTTCTCATTTCAATCATTCCACCAACAGTTTTTTGCCATTTGCCTTGTTTATGGGTATTGCTATGAGTATAGCAGCATTTCCAGTTATGGCTCGCATCATTCATGAAAGAGGAATAAATAAATCACATATCGGACCGACAATAATCACCTGTGCCGCCATAGACGATATAACAGCTTGGTGTCTTTTAGCATCAGTGATAGCTATCGCTAAAGCAGGCAGTATGACCAGTTCGCTGTTTGTCATTCTGTTAGCTACGCTATATATATTTGTGATGTTTAAAATAGTCCGTCCGTTTTTACAACGCATAGCTGACATGCAAACATCAAAGCATATAATAAATAAGTCAATTATAGGCGTTTTCTTCATAGTACTGTTTCTATCAGCATATGCAACTGAAATTATTGGTATTCATGCTCTTTTCGGTGCATTTTTGGCAGGTGTGATCATGCCCTCAAATGTTAATTTCAGAAATATGTTTTCTGAACGGATAGAAGATGTTGCACTAATACTTTTACTTCCGCTTTTCTTTGTTTTTACGGGATTGCGAACACAAATAGGGCTAATTAACGAACCTTACATGTGGTTAATATGTATAAGCATCATTCTATTGGCTGTTACAGGTAAATCAATGGGTAGTGCGTTGGCTGCCCGATATTTGGGATATAGTTGGAAAGATAGCCTAACCATTGGTGCATTAATGGATACACGAGGCTTGATGGAGCTTGTTGTGCTTAATATCGGATTGGATCTGGGCATTTTAACACCTGAAATATTTGCCATGATGGTTATTATGGCATTAGCAACAACTTTCTTGACTTCGCCCCTACTCTCCTTAATCGACAAAATATTCAAGAAAAAAGACAGTGAGGAAAAAACTGTTTATAAAAAATTCAGGATATTAGTTTCATTCGATAATCCTGAAATGGGAAATAAACTACTCTTCATAGCTAATTCGTTTATCAAAAAAAGACTTTCCAACTCAGAACTTACGATGCTTCACCTTTCCGAAGGTAATATCTTATATCAGTACGGCATTCAGCAGGAAGAAGAAGACGTTTTTAAATCCATTATGACTGAAGCTGACAGCATAGGGCAGACAGTTATACCAATGTTTGAAATTACAAACAATATTCCCCGAAGCGTAGCTAAAATAGCAAATAAGGGTGAATATGATTTATTATTGATAGGTACTAAGGAGCAATTTTTTATAGACGGTAAATTAGATCATATAGTCAACAGGATGACTGAAATGATTCATATTCCTAAATTCTTATTATATAAATTGAAGATACGTCAGAGAAAGGTCAATGCGCTTACTGCTCCTGTAGACAAAATGACACGCAAAATAGTATCTAAAACAGATATTCCCGTTGGCATATTTATTGATAAAGATGCTATGGGCGTAAGAAATGTCTTTGTGCCGATTTTAGATGATGATGATATTTTTATGGGCGATTTTATGGAACGTTTAGCCTCCAACTCATATGTAAGAATTACGCTTTGGGACCCTATCGGATTGTCAGATAATTCAATAGACTTTATCAAAACTGTACGTGCCATTAAGTCCGTAAATCCTTATTTGTTTCAGCTTTGGAATAACAATATCCCAATTGATAGTAATATCATACAAAAACAGGATTTGGTAATGATCAGCCTGAACAGCTGGAGAAAAATGTATCATCAAAGCATATCTTGGATTAAAGATACTCCTTCTACTATTGTATTGAATAATTAAAAATAAACCCGGATGAATCTGGAAAGTATTCTCACTCAAAAGAAAAATATATTATTATATCTGTCAAAAAGACAGCTTAAAAATACATTTAACGCATTGATGACACTTGCGACTGAAGTGCATGAATGGCAAATCATAGATAAGCTAAAAGAAGCGGAAACGAACTATCAATATATGCTTCATTATCTTTTTGAAGGAGTCGAAGATAGCGGACGCGATCAGGTTTATAACAGTCTTGTCAGATCGCTTTATGAATTGACAGATGATATTTGTGATGAACTGTTAAAATACAATTCACAAAGTATATTTTATGATAAGCTGCGTTTAAACGAGTTGCGTGAACCCATATCTGTTAATGATTATCTAACACAACTTAAAGACATATCAGCGTCAATATCTTTGCTTGATCTTATAGACGGCGAAGAAAAACACCTGAAAACGCGAGAACTGCAAGTCAGAAGAGAACGCATAGGAATTGATTTATTTAATTCAATATTCGTATCGGGTAGGATTAATGATAATCAAGCAAATGATTATTTACAATTTTTAGGATCAATAGACCTACCATTACGTGAAAAATGTTTGTTTATTTCAGCTCTCACGTTAAATCTTTTTCATCGATTCGATTCACGAAAAATGCTTATCATGATGAAAGCCGCAGAATCTGCCGATATACAAGTTCGGGTGCGAGCAATTGTAGGGTTGATCGTGATATTACAGATGTACGATGTAAGATGGAGCGTCTACCCTGAATTACA
>CALYPL010000018.1 GCA_945273835.1 uncultured Dysgonomonas sp. | reverse complement strand
TCGACCAAGCTATGGAGGCGGTTCATCAAGTCGACCAAGTTACAGCGGTGGAGCTGGACGAAGATAAATAGATTGTAGATATAAGAGCTGCTTTTGTTTATGAGGTAGCTCTATCTAAGTTATATAAACAAACTTTAATATTATGAATCGTAAAATAGTTGGAATTATAATTGGATTGGGATTTACATTGGGGGGATATGCCCAAAGTGAAGTTGATGCCTATAATTTATCCAGAAATGATTTGAAAGGAACTGCACGATCTGTGAGTATGGGTGGAGCATTTGGAGCTTTAGGTGGTGATATATCCGGTATTTCGATCAACCCCGCAGGTATTGGTGTATATAAAAAGTCTGAAATCGTTACTACACTCAACTTTCAGAATACAAAAACTGAATCTAATCTGAATACAGATAAAATCAATGAGAGCAAATTTAAGTTCAACTTTGATAATCTTGCTTTTGTCGGTTCTTTCGATCTTTACAGTGATATAGCACCTAAACTCAATTTCGGATTTTCTTATAATCGATTGAAAACTTTTGATCGTAAGTATCGCACTCAAGGCAATAATTTAACACAGTCTTTAGCGCGATACATGACTTACAGATCAAATGAATCTAATATTTCAGATCCGAGTAAGCTTTTGATCAATTTTAAAGGTGTAAACCCTGATGGATACAACCCATTTAGCCAATATGACTGGTTAGCTGTTTTTGGCTATAATGGATATTTGACGGATTTTGCAGGTGATAAATTTGTTACGGCTAAGCCTATTTTAGATAATCAGATAAATAACGGCTTACAAGTTTATGAGAAGGGTTATGTTGATACTTACGACTTTAATATGGGTACAACATTTTCTGATATTGTTAGTGTTGGTTTGACTGTATCAGTAACTGATCTTGATTATCGTAGAGAAACTTTTTATGACGAAGGTATTGGAGGTGCTACTAATGCAGGTTTCAGTCTGGATAATTTTATGAAGTCCGAAGGGACAGGATGGCAGCTTAAAGCCGGAGTTATTGTAAAACCGATTCAGGAATTACGTATCGGTTTGGCTTACCATTCTCCAACTTGGTATGATATGACAGACTATATGTCTGCCGGCATGGACTATGATATGTCTGAATTTATTGATGGGAGTAAAGACTATCCTTCAAAAGGAGCAGTATGGACAAATGAAACTACACGTGATTACAGATTTCGTTCACCAGATAAATTTGTCGCAAGTATAGCCGGCGTAATCGGTCAATATGCCATTATAAGTGCCGATTATGAATTTACGAATTATAAGAATTCTACCAAGCTCTTTGATGATGATGGGTATATTTTACCTAACAATCCGAATAATGATATTAATCGTCACTTTACCGGTGCTTCAACATTACGTATTGGTGCAGAAGCTCGTATAACACCTCAATTTTCAGCCCGAGTTGGATATGCATGGATGCAAAGTCCTGTGCAAAAAAGCTTGAAGCATAATATATCTCCTACAATGACTGATACTTATTATGAAGTTAGAACTGACCGAGCTGATTCTCACTTTTTACTTGATGGAGATACATACCATTTAACTTGGGGTTTAGGTTATCGTTTCTCACCTAGTTTCTACACCGATGTAGCTTTTATGTATAAGACTCAAAAAAGTGAAGTATTCGCTCACTCATTCTCTGAGAAAGCTAATTTAAAAACTAATACTTTCAGAGGTCTAATTACTTTAGGATATAGATTTTAATAATTTAAAAAGAATATTTATAAAGCCTCTTCTTTTGTAGAAGAGGCTTTTATTGTATAGAGCAGATTAATAATAATGATTGGCAGAATAATCAATAGGGTAAATTGATGTAGATATATCACGATAATTACGTAGATACATTTTATTTTGATTAAATCAATCCCCGTGCTTTTAGTTCAAGATATTTGTTAATCGAGTCTATTGTAAGATTTTCAGGTTTAGATAATATAGTATGTATGCCATTTCGTTTCAATTCCCTTACAATAAGTAATTTATCGTTCGATAAACTTTCAGCAATACCTTTTCTGAACATATTTTCTATATCAGTTGGTTGACTTTCGAGTATACTGTTAAATTCAGAATTTATAAAAAAAGCTACCAGAACTAAATGGTCTTTAGCTAAAAGTCTTAGATATTTCAGTTGGCGTTTCATACCACTCACAGTATCAAAATTAGTATAGAACACGATAAGGCTGCGTTGTGTGATTTTGCGCCTGATGGTTATATAGAGAATTTCGTAATCAGATTCTTTAAAATCTGTCTTTTGGGTATAAAGTGCTTCAAGTATTTTGTTGCGCTGTTTTCTGTTTTTCTCGGCGGATACAATATTATCTATATTTCGAGAAAAAGTGATGATACCAACTTTGTCACCTCTGTTAAGGGCTGTACTACTCACCATCAATGTTGAATTAATGGCATAGTCGAGCAAAGTCATACCATTGAATGGCATTTTCATTGTACGTCCTTTATCGATGATACAGTATACTTGTTGAGATTTTTCATCTTCAAACTTGTTTACCATCAATTTGTTTGCATGAGCCGTAGCCTTGTAGTTAATCGTTCTGGGATCGTCACCCAAAACATATTGCTCGATATGATCAAATTCAGTAGCGTTTCCGATGCGTCTAATCTTTTTTATGCCATAGTCTTTAAGTCTGTTTGATGCTGCAAGTAATTCGTATTTACGCAATTCAATGAAAGACGGATATACTGTAATTTGTTTGTTCTGGTTAAAAACATATCGTTTTGTTATCAATCCGAATTGACTACCGACAAATACATTTACTGCTCCGAATGAGTATATACCACGTTTTACTGGACGAACATTGTAATGGTACATTTTTTCTTCTCCACTTTTCAGCGAACTATCGAAAATTAGGTCTCGTTTCTGAAATTGAAAGGGTACTTCTTCAACTATTTTTATATTAACTCTATAGCTGTACAGATTCTTGACAAATATACTGATCGGATTCTGATCTCCGTTTGAAAGCCTGTTCGGACAATGGCGTACTACCTGAATACCATTTTTTAAGGCAAAGACGGAGATTATATCCAATAATAACAAGATTATGAATACTCCCATGATTATTATCATGATTGTGAGAGCACTTTTTAAGATTCCTGTTATAATCAATCCTGCAATACAAGTTCCTAATACGGCAAAGAACCTGTTGTTCAAGTATAAGTTTTTGAAGAATTGTATCACCTCGGAACTTCTGTTTTGTCAATTAAATGGTTGATTATAGCATCGGTTGTTGTACCATCCATTTCTTTTTCCGGTGTTAAAAGAACTCTATGTCTGAGTACCGGAACAGCCATTTCTTTGATGTCTTCGGGGGTTACAAAATCTCGCCCTCTGATAGCAGCAAGAGCTTTCGATGCGTTGAGTATGGCTAATGAAGCCCTCGGAGATGCTCCTAAAGTAATCCAAGGACTCTGACGCGATGCTATCACAATTTGTGCAATGTATTCAAGTAATTGACGTTTGACAACCACTTGCTCTACTGCTTGCCGTAACAAGTTTAATTGCGAAGCGTCTATTACCGAATTTATGTTGGTAGTGGCGGTCAGCTCTCCATTATTTTGTCTTTCGAGTATAGTTATTTCTTCCACGATATTCGGATAATCGACTGCTAATTTAAATAAGAAGCGGTCTAATTGTGCTTCGGGTAATCGATATGTTCCTTCTTGTTCGATGGGGTTCTGTGTGGCTATTACCAGAAACGGATAATCGAATTTATAAGTAGTTCCGTCGTTGGTAACCTGACGTTCTTCCATTACCTCAAATAAGGCGGCTTGTGTTTTGGCGGGCGAACGGTTTATCTCGTCAATCAGCACAATGTTTGAAAAAATCGGTCCGGCTTTGAATTCAAATTTTGATGCTCCTGGAAGAAATATGCTGGTACCCAATATATCGGATGGCATCAGATCGGGTGTGAACTGTATACGATTGAATTTTACATTTATTGTCCGTGCCAAGAGTTTTGCCGAAAGGGTTTTTGCTACTCCGGGTACGCCTTCCAAGAGTATATGCCCATTTGCCAATATGGCAACAATCATCTGTTCAATCAGTTGATGTTGACCTACTACTATTTTACCTATTTCGTTTTTAATTTCCTGAACTTTATTGTTTAGTTCAGAAAATTCTATTCTTGATTGGAATTTGATTTCTGACATATTTTATCCTTATATATGGTTTTGCTGCGTGTTATTTTATATTTTGTGACTGTGTATAAAACTGATCTAATGATTTGTTGTAATTAAGAAATGTATCGTTACTTATGTTAGTTTTGGGGTATGAAGTAATCTGATCATATATGTTAAATATTTCTATAATTATTTGTTTATCAACACCAGATTTGGCACTTAATGCGTTCAGGAAATTGTTATCGTGATTTTCAGTTGAAAGATGGTAATTCTTTCTGACACTATTAAGAAAGTAGGTATGACGTTTCTTTATGATGGTTCTGTAATCTTTTTTCCGATAATATAAGTTACTGATTGTATACAAAAATTCGACAGATGAGTTTACTGGTGGTTTTATGATTGGTATTACGCGCTGTATACGCTTGGCTCTGAATATTATAAATAGGAATATACCTACTAAAGTCAATATTAGTGCTGTTGTTAATGCCTTATCGGTTAACAATACTCTGAATATGCTTTTTGTTGCATCATCTCCTTGTTTCTGATACTCATCCCAGATGATAAAATTGTTTTTGGGAATGTAGGATAAGCAACGATAAGCATAATCATATTTCTGCGTATTAAGTTGTGTGATGTTAGTAAATGCGTTGGGTTCTTTATGAATAAAGAATTTTCCCTTTCCGAATTGTATACATATAAAAGCTGCATTTTTATTGCTTGATTCAGACAATATCCGATGAGGATATGTACAACTATCCATATTAATTTCATTTTCGGAGTAAAGGGCCTGAATCGCGTATTTTTTATTCGCATAATCAGCCAAAGTATATATAGAGTCATGATATACAAACTCTTGGAAATCTATTTTTAATCCTAACGTGTCTGTCAAAATAGGGTCGATACTGTAGGCGGAAATAAAAACATTATTTCCGATACTCACAAAATCCAGTAGATATGGTAAATCTAAGCAATTTAATGTAAATTCTTTATTTATAAAAACGTAGCATGTGGTATCTTCTAAAGCAACATTATTATATTTGTTTAATTCTTTATCGGTATTATGTTCATTCTGCTCTTCTTCGGAGCTATAATAATTCTCCGTGTATTCATCCAATAGAATCTCAAGATTATAGCTAATGCTTTTACGGGTAACTTCTATTTCATTATCGAAAATATCTTGAAGCAAATTATACGTTATATAAGTGCCATAGGGCGATGTTTTGGTATTGATGAAATTTGCATCCCAATTGACGGACTTAATCTCTTTTTTTGAAAATACTGTCAGAGCTATTAACACAAACAGTATTAATATAAATAGGATTATGTATTTTTTATTTTTCATTTTCAACAATTTGAGCAAAGTCAGTCATCTGTTTTCTGACATCAGCAAATTCATACTCATTTAATTGAAAATCACCATACCACACATAATCGAAAATGTATGTTATCCGAGTAAACGCATCTTTTAACACAGAATCTTTTATTTCATAATAATAACTTGAATTAGTCTTATTGACGTTCCAATGTACGATTTCCTTTTCAGACAGTAGTTTAAGATTGCTTAGATAAAGATATCGTGTTGCCAAACGATAATCTTTTATATCAATAGCATGCTGTATAAGTAACTTGAAATTTATAGTATTCACATCTTCATTATATATCTGAATATCTGGAGCGTCTAATTCTTTCTTGCCCAAGATAGCTTTTAATTTCACCCCGCTTATTTTGATAATCAGTAAGACAATAATGAATATAACTACTATTATAATGAGGTAACCAATACTTTCGTTTAGCTTAATCTTATCGACGGCATGTATGAAATTTCTTATTAAAAACCCGATTTTAATTAATATTTTATTTTGTATATGGTTCTTTTTTTCATAATAATTAAAACGTTTGTCCTGCCTGTATTTTTCTATTTCTTCTACTTTAGGTACTCTGAAATCTGAGGCATGAAGCATTATTGACATTTGCTCATTTTCGGCACGTATAGAATCTTGATTAGCCCAAGCCTTTATGCTCAAAAATACAAGCAGAAGCATAAGTATAATTCTACGTAGATATTTTATATAACTTACCGGTTTCAACCTATTCGATTATTAATATATAATACTGTATTGTTTTTATTTATTTATTAGTAATTCGCTAATATGCTAATATAAGCCAGATAATATGCTTTGACTAAAATAACATTGGTAGCAAGATTAATCTTCGTTATCAATTTTATTTAATTTTTTATTAACTAAATAAGGATAATAAAAAAAGTACCATATAATGAATAAACCAGAAAGACTAATAATTATTAAATTAAATAAAACAGGCATTTCAGTCAGACGTGTCAGATAACTTTCGATGAATGCTGCCACAAGAAACACCGGAATCAATCCTACAACAATCTTGAGAGAATCTTTTGCGCCTTTCTGTAAAGAAACTATACGTTTATAACTTCCCGGAAACAACCAACTGCTACCGAGTACTAATCCGGCACCACCGGCAATTATTATAGCTGAAATTTCGAGCATTCCGTGCAACCAAATACTTAACATGGATTTACCAAGTAAACCATAATCATAAAAGAAATATTGAAACACGCCGAGCATTACGCCGTTCTCAAGTAAAATATAGATTGTCCCGATACAAGCTGTTATGCCCATAATATATTCATTGAAGCTGACTTGTATGTTATTTTTTGAAATCATGAAGAACATAGGCGCTTCATCCTGATCTTTATATATAGCCATCGGATCGCCATTCTTTATGTTCTCTATCGTCTGATTAACATAATCGGTTGAAAGTATGAGGTTCGCAAAATCAGGATCTTGCGATTGAGAGAAAGCGCCTAATAATACTGATACCAGAAAAATTAAGAGTGATACCAGCATATATTTACGGTAGGCATACATAATTAAAGGTAACTCACTAACCCAGAATTTAATAAACATATCCTTCTCATACTTTCGATATTTATATATATTTAAAAAATAACGGGCTGCTAACTGATTAAGGTATCTTACAGTTTGCGATTTGGGGTAGAAGGTACGTGCGTACGAAAGATCGTCAGTCAATTCGATATAATTATTTGCTAATTCATCAGCTTCCAAGTGCTTATCTTTAGTTTGCTCGTCAATTTTCTGCCACTTGTCACGATTTGATTTAATAAAGGCAGCTTCTCTCATATAATATTTGTCCTTTTGTGAAGTAGTTTTTATAAAGTTCTGTAAGGCAAAGATAGATTTTTTGTTACAATTAATCGTAATAAACTGGGCTTAAATAGAGCATTTCAACCAATTTATGTCGAAAACTTCACAATCAACTAAACAATCAGTCTCTGATGCGCGGTTGGTTTTATGATAAATGAAATAAATACAATTATGCCTTCACGGATTTATTGCATAACCAATAGAATATTATTCTCTTCAGCCATCTTTCGAATATTAAGTATAGCATAACGCATACGTCCCAAAGCAGTGTTGATACTTACACCGGTCAGATCAGCGATTTCTTTGAAACTTAAATCTTGATAATAACGCATTTCCAACACCTCGCGTTGATTTTGTGGTAGATAGGTTATTAATTTGCGAATGTCTAAGCCGATTTGTTCAAATATAAGCTTGTCTTCAATAGTCTTTTCACAAAGCGAAGAATTGTTCAGAAGATCAATAGGCGCATCGTCATTCGAAATCGTATTCTCATTCTTTTCTTGACGGAAATGATCAATAATCAGATTGTGAGCAATGCGGGAAATCCATGCTCTGAACTTGCCGTTTTCAGTATAACGTCCTTGTTTGATATTAAGTATAGCCTTAATGAATGTTTCCTGAAATATATCTTCCGCCAGTTCTTTATCTTTCACTGTGAAATAGATATAGTTGAAAACACTGACTTTACAACGATCCAACAAAATGTCAAACGCCTGATTGTCGCCATTAGAATAACATGATACCAATTGCTCATCGGTCATCGTTTTTAATGTAGTCATTACTTCTATGTGTTTAAAATTTAAAGAGTAATGTTTATTCTATAGGCTTTTTATATTGAAGTTTGTAATAATCTTTCACTTAATAAGGTTTTACAAACATAAATACTTTTTGACTAATATGCAAATATTTGTTATTAATTTAGAAAACACAAATAGACTTATCTCTTGAAATCGTTATTCTTCAGATAATCAGCCGTGATCATCATGGAAAAAGAATATTGACGCATACTGTCAGCTTCAGCTTTGTTATCAGATATGATGTTATCAGTTTTCAGATTACGATAATCATACAATCCTTCTTTTTTATCTTGCGGATTATAAATATAAAGATGCTTATCATCGATACATCCTAAATGAGTATTTGATACAAAATATATATATGGACGCTTTTCTCTGAAAAGATCAATACCCAAAGAGTTGTTTGTGTATGATATACCTAACAATCCCATAATGGTCGGGAACACATCTATTTGTCCTCCAAATTGGCTGAAACGTTTCGGCATATCCTTAAACATCGGAGAATAAATAAACATAGGAATCTGATTGTAACTAAGAGCCATATCGTATGATTGACTGCCTATGGTTCTACCATGATCGCCCAAAAGTACAAAAATCGTGTTTTGATACCAGTCTTGTTTACTTGCTTCTTGCATGAATGTTCGTACACAATCATCAGCAAATGCTACAGCTCTATACTCGTCATTTTCAGCAATATCCCGATATTTTGGTGGAATGACATATGGTGGATGATTGGTTATCGTCATAAATGTAGCTAAAAACGGTTTGTCATTTTTAGAAATCTCTTTTAACTTAGATAGACCATACTCGAAAAGATAATCGTCCTGAACACCAAAATTATTCACTACTTTACTGCGAGGATAATCGTACTGAGAATAAATGCGGTCGAATCCGTTTTCAATAAAAAAAGAATTCATATTGTCATATTGTGGATTACTTGTCAGAAAAAATAAAGTCTGATAGCCTCTCTCTTTAAGATTAACAGGTAACCCCCTATAATTAGTTACTTTTATGTCCATCATTGTCTTGTCGAACTGAGTAGGGTAACCATATAATGTGGCAGCAATACCATTGTTGGTATGAATCCCTGCCGAATAAAAATTATCGAAATAATAAGATTCGTTTTTCAATTTATTCAGAAAAGGTGTCAGAGGTCTGCCATTTGATTCAATTTTCATATATTCTGATGACATAGATTCCATAAGTACGATGACAACATTCACTTTAGAAGGCGCTTTGTCTGACTTAATATATCTCCCGATCGGATTTTCACCATTCTTTGACTCTGAATTTAATTCCTTCTGAACAAATTTAAGCGCTTGTTCATTACTCATAAGACCTTCCAGATTATTATATTTCCTATAAAATGAAATTGTACTTTTTATCAGATAAAATGTAGGGTTTGCCCCCAATTGATTAATAAAAGTATTTGAGCAGAAATAAGAATTGCTTACTCGTAGAGGATAACGATCCACTCCGCCACGAATCCCGATAAAGCACAACCCCCAAAGGAGAATGACGCAAGGCACTGCTATGACATATTGCTTTCCGCTGAGGTCAGACGATTGCAAAGTATAAACTCTTCGACCGAAATAAAAGACAGCTAAGCCGAATGCCACAAGCAAGATAACATAAAGAGAAAAATATATATAATACGATGTTTCCTGAAATATCATCCCTGCTGTAGTTGCACCAAAACCCATCCAATGAAAAACAGATACGTCAAGATGTGAAAAGAAATATTTGAAATAAGGTATATCTGCTGCTGAAATCATGAAAACAATCGCATAGCAAATTATGAAATATATGTTAAAAAACTTAATTGCTCCTTTATATATTTTATTTGACAACGCTAATATTGACAAAACCACAAGCGGAATTAACATGACGTATGAAGCGATGAGGTTGTCAAAATGCAAACCTTTTAATAAAGCTCTGAACACCAAACATGATTTATCCGGTATGTTAGCGGCAAGATTTATATTGGCGAAATATAATACACATCTTAAAATTGTTAAAGTCGTTAGAGCAACTACTTGTACAGAAAGCAAATAAAATATTATGCGAGTAAGTTTTTTGGTCATAGTCTTATATTGTCTAAAAATCGATTGCAAATATCTGTATAATAAATTAAAAATCTATATTTTTGCATACGATAGTTAAAATAAAGTTTAAAATAAAAAGTATGTATAGGAACCATACGTGTGGAGAATTGAACCTGGCTGCTGTAAACAAAGAAGTTACACTAGCAGGATGGGTGCAGAAAGTCCGTAAATTGGGCGGTGGAATGAACTTTGTCGATCTGCGCGACAGATATGGTATTACACAATTGGTATTCAGCAAAGAAGCCGATGCCGATTTGTATGAGCAAAGTAATAAGCTCGGACGAGAATATGTTCTGCAGGTTACTGGATTAGTACGGGAGCGTGAAAGTAAAAACGCCAACAATCCGACCGGCGATATTGAGATAATCGTTAATAAACTTGTCATACTAAATACATCCGAAACACCACCTTTTACAATAGAAGATGATACAGACGGAGGTGATGATTTGCGTATGAAATATCG
Organism: uncultured Dysgonomonas sp.; assembly: GCA_945273835.1. Lineage (GTDB taxonomy): Bacteria > Bacteroidota > Bacteroidia > Bacteroidales > Dysgonomonadaceae > Dysgonomonas. The sequence continues at coordinate 23,062 of CALYPL010000018.1, read as the reverse complement.
CTATCTCGATCTTCGACGCAATGCAGTTCGCCGCAATCTCGAATTACGTAACCGTCTGACATTCGAAACCCGACGTTATCTCAACGAACGCAGTTTTCTGGAAGTAGAAACACCTGTTTTAGTTGCTTCCACACCCGAAGGAGCAAGAGATTTCGTTGTTCCCTCACGCATGAATCCGGGTGAATTTTACGCATTGCCTCAATCACCGCAGCTCTTTAAACAATTGCTGATGGTTTCAGGTTTCGACCGTTATTTCCAGATTGTGAAATGTTTCCGAGATGAAGATTTACGTGCCGACCGTCAACCGGAATTTACACAGATAGACTGTGAAATGTCTTTTGTGCGACAAGAAGATATTCTAAACATGTTTGAAGGGTTGGTTAAAACCCTTTTTAAGACAGAGAAAAATATAGATTTACCGGATTTTCCACGCATGCCCTATTCCGAAGCTATGAAATATTACGGTTCAGATAAGCCGGATACACGCTTCGATATGAAGTTTGTTGAACTCAAAGACCTTACCACAGGTAAAGACTTTGCTGTATTTGACAGTGCTGAATATGTAGGGGCTATCTGTGCAAAAGGCGCAGCCACTTATACACGTAAACAATTGGATGCTTTAACAGATTTTGTTAAACGTCCGCAAATCGGAGCAAAAGGACTTGTGTACGTGCGTTATGAAGCAGACGGAACACTGAAGTCTTCCGTCGATAAATTTTACGATCAGAACGATTTGAAAAAATGGTCTGAACGCTGTCAGGCTTCGCCGGGCGACTTGATTTTGATACTTTGCGGTGAAACCGAGAAAGCTCAAAAACAGTTATGTGAGTTACGCCTCGAAGTTGGCGAACAGCTTGGATTGCGAGATAAAAATAAATTCAGTTGTCTATGGGTCGTGGATTTTCCTTTGTTAGAAAAAGACGAAGAGCTAGGACGCTATTTTGCAAAACATCACCCATTCACAAGTCCTAAAGAAGAAGACATACCATTGCTTGATTCCGATCCCGGAGCAGTTCGTGCAAATGCCTACGACATGGTTATAAACGGTGTTGAAGTTGGTGGAGGATCGTTGCGTATATATAATAGTCAACTACAAAAGAAGATGTTTATGACGTTAGGCTTTACAGAAGAGAGAGCGCAGGAACAATTCGGTTTCTTAATGAATGCTTTTAAATATGGTGCGCCTCCACATGCCGGAATTGCCTTTGGTTTAGATCGGTTGGTGTCTATATTTGCCGGTTTAGACAGTATCCGTGATTGTATAGCTTTCCCTAAAAACAATTCGGGAAGAGATGTAATGGTCGATGCACCATCAAAATTAGATGCTGTACAGTTAGATGAATTGCACCTAAAGATTGATGAAACTAAATAACTTTGTTGATTTGTAATAAAAAAAAACCGAAGTTTCAACTTCGGTTTTTTTGTTTCTATATAATGATTATTTCTTAGTTAGACCAATTTCCTAATTGATCAATGTCTGATTCTTTAGGATCTGGTCCATATTTGTTAACTCCAATTTTACCGGGAAGTATACAAAGAATTAAATTTACAACGGGTATAATTATCAATAGTCCGTTTAAATCAACATCATGTAATCTTCTTACCCCTATAGCCAACAGAGGTACAAGATTAGCGAGAAAAAATAGTAGAGAAACTATCTGCATAATCGTTCCTAATACGCTTGTTATCGATCCCAATACCGATCCAATTATAGACAATACAAATGATATAACACTCAATACTAGATAAAACATCCAAAACTCTTTTCTGCGCGCCCGACCATTGAATTTGGCATATTTGTTTTTTAATATATCCAAATAATAGGTGTTTAAAAATTCCATAATTAAAAAAAATTAATAATTAATATTGTGTAATTTTATATTTTCAAGCACAAATATAGTAAATTTTAAATAAAAAAATATTAATTAGTAATTTAATGTCAAATATCAAATTATAAGCACTTAAAAAAACTTATATTTGATACTAATAATATTAATTCATAACATGAAAAAGTTTTATGTATTCATTGCTTTCATAATGCTGACAATTTCTACGGTGAATGCGCAGTCGTATGAAGATCTGATTAATAGCGCAATGGATTATATTGAAAAGGATAATTATGTTTCTGCTGAACAATCATTACTGGCGGCGTTGAGGCTCGAACCTACTAATCCGAGTAATACGCTACTTATTGTTAACCTTGCCTCCGTGCAGAGAAAACTCAAAAAGTATGACGAAGCGTTGGTCAATTATAATGCGGCGATAACTAAATATCCTTACGAACCTGTTTTGCTGCATAGCCGTGCGGCATTGTATTGTGAGATGGACAGCCTTCAGGATGCACTGAAAGATTATAATATAATATTGTCATTTAAGCCTGACGATCAAGAGGCTTTATCGCAGCGCGCGTTGATCTATATAAATGCGAAAGAATACGACAAAGCGCAAACCGATTTAAAAAAGTTGGTTGAGTTGGATAAAAATAACTTACAAGCCCGAAAGGATATGGCATTGACACTGAAACTTCAGAAGAAATGGCAGGAGGCTGAAGAACTTTACACCGATCTGATTTATGAGAACAGAACCAATGGTCAGTTGTATTATAATAGAGCCGAGTGCTATCTGAATATGAATAAGTTGGCGAAAACACGTCGTGATTTGGAAAAGGCAGTTGAATATGGATATACTGATGATCTGTTTTATGTGTTGCGTGGGCGTTTAAGGCTGGAGCAATATGATAAGCGTGGAGCTCGAGAAGATTTCTTAAAGGCGCAGGAATTAGGCGCGAATAAAGATGTTATTGAAAACTACCTCAATATGTGTAAATAATTTTTAATTCAATACGTCATTGATAGAATTTTTTCTGGTAGGATATATTTTAAGTAATTTAGTCCTGAGCTCTTTGCGGTCTGCGGCAGATGCCTGAGCGCAAATCTTTAACATTTCATCTAATTTTGTTTCAGCAAAGATGTCTAATAATTGAGATTGCGGGCGTGCCAGGTACAGACTATTCAGATAATTGGCGCATTCCAAAATTTTTTTCTGACCTTCGGGGGCGTTAGCTTCCATCTCGTCTAATCCTAATCTGTGATAATTGTACCAAAGTTTATGGAAGTCTTGCGAGCTTTCTTCCGTCAATGCTATTGCCAAGTCGTAACGACTTTTTCCTGTCGAAAAAGGTTCCCATCCACGTGTGTTGAGTGACTGTGCGGCATTGGCTATTGCCAATGCTTTCTCGAAATAGGGTTTGCCGCCGTTGAGCGAAAATGAATCAAAATCAAAACCAATCAGTATATATGAATAAAAAGCAATAACAGCAACCAGATTGTCTGTTACGTTAGACTCATTAAAGACGGTCATTTGCCCGTTGGTATATTTAAAATCGAATTTACTGTCTTTATAATTAAATGTCGGTGTGAGATAAGTGGAGTTGTAGACAGGACGTCTTGACGTGACAACCAATTCTGACGAAAAATTGTCATCGCTCGGCATATCGTTTATAATCAGAGCTAACGAACAATTTATTTTTTCGTTAATTTTGAAATTGGCATTTGTCCATTTCTGATTGTTTATTAATTGTCTCAAATCGTTTTCCAATGCCGAAAAAATATCTTTGTTCTGGCTTTGAATTTTTTGTGTGTTTAATACAAACTGTGCGTTAAGCTCTTGTGCACTTGCTTGAAGTGAGATGAGCATAAGAGAAATTAACAAGAGAATGTGGTATCTGAAATTCATAGAAATAAAATATATTATTCAAGATCAAATGTTATGCTTACAACCTTAAATTCGGTTCGGCGGTTTATTTGGTCTGCAATATTTTGTTGTTCGGGCGTGAGGCTTTCAATAAACGCTTCGTTCAGAATTTCGCCTTCATGTAAAAAATCGTATTTCTTGACAACAGAACGCGTAATGGTTTTGGGCATCTGTTTGCCGTAGCCGACCGATGTCAGACGTGCTTTAGCAATTCCACCCTTAATCAGATATTCTACAACAGCATCTGCTCGCCGTTGCGATAATTTGTCGTTGTACTCGTCACTGCCTTTGCGATCGGTGTGAGACGAAAGTTCAATCGAAACGTTGGGGTTTAAAACCAAAAGCTCGATCAGTCCGTTCAGATCTTTTTTAGCCTCAGGCTTTAAGTCAGACTTATCAAAATCGAAAAATATGTTTTCCAATACTACCGGCTTATTAATCGGAGTCAAAATAAAATCGACCAGATAAGTTGAGTCACGTTTAATATCGGCGGTTTTCAACGTCATTTTTGTGTTGAGGTGGTCTTTTGCGCTGCCAAGCAACACATATTCAACACCTCGTTGTACATCAACCGAGTAGGTGCCGTTTTCTTTACCCGGAATTTTATTTATAGTACCATCGTTGCCGACAATACGTATCATTGCGTCATGTATAAACTCGTCATCCGTATCGACTATATATCCTTCAACCTTAGCTTTGAATATCGGGTATATAAATGAATATATATGGTCGAGTCCTCGAGCATCGTCCCGATTTGAACTGAAAAAGCCGGCTTCTTTGTTGCCTTCAAACGTGATGCCGAAATCATCCGCTTCAGAATTGATCGGTGACTTTAAGTTTTCAACAGTCCATTCTTTACGTTGTTCGTTATAAACTGCTCTAAAAATATCTAATCCGCCCATGCCGGGGTGACCATCGGACGAAAAGTAAAATACACTATCGGAACGTACGCTCGGAAACATATCGTCTCCTGCCGTATTAATTTGCGGACCCAGATTTTCGATATAATCCACATTGCCGCCCGCCATTCTTGCCCGCCAAATATCTTTTCCTCCATATCCGCCTTTCATGTCGGACACAAAATAAAGCCACTTGCCGGACGGAGATAAAGATGGGTGAGCATATATTCGGGTTGTGTCTCTGTAAATATCCAGTTTACTCCCTGCCGCCCATGAGCCTCCTGAGCGTTCGGACACGAAAATCTCGGGGAAAGTATTATTGATCGTGTCTTGCCTTGAGTACGTGTAATACATGGTTGTTCCCTCTTTTGAGAAACTGACAACGCCTTCATCGAAACTTGTGTTTATCGGGGATTTGATTTTCTCGGGTTTCATCCAGGCACCATTCTCATCGAGACGGGACATGTATATATCATTATTTTTAGTCCCTGTTATCTTGCTGATTGTATCGCCTGTGGCATCTTTGTGGTTCGCTGTGAAGTAGAGATGTTCATAGTTCGGGGGGAGCAATGCCGGACTGAATTCTCCTCCTTTTGACGTTTCGAAAAGGCTCATTCGTTTTATTTCGTAAGGGGTAGGAGAGGCTTTCCACTCGGCAGCCAGTTTAGTACCTTCAAGACCGTTTAATGCAAACGCGTTATCGGGAAACAATTTTAGAAATTCTTCATATTGTATGGCAGCTTCTTTATACTTAGCCGCTTTGTGAAGGGTGCGCGCATATTGCAGATGGAGGGTGTTGTAGTTGGCATTGTATCTTACGGCGTTGGCATAAGCCGCATTGGCTCGGATGGGGTTATTAATCAATCGATAACTTTCTCCCATTCTGAAAGCAACTTCACCTCGCAGATCACGTTTTTTAGGCGAGGTCTTACGATATACCTTGCGATACTTTTCGGCAGCTTCAAAATATTCGCCACGGGCAAAATGTCTGTCGGCATCGCTGAGTTTGACTCGCTTGCAGGCAATCATGCCGATAACCATAATGAACAATAAAACTATATGTTTAATGCTTCTCTTCAAGAAATTTACGAATAATTGGGTTCTGAATTTATTGTGTAAACAATATATGTATATAACTTGATTTGATTGAATATATTGTTTTTCAGAGATAAATTAAACAGTAATATACGTAAAATATAATATATACTATACATTCAAAAACCATTAAATTGTGCGGATGGAAGCTTACTAAAAATTATTTATTTATCTTTGAACTTATGATAAAACAAATACTATTGGTTGGTCTGGGTGGAGGAACGGGGAGCATATTTCGTTTCCTTATGTCGTTGACCGCCACTAAGTATTGTTACATGTCATTTCCCATAGCAACATTTCTGATCAATATACTCGGTTGTTTTTGCATCGGACTATTCAGTAATTTTTTTCCCGGTCAAACCGATCAGCGATTCCTGTTAATCGTTGGTTTTTGTGGAGGATATACGACTTTTTCGACATTTGCCTACGAAAATTTAATATTGATACAAAATAATCAACTTGTGGTTGCGTTGCTTTATATCCTGTTGAGTGTTATTGTGGGTACAGCTGCAGTATGGTTGGGCATGTGTCTGAGTAAATAAGAAAGTAATGATTTATCCTTGATTGATTGTCATAAACTTCATTAATACAAAACTTTATGAAAAAACTTGCAATATTGTTAGGCATTCTATTCTTGATGAATATAAATGCAACTTCTATTGCTGACACGGATAGTAGTAAAACCCTTTTGTCTGATGATCAACTAAGCGCAATAGCCGCCATACGTTCCCTTTTCAGACCTAAAAGCGAAAAAACAATTGAGAAATTTACCACATATTATGCTGTTCAATTAGGAGAATCACTTTCAAAACGTTATCCACAGTTGAGTCAAACTGGTGTACTATCCCTAAAACAAAGTGAAACAGATTCAATTGCGTTTTCGGGTTTATGTGGTGCCGATGTAACTGATGATAATAAAATGGCTCTGTATATATTGAGCGAACTGAATGATTTACAATTATACGGACAAGTGGAGTACGATGCTCCGATAAAAGAAATGCAAAGTCGTGCAATCTCTTACATAGACGACAATTTCATAAAAGATGCAACAAGTAACTTAGTTATTGAAAAACATAGCGACACATTACCTCCCTGTTTATCTGAATCCAATCCTGATGTTCCCACAGCAATATTAGAATATTTGTATGTCCGTTCATTGTATCGTGATATACCAATTTCTTATGAAGTACATGAACTTGAAAAAAATACGAAATATCGGGCAGTTCATAATTGGGAAAGATATAACCTCTATCAACGTGCACTTATGGCTATTGTGTTGAAACGTGACGGAGATAAAGAGTTAGCTCAAAAAATTGCTTCAAACATCAGAAAGAATGCAACTGTTGATGAAACGAAGGGAATGTATTGGGTTGACGGAAAATGTGAAGTATTCATATCCAACTCCGATATTTGCAAACATGTGTACCTGATGAAAGCCCTGATTGAAAACGGTGCGACGGATGATGAAATAAAATTAATGAAATTATGGCTTATTCGCCAAAAAGGCAAATCGGAATGGGAGTCTAATTTCGCGACAATCGATGCCATAAACATGCTTATCGGTATAGATTGACAACATTTCAGAATAACTTAGAAGTACAACGATGACTTTAAATTAACTACACTTAAATTCTATAGAGTTATAATATAAATAATGAAAAAACAAGTTTTAATAATAGTAATAAATTTTGTTATATTTTCCCTTGCATGTTCGCATGACGTAAAATCAAAAGTACAAGACAATAATGAAATTCAGAACGCTGAAAATAAACGTATCAAAGCAAAGGCGGACTCAGCCTTATCATTTTGTAAAAAAAATGATCTGAATACGGATTATTGTTTTCTGGTCGATTTCTCAAAGCATTCAGGTAAATATCGTTTCTTTGTATGGGATTTTAATACACAATCAATCAAATTATCAAGTCTTTGCGCACATGGTTACGGTAAAGAAAGTACAGTTACTAAACCGGTTTTCAGCAATGTAGAAGGCAGCTATTGTTCGTCAATAGGTAAATATAAGACAGGAATACGATCCTATAGTCAATACGGCATAAATGTACATTATAAATTACACGGATTGGAAAAGACCAATAACAATGCGTTTAAACGCTTTATCGTGCTGCACTCACATACGCCCATATCCAATAAAGAAATATACCCTGGTCATCTGCCATTAGGTTATAGCCAAGGATGCCCCGTACTATCTAACGGATCGATGAAAAAAATAGACGAAATGCTAAAAAAATCAGAAAAATCTGTACTGCTATGGATTTATAATTAATAATTTAGAGATATGATCACCCGAAGATTATGGCTTATCCTTCCGAAATATATCAAGAACATTTTTTGACAAGGTTATGGAAATCTATCCGCAGCATTCGGAAAAATAAAATCAATGTATATTTTGTGTCGGGTATGTGCTATAACTGCAAGGCATTCGATAAACTGATATTACCCTATGGTTATCACAAAGTTTACCTTGAATGGACTATTCCCCGCAAATACGAGTCGTTGAAAGAATACGCTTCGGAAATGGCTCGCAAGATCGATACACGGCATCCATTCATATTAGTAGGTTATTCCTTCGGAGGAGTAATCGTTCAGGAAATGGCAAAGATCATAACACCACGCAAAATTATACTGATATCCACCTTTAAAAGCCTTAAAGAAGCACCCGCCATATTTCGTTTTGCAAGAGCGACAAACATAATAGAAAAAGTACCCGATTCGTTTTTTACATCTTCCGATTTTATGACGTCAGTCTTCAATAAATTAGTCTATGACTTACCCAATGAAGAGTTGGCGAAGTATATGACCGTGACAGATCCAACCTATATACGATGGGCTGCCAGACAAATCGTTAATTGGTTGCCTGACGGTCATCCCATCCCTCACCTCTATCATATTCAGGGAACAAAAGATCAGCTGTTTCCGTTCGACAAAATGGATAACATCATTCCCGTCCCAGGAGGTGATCATCTGATGATTTTAAAGCACGCAAGAGAGATCAGCCGAATTATTGATTACATATTGATGAAAAAAGAATAGAACATTAATCGTATCTTTGCCCGATTAATTAATTAAAACAACTCAACATAACCACTTCGGAAGCAAATGGCAAAAAAAGCAAAGAAGAAGAAAAAAAAGACACGGAAAAAAGGCAAAGGCACAGATAAACAAACATTACTTATCGCACTTGGCCTTCTTGCGCTGACAATAATACTCGTAGGGCTATATTTTGCATATAGGTGGTATCGCCATAAAGAACCCCATACCTTCGTTTCAGAAAAATATTACGTTAAAGGAATCGATCTTTCGCATCACAATCCCATACCTAATTGGAATAATGTGCGAGAAGAAAAAATATCGTTCGCATATCTAAAAGTCACAGAAGGAGTAACCCATAAAGACCGCAATTATGCGGTTAATTATGAACTTGCGAAAAATGCAGGACTTAAGGTCGGATCATATCATTTCTACACTTTCGGTTTGTCAGGCGAAGAACAGGCAAAACATTTTATACAAGAAGCCAAATGTATGGAAGGCGATATGGTACCTGCTATCGATATTGAACACTCCAAAGTAAACCTTTATAATAAAGATAAAGACTATAAAAAGATTGTTATACAGGAACTTAAATCTTTAGACAGTACCCTTTTGGCACATTATGGAGTTCATCCTATCATTTATACCAATAAAGATTGCTACAAGTTATATATAAAAGATAACTTCCGTGATAATATCTTATGGTTAAGTGATCCGATTAACGAACCCGAAGACGCAGCAATTCCCAATTGGCGAATATGGCAATTTACCCACAAAGGCGAATTGTCGGGCATACCGAACGAGAAATTCGATTTTAATTACTATCGCTACTCATACGAACAGTTTAAAGAATTATTATTACCTTAAACACATGTAAAAACATTTATGCTTTTATGAAAATTAAGCACCTCTTTCTGATAACCAGTATCGTTCTGTTTTTTACCTCCTGTTTCAACGAAGAAAGTTATGAAAACACCAATCGGGGTAACTTCGAGGCGCTTTGGAAAATCATGGACGAGCATTATTGCTTCTTTGAATATAAAGATATTGACTGGAACGAAGTGCATGACAGATACTCTGTGCGTATTAGCGATAAGATGAGCAGATATACCCTGTTTGATGTGCTGAACGAGATGTTGCAAGAAGTAAAAGACGGACACGTAAACCTTATAGCCCCTCACGACGTAGGAAGATATACCAAATGGTATGACGACTATCCTGAAAACTTTGATGAAAAAGTACAGAAAGATCAAAAATATTTAGGCACTGATTATAAGCAGGCAAGCGGCATCAAATATAAAAAGCTCGATGATAACATCGGCTATATCTATTACGAGAGCTTTATGAGCGGAATAGGCAGCGGCAATCTCGATGAAGCATTATTAAGCCTGTCGATTTGCGATGGAATAATTCTCGATATACGCAACAATGGCGGAGGTTACCTCACTAACAGCGAAAAACTTGCCGAGCGATTCTTTACACAGAAAACTTTGGTCGCCAATATGCTCCATAAAACAGGCAAGGGGCATAACGATTTTTCGACCCCCTATAAGATATACGTCGATCCACCTAAAAACAGAATACCATATCTAAAAAAAGTAGTAGTACTAACAAATCGCAAATGTTTCAGCGCGGCAAACGATTTTGTTAACGCGATGAGCTATGCGCCCAATGTAACCCTTATGGGCGACCGTACAGGAGGCGGTAGCGGTTTGCCTTTCTCGTCCGAAATTCCTAACGGATGGTCAGTGCGATTCTCCGCATCCCCCATGCTTAACGCATCGCTTGAGCAAATAGAGTTTGGAATAGAACCCGATATTAAAGTGCGTACAATGACAGATAACGATATTCTAAACCGTTACGATCCATTTATAGAAGCAGCTCGGGATTTTATTAAAGGAAAACCAATTCGTGATCTCAAATAATTTCACATAACCTTAATTTTACTTATTACAATATAAGTAAAAAAGATTTCAAAATACGTTTTTCTTTTTATCACACTTTTTAATCAAAATCATTCCTTTTTTGTAAATTCGTTGCAAAACCTAACTTTAACTATTAATCATGGCCAAAATTACAAGAGAAGAAGCATTACGCTATCATTCAAAAGATAAACCCGGAAAAATCGAGGTAGTACCCACAAAACCATACAGTTCGCAGCTTGATTTATCGTTGGCATATTCGCCCGGAGTTGCAGAGCCTTGCCTTGAGATACAGAAAGACCCGGCGAACGCTTACAACTATACAACCAAAGGCAATCTCGTTGCAGTCATATCAAACGGAACAGCCGTTCTCGGGTTAGGAGATATTGGAGCTATGGCAGGTAAGCCCGTAATGGAAGGAAAAGGACTATTATTCAAAATATATGCCGATATAGATGTATTTGACATAGAAGTCAACGAAAAAGACCCTGAAAAATTTATTCAGACAGTAAAAGCAATTGCCCCCACATTCGGAGGAATAAATCTGGAAGATATAAAAGCCCCTGAATGTTTTGAAATAGAAAAACGCTTAAAAGAAGAACTCGATATACCCGTAATGCACGACGATCAGCATGGTACGGCTATAATTTCAGCCGCAGCCTTGTTGAATGCGCTCACGGTGGCAAAGAAGAATATCGAAGATGTCAGACTGGTAGTCAGCGGAGCAGGAGCTTCAGCAATAGCCTGTACAAATCTGTACATCAAATTAGGTCTGAAAAAAGAAAATGTAATGATGTGCGACAGCAAAGGAGTCATCACAAAAAGCAGACCCAACCTCACACCCGAAAAACAGTTTTTTGCAGTAGACGATTGCGGTAAATCCACATTAGCCGATGCTATCAAAGGAGCCGATGTCTTTTTAGGATTATCAAAAGCCAATTTGCTGACGAAAGAAATGATTCGTTCGATGAACGAAAATCCGATTGTCTTTGCTCTGGCTAACCCCGATCCCGAAATATCGTACGAAGAAGCTATGGATTCACGTGATGATGTGATTTTTGCAACAGGTCGCTCCGATTATCCCAATCAGGTAAATAATGTATTAGGCTTTCCTTACATATTCAGAGGTGCACTCGATGTGCAGGCAACAGGCATAAACGAAGAAATGCAACTGGCAGCAGTCAAGGCTTTAGCGGCTTTGGCAAAAGAACCTGTTCCCGATACCATCAATTCAGCTTATAACATTGAAAAACTGTCGTTCGGACGTGATTATATCATACCCAAACCGCTTGATCCACGATTAATAACAAGAGTTTCGACGGCTGTTGCCAAAGCAGCTATTGACTCAGGAGTGGCACGCAAGATAATCACCGATTGGACTGCATACGAAGACAAACTGCAAGAGATGATGGGGTACAGCAGTAAGCTGATAAACCGTCTGTACCATTTGGCAAAACAAAACCCGAAGAAGGTGGTTTTCTGTGAAGGTACACATATAAATATGATCAAAGCGGCTGTTTTCAGTCTGAAAGACGGCATTTGTTATCCGGTATTGTTAGGTAGCGAAGAACGTATCCGTAAGATTGCAGGCGAAAACGGAATTGATCTTACAGGTGTTGAAATCGTGAATCATAGACATATATCAGAAGATGCCAGACGATTGCGTTATGCTACTGTTCTTTCTGAAAAGAAATGCAGAGAGGGAGTGCGTTTGCAGGAGGCATTAGAGAAAATGAACGATCGAAACTATTTTGGTATGATGATGGTTGAAACAGGTGATGCTGATGCGCTGATTACCGGAGTTTACAGCCATTATCAGGATTTTGCCAAAACAGCTATTGAGGTCATAGGTTTGCAACCCGGCTACAATCATTTTGCCGCTATGCACATTGTGCAGACCAAGAAAGGTCCTTACTTTATGTCTGATACGCTGATAAACCGCTGGCCATCGAAGGAAACCATCATAGAAATTTCTCGTTTGACATACGATGCTGTTAAATTCTTCGCGCGCGATCCTGTAATGGCAATCCTTTCATTCTCAAATTTCGGAGCAGATAACAATGGAAGCCCGAAGGAAATTTCAGATGCGGTTAAATATTTGCACGAAAATTATCCCGAAATACCGATTGATGGAGAGATGCAATTGAATTTTGCCTTAAATAAGGATTTGCGTGATGAATCATTTCCATTCAACACATTGAAAGGTAAAGAGGTAAACACGTTGATATTCCCGAATTTAAGTTCAGCAAATATTTCAAGTAAACTAATGATGGAGCAGGGGGTACGTGCCGACAGTATCGGTCCTATTCAGATAGGTCTGAAAAAAGCCGTTCATTTTACGGACATCGAAAGTTCAGTTCGTGATATTATGAATCTTACCATCGTGGCGGTTATTGATGCGGTTGCCCATGAAAACGTTGAAGATGATAAAAACAGATTTACTCGATGATATTATATAGCCTCTTTTAAATTGAAAAGGATTGGGTATTTAAACTCAATCCTTTATCTATTTTGCTAATGCCGATATTTAGTTTAAAGACTTTCCAGCATCCTTTTTAAAACCGTTTGGGCTGATATTTCACGATTAGCGGCTTCTGGTATAACCAATGATTGAGGGCTTTCAATAACATCGTCACTCACAATCATATTCCGTCTGACAGGCAAACAATGCATAAAATAAGCATTGTTAGTCAAAGCCATCTTCTCAGCCGTAACAGTCCACGAACGGTCTGAGGATAAAATCTTTCCATAATTCGGATCAGTATAAGCAGCCCAGTTCTTAGCATACACAAAATCAGCTCCTTCAAGCGCTTTATTCTGATCATATTCTACCTTTGCATTTCTAACGAATTGGGATGCAAGATCGTAGCCTTTGGGGTGCGTGATCACAAAATCCACATCGGCCTCGTTCATAAAATCCGCAAACGAGTTTGGAACGGCTTGGGGGAGTGCTTTTGGATGAGGCGCCCATGTAAGAACCACTTTCGGACGTGCTGTTTTCTTGTACTCTTCAATGGTTATAAGATCAGCAAAAGCCTGTAAGGGATGTGCTGTCGCCGCCTCCATACTGAAAACGGGTCTTCCTGAATATTTTATGAATTGGTTGAGTATATTTTCCTGATAATCATCGTTTTTATTCTCAAAGGTAGCAAATGCCCGCACACCGATAATGTCGCAATATGAACCCATAACGGGGATGGCTTCAAGTAAATGTTCTGATTTATCACCATCCATAATAATTCCTCTTTCAGTTTCAAGTTTCCAAGCTCCCTGATTGACATCGAGTACCATTGTATTCATCCCCAAGTTCATCCCTGCTTTTTGGGTGCTGAGGCGTGTTCGCAGGCTCGAATTGAAGAAGACCATCAATAATGTTTTATCTGTTCCTAAATGCTTATACCCGAATCGGTTCTTTTTTATTTCGAGTGCTTCTCGAACGGCTTTATTCAGGTTGCCAAGGTCTTTAACATTCGTATAGGTCTTCATCAGATATCGTTATTATCAGTTTTGAAATTATTCTTTTCTTTTTTGCGGTCGTATACCTTTTTGTTTTTATGGACTTTTGTAATTCGTTGCCAACCTGTGCTTTCTGTGATTTGAATTTCTCTGTCGGCTTTTTTTACGGCGTTAATGTAATCCGTTATGGTTATTTTATTTTTGATTTTCTTTTTTTTCATACTCTGATCGTTGTTTTGTCAACGTTGTGTTTTTTCCTGATGTATATGAGTATGGTGTGTAACGTGAAATAGCCTCGAGATGATTTATTCAATAAGCCCCTCGATGAGGTTCATATAGATGGTTTTATTTTTAGGGTCTACACGGACTATAAAATCTTCGGTGGCGGGAATAAGATATTCTTTATCATCTGATCGGACAATGAAAAGAACGTTGATGGTCGATTCGTCTATTTCGTCTATTGTTCCTAATTCTCCGTGCTTTTTGTCAATTACACGAAATCCTAAAAAGAAATTCCAAGAATATTCTATTTCTTGTGAAGATTCTTCTTCGTGATATTTCCTCGGAAAATATACATCCAATCCTGCCAAACGTGATGCTTTAATTTCATCGTCAATATCTGTGAATGTGATTAAAGCGGTTTCACTTCCTTTAAATCTGTATTCGCTTATGAAGAATGGCACGAATATTCCATCAATTTTGCAGATAAGGTAGGGGCAGTCTACTTTATCAAAGACATCATTATCGAATGAAAATGCAATCTCGCCCTTGATGCCGTGAGGCTTTATGAATCTGCCGATTTTAAATACTTCGCTTTCACGGATCATAAGTATCAGGACTGTTGTTTATTTTTTTTCTGATTCTTATTGTTATTCTGTTTCTTGAAGTTTGTGATTTCTTTCAAATCAGGCAATTGAATATTACTGTTTCGCAGGTCAATTTTATGATCTGAAAGCTCATACAGGTCGAAGAAAATCTTATGATCGTCAACTTCTTTGTTCCATTGCAGATAAGATTTTTTCATGCGTGATGCGACCAACATGATAAATTGCGATTTTTCTTCTTGATCTTCAAGTGTGGTTGCTATATCCACCATCTTTTCCAACGTTTTACCGTAATGTCTATAACGCATTGTCGGTCTGCTGTAGTCAAGCTTAGCTGGTTTGGTATAGAGGTCCTCTTTGCGAATAACTTCATAAGGATAATCAATATCTAATTTAAAGTCAGACATTATCGCAAGATGATCCCATAATATATGTTTAAAGTCATTCACATCACGCAGATGTGGAAACATATTTCCCATGATTACGATGATGGTGTCTGCACACTTTTTACGGTTGTCCCGATCGCTTATAGTGAGGCAGTAATCCACCATATTTTGGATGTTACGTCCATATTCAGGTAGAGCAAGCCTTTTTAGTTGAGTATTATATTCCATATATTGTTTTAGTCGGTCGGCAAGTAGGTTATTATAATATTACAAAGATAATATAAAAATAGGTGCAATGCTAAATTAATTCTTCGCGTCGGTTGCAGAATCTTTATTTTCAACCATTTCTGAAGACGAAGGCGATAATATTTTCTTATACTCTTCTTTGTTGTTTAGAATCTCAATTGCTTTTGCCAATCCTTTATCAGTTTTTAACGTATAAATGAATTCTCCGTTCTGAAAATAATATCTCTTTATTATTTCAGTATTGATGCGTTTGGTAATTTCATTTTTAAAAGTTTCTAAATCACGATCAAGATCTGGAACTAATTTTGCTTCTAAGGCTTTAAATTCATCGCTCGCCGATTTCATGTAACCTTCAAATTCCATCACTTCTTTAAGCGATTCCATGCTTTTGGCACTTAACCTGTCGTATTTGAAATTTTTTGATTTTACAAATTCCTTAAAATTATTATAATCATTTTCTGAAATACAGAACTCATTAGGCGCTACTATGCTTTTATGTGTTGCCACCCAGTTGTTTACCCAATCAAATATAATCATCTGATTTTCGAGATAATACAGTATAGTCGCCATTTTGTCTTCATCAAGTTTTATGTCAGGCGATACTCCCCCTCCATCTCTAACAGGTCTGCCTAACTGTGTTTTAAATACGGTTGTCAGGCTGTCGGGAATACGTCCGACACTTCCGTCAGGATTTCTGTGCGAATAATCTATCGCTTGTATACATCTTCCGCTTGGTATGTAATACTTTGATGTGGTTACTTTCAGGCTTCCGTCATATGGTATTTGACGGGTTGTCTGCACAAGCCCTTTGCCATAGGTCTTTTCGCCTATAAGCACTGCTCTGTCTAAATCTTGTAATGAACCTGCTACAATCTCTGATGCTGATGCTGAACCTCTATCCACTAATACAGCTATTGGTATATCAACGTCCATTGGCTCGATAGTTGTGCGGTATGTCCGATCCCATTGTTTGAGCTTACCTTTTGTCGTTAGCACCACTGTACCTTTAGGAATAAACATATTCACAATCTGTATGGCGTCTTCTAAAACTCCTCCGCCATTTTGTCGAAGGTCAAGTACGAGCGACTTTATGCCTTGTTTCTTAAGAGTCTGAAATGCATTTTTAACATCAGCAGCACTTTTGTCTGTGAATGATGACAGGTTTATATAACCTATACCGGGACTTACTATTCCTGAATAGGCAACAGGATTCATCACGATTTTTTCTCGAGTTACCTTAAATTTTAAAGGTTTTTTTTCACCGATGCGTTCAACTTCAACTTCAATCGTTGTATTGGGTTGACCTTTAAGTGCGCTGCTCACATAGTTGCTTAAAGTACGTCCGTAGTTTTCACCGTCTTTTGCAGCACATTTAGTCATGTCTTTACCGTCTATGGATAAAATTACATCTCCTGCTTTAAGCCCAGCTTTAGCTGCTGGTTTATTTTCATATGGCTGATTTATTACAATCCTGTTATCTTTATAAACTATTGTTGCGCCTATACCTGCATATTCGCCTGTAGTCATAAAGTTAAATTCAACCATGTCTTCTTCATTGAAGTATTCAGTGTAAGGATCAAGACTATTAAGCATATTGTCAATCCCAGTACGTACGGTTTTATTGAGGTTCAATGTGTCTACATAGAATAAGTCAAGTTCTCGAAGAACTGAATTGAAAACGTCAATATTTTTTCTGATTTCGAAATAACGTTCTTGTGCTTTGTTATTTAATGTATCCGAATTTTCTTTTGTTTGTGCTATAAGCGGTTTGATATAGGCACTTATTGCAAAAAGAATTAGAAGCGCGGAAATGAATTTATTTTTCATTCAGTAGTTGTTTTTGTTTATCAGATAACAAAGGAAATACTTTTTTTAGAAACCAGAAATTTAGCATGTGATTATCTGCTTCGTTTTTTTATAAAAGAGTTAGAATTCGATAGTTTTTTGTACAAAAAATATGCTTATTAAATTAATTTTTCTGATTAAGAAAACTATTTAATAAAAAAACATTGCAACTTAAGATTTAAAATTCAATGTTTTTGTTATAAAGTTGCTTTCAATGGAGGCGAGACTTAAATTTCATCAATTAATATCCTGTACTAAATATTTATCTAATCCGTTTTTGCAATGCTTAATTCGTTTTTCAATGGCATTATCCATTATTTCAATATTAATAGATACACGATTTCGAGAGTTATATTTATGATAAATATGATATACAACACCTCCGAATTTTAAGAATTGACGCTTTTTGCCAGACATGATTAAACGAATGGCGAGTTCACTATCCTCTAATCCCCATCCTGTCATATCTTCGTTATAACCATTTACTTCAATCAAATCTTTTCGCCAGAACGCCATATTGCACCCTTTGACATAATAAGGCTGACTCTTTTTGTATCTAAAGCGAAGGTAGTTAGTTAATGGATTACATCTTAGTCCGTTTAGTTTATTTCCTGCGCCATACATGAAAATTGAAAGTGATTTTTGTTCTAATTTAATTATTTTCTTACTCAATCTGTCTGAAAGTATAACCCGGCTACTTGTAACGAAACATCCTTTTTTTGCAAATTTAAGATGATCTTCAATGAAGTTTTTATCTAAAATTACATCACCATCAATTTGTATGATATATTCACTCGAAGATTTTACTATTGCTTTATTTCTGATTGATGTTAATCTGAAGCCGTCATCCTCATGCCAAACATGAATTAATGGGCAAGGGAAATTTTTTTGGAATTCTTCGATTAATAACCGTGTATCATCTTTAGATCCGTCATCAGCAATAATAACTTCGTTTGGTAATACAGTTTGTGATAATACGCTCGAAATAGAACGTTTTAAGGCTTGTGGCCAATTATAGGTGGAAATAATTAATGATACAGAAGGATAATTGTTCATAATCTTACGATTTATTAGTCTTAAACGTAAATTTTTAAGTATTAAATATTCTATTTATCTTATACTGCGTTTTACAAATTGAAAGCATTATTCTAAGTATTATTCTTAAAATATAAAAAGCTGATTTCTATTTGTTTTATTCGGCAAAGATAGCTATTTTCATTAATCTTGTTTTTAAAACAATAAATACTTACGGGTAATCATGTTAAAATGAATTATCAGAATAAAGATTTTGATTAAATTTATTTGACAGATAATTTATACTGATGTAAAAATTATATTGTTGAAATATAATATTAAGTAAATAGTATCGTGTTTCCCTAAAAATAGAGAGTAAATTTATAATATAATTTATTGTTGTAGTTTAAAACGGAACGTTACTATTTATGCCACCCGGTATTATGTCGAAGTTGCGATCGTCGGTATTGCTGTTCATTTTTGAGGGCATGAATGCACCTTGATTAGGTGAAAATCCGGCATCTTCAATATTTTCAAATCGGGCAAATTCACTTTTGAATCGTAACTGAACATCGCCGGTAGCACCATTACGATGCTTGGCTATGATTATTTCCGCTAAGCCTAAAAGTGAATTACCTCTGTCGTCTTCAAAAATTTTATAATATTCGGGTCGATGAATAAAACATACCATATCTGCGTCCTGCTCAATCGCTCCTGATTCACGCAAGTCGGAAAGTTGTGGACGTTTACCTTCAGACCCAGTACGAGATTCAACACCACGATTAAGCTGTGACAAGGCGATAATAGGTATATTCAATTCTTTGGCTAATCCTTTCAAAGATCGTGAAATGGTACTTACCTCTTGCTCACGGCTTCCGAAATTCATGCCGCTTGCATTCATCAATTGAAGATAGTCGATGATTATTATTTTGATTCCGTGTTCACGAACAAGTCTACGTGCTTTGGTTCTGAGTTCAAAGACCGATAAACTTGGAGTATCGTCAACATATAAAGGAGCACCGTAAAGCTCTTTTATCTTAAAATCGAGCTGTTCCCATTCATAGGGTTCGAGCTGACCGTTTTTTATTTTCTCACCGGGAATTTCGCAAGTGTTTACGATAAGACGGTTTACTAACTGAACGTTTGACATTTCGAGCGAGAACAAAGCTACGGGATAGTTGAAACTCACAGCCATGTTTTTAGCCATTGATAATACAAAAGCAGTTTTACCCATTGCCGGACGAGCTGCTATAATGACGAGGTCAGAATTTTGCCATCCTGATGTTATCTTGTCCAAACGATCAAATCCTGTTTGTAATCCGCTCAAGCCTTCAGGGCGGCTGCCTGCTATTTCAACAAGTTTTATCGCTTCCTTTATAACCGGGTCTATCTGGGTTACGTCTTTTTTTACATTGCGTTGCGAAATTTCAAAAAGTTTACTTTCGGCTTCCTGCATCAGATCATCCACATCACTTGTCTCGTCAAAGGCTTTTTGAGTTACATTTGATGAAAATGATATGAGTTCACGAGCCAGGTATTTTTGAGCAATGATGCGTGCGTGAAATTCTATATGAGCCGCCGAAGCCACTTTTTCAGTCAGTTGTGCAATATAGACGGGACCTCCAACACGATCAAGATTGCCCTCTTTTCGCAATTCTTCTATTACGGTGAGCATATCTATAGGAGCTTGACGTACTGCCAAATGTACGATCGCCTGATAGATTATCTGATGTGTTTCGTCGTAAAAACTGTCGGGTTTCAGGATGTCGCTTATGATTGAATATGAATCTTTTTCGAGCATAAGTGCGCCAAGTACGGCTTCTTCGAGTTCGCGAGCCTGAGGTTGAACTTTCCCTATATCGGCAATGATAGGTGCTTGTTCTTTAGGTTTTTGCCTACGTTTATTAGAATTATTCTCTGCCATTATGGATTAATTTCGCACCTTCAAAGATACATGAAATCGGTGGAGAATAAGTTGTAAAGTTTTCAACATTGTGTTAATAAGTGCTTATAAATTGTATTTCGCTTCTTTCAATATAGTTTTAGCATCTGTTTTTATAACGTTTTCTGTCGTTGCTTTTTTTTCGGTTGCATATTGCTTAACAATCTGCCAACCTATCCAATCTCCTAAATGTGGAGGCGAATTTTTTCCGATCGGTACTGTGTAAAGTCCGTCATTGACATATCCTGATATGATCAATCTGTCAGTGTTACTCAGTCCGGCTTGATCTGTGATATTTTTCCAGATTTTCTTTTCATTT
This sequence comes from uncultured Dysgonomonas sp., assembly GCA_945273835.1. GTDB lineage: Bacteria > Bacteroidota > Bacteroidia > Bacteroidales > Dysgonomonadaceae > Dysgonomonas. The sequence continues at coordinate 2,316 of CALYPL010000018.1, read as the reverse complement.
TCATTGCACCACATTATTTGATCGGTAGTATAACCAATGATGTTCTCTAACATGAAATCGTTCTCAGGCAAAAGTTTGCTTATGACGTAAATTAATTTTCCATGATAAATTATAGTTTCTAATAGGTCATTCTGGTCATTGTCAATAACATCGCTCATCAGCCATGCTTTAAGGTAATCAACCATTATAAATGAGGGTGTCATACGGCTTCTTTCATGATCGTTAAAATAAGTTTGGTAATAAGAATAATCTTTACCTAAATATTTATCGATGGAAATAGAAATTAAGCTGTCAAAAGCTATAACATTTTCTTTAAAACCCGAAACGTGGAATGATAGTTTGGGTAATTGTTCGCAGGGCAATTCTTTGCTTGCGTTAATTTCAATTTCTTTAAGCGCATTATCATATACCGATACATTGTCAAAATGCGTCAAAGCGTCACGATAAATCTGTAATAGCGAAGGATGGCTGTAATATCTATTTAGCTCATTTATATAATGGACCGTGCTATCGCCGGATTTTACATTTGCTGCGGTTATCGCTATGGCCGGTAACAATTGAGGATAGCTCTGAATTAACGAATCTTGTTTAGCTTGGGATGGATGAGTTATATAGGCAAAGAATTCTTTATCAAAACGGATAATTTTGGATTGATTTTTATATGTTATTTCGTTTCCCTTAATATTATTATTGCATCCGGATAAAGATATAAACAAGTAAGTAACAATCAGTATATAGACATTTTTCATCTGAAGGTAATATGTTTAAATTAAATTATTATTTTTGTTAGTTATAAAACTTATTACAACTTTATAATTATAACGAAAAATTTTATGGGTTATTTCAAAAACGAGGAAGCTATAAATTCATCAGGTTTTATATACGTATATTCAGGCATATCTCAGTATGAACTTGAAAAAGCAATTGATGCTGCTATGACTAAAAATGAATACATACATTTAGGACAAGGTGTATATGAAAAAGGTAGTAGAATAAAGCGTTTGCTTTTTGGAGCTTTTTGCAAGTATTATAAATTTAAAATCTCGATAAATGCATCTGATACAGATAATATCAAAGTAAGAGTAATCTCATATTCAACGGGCTTGTCAGGAGGTCTAATCGGGCTTAAAAAAGTTAAAGACGAAATAAAATACCTGCAAAATGTTTATAAAAATATTTAACAACAAACAATAAATGAGTATAATATTAGGTATAGAATCATCGTGCGATGATACGGCTGCAGCAGTTATACGTGATGGCGTATTACTCTCGAACGTAGTATCAAGTCAGAAAGTACATGAGGCATATGGTGGCGTTGTGCCAGAATTGGCATCACGCGCTCACCAGCAAAATATTATACCTGTTGTTGATCAGGCTTTAAAACAAGCAGACATTTCAAAAGACGATTTGTCAGCCATAGCTTTTACTCGAGGACCCGGATTAATGGGTTCGTTGCTTGTGGGGACATCCTTTACTAAAGGTTTGGCTACAGCATTAAATATCCCGATGGTAGATGTAAACCATTTACAAGCACATGTTTTGGCACATTTCATTAAAGAAGATAAAGATGATCAGAATCAGCCAAAATACCCTTTTCTATGTTTGCTTGTATCAGGAGGCAATTCGCAAATCATACTTGTCAAAGCGTATAACGACATGGAAATTATAGGTCAGACAATTGATGATGCTGCCGGCGAAGCCTTCGACAAATGTGCTAAAGTTATGGGTTTAGGATATCCCGGAGGACCGGTCGTAGATCGTTTAGCAAAAGAAGGAAATCCAGACTCATTTAAATTGAGTAAGCCCCATATCGGAGGCTATGATTACAGTTTCAGTGGTCTGAAAACATCATTCCTCTATCTATTGCGTGATGAATTGAAAAAAGACCCTGATTTTGTAGAAAAAAATAAGGCTGATTTATGCGCTTCATTACAGAAAACCGTAATAGATGTCCTGATGCAGCAATTACGCAAAGCGGCTAAAGATTTGAATATAAAAGAAGTTGCCGTTGCAGGAGGAGTTTCAGCCAATTCAGGGTTGCGAGCAGCTTTTGAAGATTATGCTCGCACATACGGATGGAAAATTCATATCCCGAAATTTGGTTATACAACAGACAATGCCGCTATGGTTGCTATGGCAGGCTATTTCAAGTATCTCGATGGTGAATTTTGCGCTATCGATGCAGCACCGTTTTCGAGAGTCACGATGTAGACTACTAACTATTCCAATCTGCAATTAACTTCGATGCAGAAAAAGTACCAAACAGCATTTGGTTAATTTTTATTTTAACTAATGAAAATAGAAATTCTGAAGAAA